>JALSID010000118.1 GCA_026981825.1 Planctomycetota bacterium
GTACAACTCTGCGAAGGTCAGTGGGTTCAGTGCCCGTCCTGTGGGCGACTGGTGTATCTGGATACCGCTACCGGACACCTCCGTGACACCACTTAAGCTAGAATAGCCCTGATGTTTCCGCCTTCCGGACCGTTGGCACCCCGCACAAGCAGCACGGAGACTGCGATGTACCGACGTCTTGCGCTATTCGGGCTTGTCCTTAGCGTCGCCGGCCTGTACGCGCTGCAGGCTTCCCAGGGGGAACAAGACCGACCCATTCGGCTGTTGATCATCACCGGCGACCATGGTCACGACTGGCGGGCTACGACGGAGTTCTTCAAGAAGTTCCTTCCTCAGGACCTCATCCAGGTGGACGTGACCGTCACCCCTGCGAAGGACTTGACGGTCCAGAACCTCCGTCGCTACGACGTCTTGCTCTTGAACTACAAGGATACCCCCCGGGGGACTCCGGAAACGCGCTGGTCCGAGGCGAATATCAACGCGTTTCTGGTGGCTGTCCGCAGTGGGCGAGGTTTGATCGCGTACCACCACGCCACCTCCGCATTGATCGGGCACTACGAGTTCGAACGCTGCATCGGTGGTGGCTGGCGAGGTCAGGGCTATCACGGTCCGAAGCATCAGTTCACCGTTACCATCGTCAATCGGGAACATCCGATCACGAAGGGTTTTCCACCCCAGTTCCGGCACGAGGTGGACGAGCTCTACCAGAACTCGGTGATGTTTCCCGAGAACGAGGTGCTCTGCACCGCCTACTCCGATCCAGATCGCCCGGAAGGTACGGGCAAGTACGAGCCGATGGTGTGGGTCAAACGATACGGTCGCGGTCGGGTCGTCGCTAACATGCTTGGTCACGACGTGCAGGCGATGCAGGGCAAAGGTTTCCAGACACTGATGATCCGGTCGATCCAGTGGGCGGCAAAGCGACCGGTCACTTGGCCCGTTCCTGAGAATCTCGACGCGCCCGTACGGGAGTAGCAGCGGAGACCAGGGCAGAGTGGGCCGGGATCTCGCGTGAGGACCGCCGCGGTCGCGCTTTTATGGTCAGGGGCCGGGCGGAACGCGATACGCCTCTGCTGCGTCGCCCTACTCTTTCCAGGCCGGATCGGGACGCTCGACGGCCGGCGCCGCGACTGCCCTCGTGGACGGGGACGACGCCCGACTGCAGGGTGCGTCCTGCACGGCGGACCAGCAGTGATGCGACGGCTCGCCCTTGCCACCGCCAACACGCGGCGGTTTACCCGGCGCGAACAATTGAAGTGATCCCCTGTAGCCGTGTAGCTGCTTCTGCACCGGGCGGACTCGCTGGTTCTTCCATGGCCGACCAAGCGATTATCACGGTACGCGATCTGAGGCGGCACTTTCGCGTTTTCCAGAAGCGCGAGGGGTTTCTCGGTGCGCTGCAGGGATTGTTCCGCCGCCAATACCGCCTGGTGAAGGCGGTCGACGGCGTATCGTTCGATATAGCCGAGGGGGAAATCGTTGGGTTCCTTGGTCCTAACGGTGCCGGCAAGACAACCACGCTGAAAATGCTGTCCGGCCTGCTCTACCCCACCTCGGGCGAAGCGCGGGTCATGGGGTTCGTTCCCTGGGAACGCTCGAACGAATTCCGCCGCCGTTTTGCTCTGGTCATGGGGCAACGGAACCAGCTCTGGTGGGACCTGCCTGCCATCGAGTCGTTCAACCTGCAGAAGGAGATCTACGCGATTCCGGAGCGTGATTTCAAGCGAAGGCTGGACGATCTAACCGAGCTTCTGGGCGTCGCGGATCTCCTCCACCAACCCGTTCGCGAGCTGTCCCTGGGGGAACGAATGAAGATGGAGCTCATCGGGGCCTTCCTCCACGGACCGCGAGTGGTCCTGCTTGACGAACCGACGATCGGGTTGGATGTCGTGGCTCAGGCCACGATTCTCGACTGCCTGCGGGAGTTCAACAAGCAGAATTGCACCACCATCTTGCTGACCAGCCACTACATGCGGGACGTGGAGAAGCTCTGCGATCGGATCATCGTGATCAACCACGGCCGGATCATCTATGACGGGGCGTTGGAGGGGGTAATCGAAAGGTTCGGTCGCTTCAAGATCGTTCGATTGCAGTTTCGCGGCACCACCCCTCCCCGCAACGCCTGGGGTGTGCGCGGTGAAGTTGTCGATTACCGCCCACCCGTGGTGTGCTTGCGCGTCGAACGCGACAACGTACCGGCATTGTTGCACGAGATCCTCGATCAAGCGGAGCTGGACGACATCAGCGTCGAGGACCCTCCCCTTGAGGAGGTGATCGGCGAGGTGTTCACCAGCACTACGGAAAGCGTTGTGACTGCATGATGGGAAAGTACGGCACCATCCTGCGCACATCGATCAGCGAGCGGTTGATCTACAGGACAGATTTCTTCGTGTCCACCGCCCTTCGCTTTGCCCCCATCATCACCACGATCCTTCTCTGGCGCGCCGTGTTCGCCGGGGCCGGTCGCGCGGAATTGGCCAGTTACACGTACCACGACATCGTGGCCTACTACCTGTTCTCCACGCTTGGCCGTGCTTTTTCCAGCATGCCCGGCCTGGCAACCGGGATTACGCGGGACGTGCGTCAAGGGCAGATCCAACGGTTCTTGCTCCAGCCGGTTGACTACCTTACCTACCTGCTCATGTATCGCGTCGCCCACAAGCTCGTCTACTACATGGTCGCCTTTGTGCCCTTTGTCATCCTGTTCTCGCTTTGTCGCTCCGTTCTCCCCGGCTGGCCCGAGCCGGAGCGGCTCATTGCCGGGCTGCTGTCCCTGCTGCTTGCGTTCCTGCTCGGGTTCCACATCGAGGCCAGTTTGGGGCTGCTGAGCTTTTGGTTTCTGGAGATCACGGGGTTCCTCTACATCATGATGGGCGTCAACTACTTCTTCTCCGGCCACATGATCCCGTTGGACCTTCTCCCTTCGCTGGTTCGTCAGATCGCGGATGTGCTGCCCTTCCGGTATCTGGCCTACTTCCCGGCCGCGGTGTTCCTGGGCAAGGTGAGTGGTGCCGAGATGTGGCGTGGTTTACTCACGCAGACCCTCTGGGTTGGCGTCTGGGTCGTCTGTTCGCGTGCCCTGCTGGCTCGTGGCCTGCGACGATACGCAGCGTATGGGGGGTGATCGGGTGCCAAACCGGCGATGAGACGTTACGCCCGGCTCTACAAAGCGTTTCTCAAGTACACTCTGATGGAGCAGATGTCGTTCCGGGGGAACTTTCTGATTCATGTCCTGGTGGAGCTGCTCTGGTTCGGCCTGCTGCTGCTCTTCTACGACATCGTCTTCGCGCACACGCGTGTCATCGCAGGTTGGAGCCACGCGGAATACCTCGTACTGCTGGGCACGTTCTACGTCGTGACCGGGCTGGTGGAAGCCTTCGTGATGCCGAACTGTGCCGAACTGTCCGAGCTCGTTCGCACCGGCAAGCTCGACTTTGCTCTCACCAAGCCCGTAGATGAACAGTTCATTCTCACCGTTCGGAAGATCGATTGGCCCACGCTTTCGAACGTCGCGTACGGTCTTGCCGCCGTCGCGTTTGGCCTGCGAGCGCTGGGATGGGTACCCGATGTTCGCGATGTGCTGCTGTACCTCACCTTAATCGCCAGCGGGTTCGTCTTCTTCTACAGCGTGATGATCACTCTGGCCGTGACGGCCGTGCACCTCGTCCGCAACCAGAGCGTGTACGAGCAGTGGTTCTACGTGATCATGTTTGCCCGTTACCCTCCGGACATCTTCTCCGGCGAATGGGGCAGCATCCTGCGTAAGTGCTTGACCTACCTCTTCCCTGTTCTTGTGGTGGTCAGCGTACCGGCGAAGCTGCTGGCAAGAGCCGCGCTGGACGTCCGCGGGGCCGCCATTGCCCTGTTCGCTGCCGTTGTCGGTTTTGCTGCTTCACGCTGGATCTTCCGCCGCACGCTGCGATCCTATCGCGGAGCGTCGGCATAAACCCACCAGGTTTCTCCCCGCTCACCGGTGCAAGCCGCGATCCTGGCCCGGCTGCGACCGAGGGTGATCTATTGCGATCCGCCGCGGCATCCACGGGGGCCGATCCCATCCCATGTCCTTCGCTGCACGAGTTAGCCCCTCTCGGGCGAAGCGGCGGCTGGGCACCCGTACGGGAGCAGGCCCCTTTAGCACGAGATGACGGGGCCCGGTGCGGTCGCGGCCTTCCCGGTCGTCTCGTGCACGGGCTGCCTGTTACCCCCGGGGCCCAGACACCCTGCTCGGTGCCCCCCCCTGCCTCGACGGAAGCTCGTCCATGGCCCTCGTTCGCTTGTATCAGCCCCGGTCGTTTCGGCGCACATAGGCCCCGGGCCAGGCAAGCAGGTAGGACGCCGGAGGGGGTATCGGGCCCACCCGGAGGAGCCCCGCCTACTGTCCGCCCACCGGTTGTTCCTTTAGAGGCTGTAGCTTGAAATCTTCGGTGATGATCCCCTCCTCTACCGGGTAGGGCGCCGCAATCGAGCGCACTCCTTCGCCGATCTGTTTACGATCCCCCACCACGACGATGACCATGCGCTCGGGATGAATGTACTTTCGCGCCACTTCCCGCACATCCTCAACGGTGACCCCCTGGATGCGTGGGACGAAGGTGTTGTAGTAGTCGTCGGGGAGCTCGTAGCGGACGAGTTGGGCGAGTTTGGCGGCGAGATCGCCGGTGGTCTCGAACCCGCGAGGATAACCGTTGATGATGTAGTCCTTGGCGAACTTGATCTCGGACTCGCGGGGTGGATCGCTTTTGAGCAGGCGGTCGAACTCGCGGAAGAACTCCCTCAAGGCTGGGGCTGTCACCGGCGTTGCCACGGCGGCACTGGCCGTGAACGTACTGCCGTTCCGCCGCCAACTGAACCCGCTCCGTGCGCCGTAGGTGTAGCCTTTGCTCTCGCGGAGGTTCATGTTCAGACGGCTGGAAAACTGCCCCCCGAAGACCGTGTTCATCACCAGCAGCGCGTAGTAGTCGGGCGTTTTGCGCTCAGGAGCCAACTGGCCGATCAGAATGACCGACTGAGCTGACTCCGGTTTGTCTACAAGCACAACGCGGGTGGGCTTTTCTTGCGGTCGGGGGCGATCCGCGGGTGCAGCGGGTGGGGTCTCGGGCCGCCAGCCCCCTAAATGTTGGTTCAACAGGCTTCGCGCCTCGTCCACGGTAAGGTCGCCGACGACGATCACCGTTGCGTTTTCCGGATGGATGCGTTGCCGATAGACGGCGATGATGTCGTCACGGCGCAGCGCCTTCCAGGAATCGATCGTGCCCATGTTTGGGCGGCCGTAGGGATGGTCGTAGCCGAAGAGAGTCTGGGAAAATGCAAGGCCGCTCAGGGCGTTTGGGTCGTCGCGCAGCCGCATCAGGCTACCGATGGCCAGCAGGCGCTGACGATCCAGTTCTTCCTGGGGGAAAGTCGGGTTCTGGAGGACGTCGGCGAGGATATCCAGAGCGCGGTCGGCCTGTCGCTTCAGGCTGCTCAGCGACATGGTCGTGTAGCTCGTCCCCGCGCTGATCGACAGGCTGGCGCCGATGCCCGCCAATTCCTCGGCGATCTGGAGTGCGGTGCGGGTTTCAGTACCTTCGTCCAGCACGGCTGCCAAGGCATTGGACAGGCCCAACTTGTCGGCTGGGTCATCGGCGCTGCCGCCCCGGAACAGGATCGCCATACTGAAGAGCGGAAGCTCATGGTGTTCCATCAAGAGGACCCGCATGCCGTTGTCCAGGCTAAACCGCTGAAAGCCTGGGATTTCAAAGCTCGGCGTTGGCCCAGGCTGTGGCATTTGCGACCGGTCAAACGTGTCTTCCACCTCACGCGGGCGAACCTGCTCGGGCTCCTCAGGCAAAGCGCCCGGTGGGGGGGCCTCTTCGGCAGGGGGTTGGCCTTCCACGTACTTGGGTTCGGAGCGGCTTTCGCCAGGCAGGATCGTCAGAACGACTTTGGGCTTGCTGAGAAACCTTTGCGCCGCCGCCTGGACGTCGATGGGGGTCACATCAAGATATCGAGCGAAGTCGTCTTTGTACCGCCGAGGATCGCCGAGGAAGACGTTGTACGCGTTGAACTGGTCCGCTTTCCCACCGAATCCACCCACCGACTCAAACGATCGCACAAACCTGGCCTCGAACCGATTGATCGCCCGGTCGACCTCCTCTTGAGCAGGCGGCGCCTGTTGGATCTTCTCGATCTCTTCGTAGATCGCTCGTTCAACTTCCTCCGGCGTGTGGCCAGGACGTGGCGTTGCAATGACGAAGAACCGCCCCGCGATTTCGCGTGACTCCTGAAACGCCACCACCTCCTGGGCGATCTGCTTGTCGTGGACGAGAGCCTTGTAGAGCCGGGAACTCTTCCCACCTGCCAGGATGGAGGCGAGCACGTCGAGCTCGGCATCCCCTTCAGCAAAGTAGGGCACGCTGTGCCAGGCGATGTAGATGCGCGGCAGGGTGACCCGGTCGGTCATCACCACCCGGCGGTCCGATTCGAGACGCGGAATCCACGTGCCGTACCGCTTCACCTTCGGACCGGTCGGGATCGGTCCAAAGTACTTCTCGACCAGGCGCTTTGCTTCGTCGATCTCGAAATCGCCCGCGATGCACAGACTGGCGTTTCCAGGGTGGTAGTACTTCAGGAAGAACTCGGCCGCATCGTCTCGGGTGGCTGCGTCCAGGTCATCCATGTACCCGATCACCGGCCAGTGATACGGATGATTAGGGGGGTACATCGCGGCCGACAGGACCTCGGAAGCGAGCCCGTACGGTTGGTTCTCATACCGCTGGCGGCGCTCGTTCTTGACAACGTCCCGTTGGTTTTCGAACCGTTCGCGGGTCAGTGCCGGGAGCAAAAAGCCCATGCGGTCTGCTTCCAGCCAAAGAGCGAGCTCCAGGCAGTTCGAAGGCACCACTTCCCAATAGTTCGTGCGATCGAACGTGGTCGAACCATTTAGGGTTCCCCCTACCGCCTGGAGCGGCTTGAAGTAGTCGTCATCGTGGTGCTTCGAGCCCTGGAACATGAGGTGTTCGAACAGGTGGGCAAAGCCGGTCCGCCCGGGACGCTCGTTCTTCGAGCCCACGTGATACCACAGGTTAACGCAGACGATAGGCACCGACCGGTCCTGGTGCAAGATAACGTCGAGCCCGTTCGGTAGCTCGTAGCGGACAATGCTGAACTCCGGTATCCGTTCGCTAGCTTCCTTCTTCACTTCTCCTTTACCCCCGTTGTCACCGGCCATTGCGGAACCGGCGGCAAACAGCACAACGAAAACCCATGCCTGTCTCATCGCGTACTCCATCCTCGGCACTGCTCTGCACTCGACGAGAAGATTGTACCCTACGTTTACGTACGCACGAGGCTGGCCTTCTGACGGCTGCTAAGGTGTTGTTCGGTTCGGCTGCGCCGAATCGGCCATCCTAGCGGCACCGCTCCGCTAGACGGGGGCCTGCGTGTCGGCCCCATCGTCCCCCTGTGTAGCCCGCCGGAGCGGCTCCCCTGATACTCCAGGGCGTTCCTGCGAGTGCGTGGGCGAGATGGGGTAGGCGAGAGGCTTACACTGTAACCGGGACGGTGCTAGCCCGAAGGCTGGCCGGTAGTGGATCGAGCAGGTGGAGCGAGACTCGGGGATGCAATCGGCGCGAACGTTGGGTGTTGGACTTCTGGTTCTCGTCGGTATGGGGTGGCTTGGGGCGATGGAGAAGGCGGTGGTTGCAGGCAGTGGGGATCCAGAGCGAGCGATCATCGTCCGCGCCGCCCGAGCTTGGTCTCCCCAGAGGGGGGTGGTTGGGGAGGCGGTCGGCATACGAGGGGGCCGTATCGTGGCCGTGGGCACGCTCAGGGAAGTCCGGGCACGGCTCGGGGGCGACGCGGACATCTGGGACTTCGGGGAGGCGCTCATTCTGCCGGGGTTCACCGACGCCCATGCCCATCTCGCGACCCTGGGCTCGCTCCTCTTTGAGGTCGATCTGCGCGGAGCACGGAGTCGGCGGGAGGCGTTGGAGCGGGTGCGCGAGTTTGCCCGGGCACATCGGGATCGAGCCTGGATCACCGGGTACGGGTGGGACCAGAGCCTGTGGCCGGACCGTCGCTTTCCCACTGCGGAGGAACTCTCCGAGGTCGTGCCCGATCGGCCGGTGTTCCTGAGACGCGTGGGCGGGCACGCAGCCTGGGTGAACCTGAAGGCACTGCAGCTCGCCGGCATCGGCCCAGACACGCCCGATCCACCGGGGGGTGAGATCCTTCGCACGCCAGATGGCCGCCCCACGGGCGTACTTCTGGACGAGGCCATGGGGTTGGTGAGTCGAATCCTTCCCCCGCCCACCGAACAGGACCTGCGCGAGTATTACCTGGCGGCACAGAGGGAGTGCTTGCGCTATGGTCTCACCTGTGTCCACGATGCCGGCCTGGATGAGCGGGACGTGCGCATCCTGAAATCCCTGGATCGCGAGGGGGTGCTGAAGCTCCGTGTCTACGGCATGCTCCACGCTCCGTCGGGTCCGGGCTGGGGCAGACTGGCTGAGCCGCCGGAACGGGTCGACCCGGCCCACCGCTTTGTTCTGCGAGCCGTGAAGGTTTTCGCCGACGGCGCCATGGGATCGCGCGGTGCCTGGTTGTTCGAGCCGTATGCGGACGATCCTGATAGCGTCGGCCTGGTGTTGACCCCTCCTGGGCGGATCGAAGCGATAACGCGGCAGTGCCTCAGGACCGGCTGGCAAGTTTGCACTCACGCGATCGGCGACCGGGCGAACGCGGAGGTGCTTGCTGCATACGCTCGCGCGCTGCGCGCCGTGCAGCCCCCATCCGATCCGCGTTTGCGCATTGAGCACGCTCAGGTGGTGCGGCCCGGCGACATCCCCCTCTTCCAGGAGCTCGGTCTGATTGCCTCCATGCAGCCGACGCACGCCACGACCGACATGCGCTGGGCCGAGCGCCGTCTGGGGAAAGCCCGCCTACGCGGTGCCTACGCCTGGCGGAGCATGCTCAACGCAGGAGTGCGTCTCGCTTTCGGCAGCGATTTCCCGGTCGAGTCGCCATCGCCGTGGCTGGGCCTCTACGCAGCCGTCACCCGCCAGGACGCAAACGGGAACCCACCAGGTGGGTGGTTACCCGAACAGCGGCTTTCGCTCGAAGAAGCGGTGCGTGCCTACACCGAAGGCGGCGCCTTCGCCGCGTTTGCCGAGAAAACCCGCGGGAAACTGGAACCCGGCTACGACGCGGACTTGATTGTCATTCGGCCGGACATCTTTTCGGTCGAGCCGAAGAGGTTGCTGGACGTCGAGGTGTTGGCCACGATCATCGGCGGGGAGTGCGTTTGGCGGGCAGCCAGTCACGGCCTGCGCTCCCGATCCGACCGGCACTAGGAGGGAGTGCCGCTCCGGGTACTCCAGGATCTGGCTCGGCACCAAATTGCCGGGCGTGCAGCGGCCACTCGCAGGCCGCTGGGGACCGCCGATCCAACGGAACGAAATTCGAGATCGTAGACAGTATCAAACGGTACGCCGTATGCGTCCGCCGGTTGTCCGGTTGTCTGTGGAACGGGTTGAGAGCAGCGAAGGGAGGAAAAGCGTATGGTCAAGAGAGCCCTCATCGCCAGCTCGCTCGTCGCGGGGCTGTGCCTGGTTGGCCTCGCGGTAGCGGGTGAGGTGAAGTCCGGCCTAGAACCAGGCAAAGTACCTGCGGCCTTCAATGTTCGCAACATCACCGGCCAGTCCTGCAAGGGCATCACGAAAGACACACGCGGTGTTCTCTGCTACAGGTGAAAGTTCGGACCTAATCCCGTGGTCTGCGTGTTCGCACGCACGATCGACGGGAACTTGACCAGTCTGGTCAAGGCGATCGACAAGGCGGTGGAAAAGAACGCCAGCAAGCGGCTCTGCGCGTTTGTCGTTATCCTGACCGACGATGCCGACAGCACTGCTCAGAAGTTGACGAAGCTGGCAGAGGAACACAACATCGACCACGTTCCGCTGACCCTCGTCGAAGGTCCCGGCCCGAAGAGCTACAATCTGAATCCCGAGGCCGAAGTGACCATCCTGCTGTGGAAGAACACTCGTGTCGTGAAGAACTTCGCTTACGACAGCACCTCGGACCTGACTCCGAAGACGATCGAGAAGATCGTCGATGCCGCTGAGTCGATGGTCCGGTAGTGTGTCTACGGCAGCGACGGTGGAGTTCCGGACAACCGGCAGCGGCACCTTCCGGTGCCGCTTCCTTTATGCGCGCGCTTTCGGAAGACCTCCCACAGCTTCCGCGGGACTCTGCTGCCTCGCCATCCGCGTTCTCTGGTATGCTTTGAGGCGACGCGTCATAGAGCGACACGAGCACGGTGGGACGATGGCAATGCAACAGTTGTGGATAGGTCTGGTCGTTTCCGTCTGCCTGGTCTTTCCTGCCCAAGCCGGGGTATGGCATGTCTACATCGGCACCTACACCCGCGGGGAAAGCAGGGGCATCTACTACTGCAGGCTTGTGACGAACCCTGTGCGGCTGACCGACCCCACGCTTGCGGCGACCACCGAAGATCCGTCATTCCTGGCTGTTCATCCGACCGCGCCCGTGCTTGTTTGCGTGAACGAGGTGCCGGGCCCGGGGTACGTGTCGTCGTTTCGCGTGCTCTCTGGACGGTTGTCGCCGGTGGCGAAGCGCCCTGCAAACGGCGTCGCTCCCTGTCATCTGGCCTTTTCTCCGGACGGCTCCCTGGTAGCGATCGCCAACTATGGCTCTGGTTCGCTTGCCCTGTTTCGTGCGACGCAGGACGGGGAGTTGAACGGGCCGATACAGGTGGTGCAGCACCAGGGTAGCGGCGCGGATCCGCGGCGTCAGGAGCGTCCGCATGCCCACGCGGTCTTGTTCACTCCGGACGGCAGGCATCTGTTCGCTGCCGATCTGGGCGCAGACTCGATCTTCGTCTACGCCGTGGACTCCGAGCGCGGCTCCCTCCGACTCGTGGCGTCCGCTAAAACGGCCCCTGGTGCGGGCCCCCGCCACCTGACGCTCCACCCGAACGGCCAGTATCTCTACGTCATCAACGAGCTGAATTCGACCGTCGATGTCCTGCGCTGGGATCCCACGAAGGCGACACTCCGCCGGCTACAGACCGTTTCCACGTTGCCGCCGGGAACGACAGTCCAGAACACGACTGCCGAGATCGTTGTTCATCCCACCGGGCGTTGGCTTTATGGCAGTAACCGAGGGCACGACAGCATCGTAACGTATCGGGTGCTCGACGAGGGGGCGCGGATTGAGCCGTTGGGCTGGCAGCCGACGGGGGGCCGAACGCCACGGAACTTCGCGCTCAGCCCGGACGGCCGGTTTCTCCTGGCGGCGAATCAGGCCACGGACAACGTCGTGCTCTTTCGAATTGACGAGCAAACCGGGCTGCCCCGTCCGAGCGGCCGGTCGATTCGCGTCCCTGCTCCCGTGTGCGTTTTGTTTGTCCCACCCTCGGCCGTCGGAAGGTGAGGCACCGTGCTGAGCGGCACACTGCCTGGGACGGCCGCCTGGTGGTCGGCCGCGCGGGTTGCCTCGGAGCGGGACCGAGGCCATGCGCGACGCTGGAGCGGTGCCGACGGTGCGTTGTTGACGGGCCGGAAGGGAGCGGACTGCCACGAACTTACCGCTGCGCACGAAGCCGGGCACTGCCCTTGGGGCAGTGCCCGCCAGTGGAGGGTACGGGATTCGAACCCGTGACCTCCAGAATGCCATTCTGGCGCTCTCCCAACTGAGCTAACCCCCCACAGAAAACGGCATCATGCCTTCCGAATCAACTCTAGAGCCGTACTCGGTCCGAGTCAAGCGCAGCCGCGATCTGCCGTTCGCGAGCGATATCGGTCGCTGCCGGTCCGGGGGCGGCGGCTTGCAACGTCTGCCCTCGGTTCAAGGGGGACGCGGTACGAGCGGGCCGTCGCTCAAGCTGTCGATCATCGGTAGGGTGTGTTGCAACACGGTTAGGGATCGGTTCGCCTCGCCGACGAGCGGACGCTCCGACCGGGGGCCGCGCCGGCGGTGCGCGGCTGCGCTACGACACGGGCCTCATCGTCGGACAGGATCGAGAACGATCTGTGCCGATCGCAGCGTACGGTTGCCGGCTGCGGGCCGGGGAGAGGGTCTCGGCCATGTTGTGTGCACCGGTTGGATATGATGGAAAACACGCGGCTGGGAGGAGTTGGCCATGGCGGTCGATTTTGGCGAAAAGCGGATTGATGTTGAGGCCGTGCGTCGGTCGTGGGCCGCACGAGGGTTCTCGTGTGACGTGTGGATCGATCCGCCGGGGCAAAGGTGGGAGAACTTTGTCCACGACACGGATGAGCTTGTAATGGTTCTGGAAGGTGAGATGGAGTTCGAGGTCGCCGGGGAGCGGCATCGGTTGAGACCCGGGGAGGAGCTCCTCATTCCGGCGGGCACGTTGCATTCGGCGCGGAACGTGGGCCAGACGACCGCTCGCTGGCTGTATGGCTACAAGAGGAACCGTTGAGCGGAGGTAGGCATGAGCGAAGCACGGCGGTTCGTGACGGCGGCGGAGATGGAAGTGGAAGAGTTGCCGTGGGGGCCTCATGAATGGTTGAGCCGCCCCGGGCTGGTGGACGCCGAGCAATTGCTCCTGGTTCGCGTTCACATGCCGCCGCGCCAGGCGCATAAGTTCCATCGGCACCCAGAAATGGAGGAGATCATCTACGTGCTCGAGGGGGTTGCCGAACAGTGGGTGGATCGGGAGAAACGTATCCTTGGTCCGGGCGAGATTGCGCACATCCCGAAGGACGTGGTCCACGGCACGTACAACATCGGCGACTCGACGCTCCGGTTTTTGGCCATCCTTTCGCCGGCCAAAATCACCGGTCCGCCGTTGATTGACATGAGCGAGGAGGAGCCCTGGAAGTCGCTCCGGCCGTGGCCACCAACGGACTAGAGCGGCAAGCGCCGGCGAACCAGCAGGCGGTCTGAAGGCGGTTTGGGCCCGGTGGACGACGGACGTCCGCCGGACGGCTGGCGAGCCGGGCTCGGCCGGTTCGATATTGCTCCGGCCGTGGTGCCGGGCGGGCTGTAAGAGAGGGCGATCCAGCGAGCTGGGGAGATCGATGGCGGCCCCTCGGACGACTTTTGAGGCATACTGTCCCGAGCATGAATTCCTGGTGGCGATCGACTCGGATGGCTGTGTGTTCGACACGATGGAACTGAAGCACAAGGAGTGCTTCATCCCGAACATCATCAACGAGTGGGACTTGCAGGCCATCTCGCGGTTCGCTCGCGAGGTCAGCGAATTCGTCAATCTCTACTCGAAGTGGCGGGGCATCAACCGGTTCCCTGCACTTGTTCTGACCTTCGATTTGCTCCGGCAGCGGAGGGAGGTTCAGAAGCGGGGGGCGCAGGTGCCGGAGGTTCCGAACCTCAGGGCCTGGATTGAGCGAGAGACGAAACTGGGAAACCCTGCCCTGGAGCGGGCCGTGCGGGAAACGGGTCATTCCGATTTGGAGCGGGCCCTGCGCTGGTCTCGTGCCGTGAACGAAACAGTGGCCCGGTTTGTGCGAGGTGTTCCGCCGTTCCCGTTTGTGCGGCAGAGTCTGGAGAGGCTTGCGGAGGTGGCCGACATCATCGTCGTCTCTGGTACTCCCACGGAGGCTTTGCTTCGTGAGTGGAACGAGCATGGGATAGCGTGTTTTCCCAAGGTGATTGCGGGGCAGGAAGCCGGGTCGAAGGCGGAAATGCTGGGGGCGGTCCGGCAGCACTATGGCCCGGGGCGGGCGCTGATGATCGGCGACGCTCCCGGGGATCAGAAAGCGGCCGCCGCCAACGACGTGGCCTTCTATCCGATCGTTCCGGGCGAAGAGGACGACTCCTGGCAGCGGTTCTTTGAAGAGGCCCTGACCCGGTTTCTTGAGGGGGCGTATGGGGGCGCCTATGAGTCGGAACTGGTCGAGGCATTCCACCGTCGGTTGCCTGAATCGCCCCCGTGGCTCGAATCTGAGCCTGTGGCGTGAGGACGTTCAGATAAGGAGTACGGCGAATGGCAGAGTGCGACATCGGGGTTGTCGGATTGGCCGTCATGGGCCGCAACCTGGCGCTGAACATCGCTGACCATGGCTATCGGGTTGCGGTCTTCAATCGAACGGTAAAGCGTGTGGACGAGTTCCTTGCCGGCGACGCGGCAGGAAAGCCGATCGTGGGGTGTCATTCCCTGCACGAGCTGGCAAGTGCGCTCAAACGCCCAAGGCGCGTGCTGCTCATGGTGAAGGCGGGGCCGCCGGTGGACGACATGATCGAGCAGCTTGTGCCGGTTTTGGAGCCGGGCGACATCATTATCGATGGGGGCAATTCTCACTTTCGCGACACGGAACGCCGCCTGGCCTACCTGCAGGAGCGAGGGTTGCGGTTCATCGGCACCGGAATCTCGGGGGGTGAAGAGGGGGCACGCCATGGTCCCAGCATTATGCCGGGCGGCTCGAGCGACGCGTGGCCCTATGTGAAGGACATTTTCCAAGCGATCGCGGCGAAAGCCCCCGATGGCTCGCCCTGTTGTGACTGGGTCGGCCCGGGGGGAGCCGGCCACTACGTCAAGATGGTGCACAATGGGATCGAGTACGGTGACATGCAGCTCATTGCGGAGAGCTACTTCTTCATGCACAGGTTGCTCGGCCTCAGTGCGCAGGAGCTGGCCCAAACCTTTGCACGCTGGAACGAAGGCCGCCTGAACTCGTACCTCATCGAAATAACGCGCGATATCTTTACCGTTGTTGACGACGAGACGGGGCGGCCACTGGTCGACATGATCCTGGACAAGGCGGGCCAGAAGGGCACCGGCAAGTGGGCGTCGCAGGAGGCCCTTGACCTGGGCGTACCCACAACGCTCATCACAGAAGCGGTTTTCGCTCGGTTCTTGTCGGCGCTCAAGGACGAGCGCGTGCGGGCGAGCAAAGCGCTCCGTGGACCCGATCTACCGGCGATCGAGGACCGGGACCAGTACATCAACGCGCTCGAGGATGCTCTGTATGCGGCCAAGATCTGCAGCTATGCTCAGGGCTTCGCTCAGCTACGCGCCGCAAGCGACGACTACGGCTGGGGGCTGAGGTACGGCAGCATCGCCTTGCTGTGGCGCGCCGGCTGCATTATCCGCGCTCAGTTCCTCGACCACATTAAAGCCGCTTTCGACAAGAACCCCGAGCTTGAAAACCTGCTCCTGGATGACTACTTCCGCGGCAGTGTGCACGCCGCACAGGCGAACTGGCGGCGGATCGTGGCGACAGCAGCGACCGCCGGCATCCCTCTGCCGGCTATGAGCAGTGCCCTGGCGTACTTCGACGGTTATCGCAGCGAACGTCTGCCGGCCAACCTGATCCAGGCGCAGAGGGACTACTTCGGGGCGCACACGTACGAACGGGTCGATCGACCGGGGGTTTTCCATACCGAATGGGAGCGTCTGCGGCGACCGGTGCAATCGGCAAGCTGACGAGGTGCGGGTTCCTGCGGCCCCCAGGGCGGTCGCTCGAGCAGGCAGATGTCGTGCCCTCTTGAGCCCCCCTTTACCGCCGCGCCCCTTGCCTACGCGAACGGCCGCCGATGGATTGGCTCGCTGCGCAGCCCCGATCAGTCCGCACGCTGGACCAATTCGTCGGAGAACCGCAGAGCGACCAGCTCCTCGTTGTTGCGCAGGAACATACAGCCGTGGGCCAGGGCCGGATAGGCCCGCACGGTGGGACCGAGCGGCCGAAACCTCAGAAGCGGGCGCCACGCCTCCGGTGTGAGGGCGGCCAGCCACACGTCCCCTCGCTCGCTGGTGACGACAAGGACCTCACCGGCACGCAGCACCGTCCCCGCCCCTAGTCCCCCCTGAGACCACATCACCTCTCCGGTGTCGAACCGAACGCAGCGCAGCTCTGGCCCGTACTCCTGTCGTCCGTGAAAGCCATACAGGTAGCCCCGGTAGTAGATGCTGGTGGCGTAGTGGTTCGACAGGGATTCGTCCGACTGCCAGAGCTGCTTGAGCCCCTGTTCGGACAGTTCGAGCACGGTTGCACCGGTCCCATAGCAGGCCGACAGGAACACGCGATTGCCCACGACGAGGGGGGTTGCCGCGTTCACGGACGCATTGAACCGCGACCGCCAGTGGAGCTGGTGCACGATCGTTCCTGATTCTGGGCGAAGCGCGACAAACCCCTCTCGGGTGAAGAAGAATGCCAGCAATCGGCCGCCCACGCGTGCCGAAACGGGCGAGGAATAACTCGCCTCATGGTCGGTAGCGGTCCACTTCACCTTCCCGGTCTTGCGGTCGAAAGCGACGATTCCGGCGTTGGGTCGGCCGCCCACGTTGAGGAGCAGAAGGTCTCCCACAACCAGGGGGGACGTTGCCGCGCCGAAAAAAGAAGGGGGTATTCGCCAGCGCTCCTGGCATCGGACCTGCCACACGCGCGTGCCGTCCTTGAGCTGCCAGCAGCTCAGGGTTCCTTCGGCACCATACGTGTAGACGTACTCCCCTGCAATGGTTGGGGTTGCGCGCGGCCCTTCGTCGAAGCCGAAACTGTCGCGATATGCGGTAGGATAGGAACTCTTCCAGAAAGTGATCCCGGTGCGGCGGTCGATGCACTCTACGACCTCCTCGTCTCCCACTCGGTGGAACAGGATGAGCTTCGAGCCCACTACGGCCGGGCCGGCGTAGCCCTGGCCCACGGGACGTCGCCAGAGAACGAGCGGCTCGCTCGGTTTGTCCGACGCCACGAGCGGGGGCCCGTCGTAGACACCGTTGCGTGTCGGCCCGAGAAACTGCGGCCAATCACCGGAAGCGCCCGGTGGTGCCAAGCCCAGCCAAACGAAAAGAAAGAGCGGTACGAAACTCATCCTGTTGCTCCGATTAGCCCGACCAAACCGTTACTATCCTAAGGAAGACCGGTGCGGTCGACCGGCAGCGTCCGAGCAGAAGTTCGCACACAGCGCCACGACGAGGTGCGACGGTAGCATGTGGCTGAAAGCATTCTTTTCCGGTTGGATGGCCCTGCTTGGCGGTTGGGGGGTGGGCGCGGCGCAGTTCCGCCGCGTCGTTGTTGACGCCGATCTTCCCGGCGCCTATTCGGTGCTTTGCGTGGATGTGGACGGTGACGGGGCTACGGACATCGTTGCGCAGGGCAGCGAGATCCGTTGGTACCGCAACCCGGATTGGAGGCGATTCCCCCTTTCGCCCCCTTCCGTCCGTGGGCTGGTTTACATGGCTGCCGAGGATCTCACGGGAGATGGCTTACCCGAGATTGTGGCAGCCCATGACTTCAGCCTGTCTCGGACCACAAGTGGAGGGAGCGTAAGTTGGCTGGAACGTACGGACGACTTGAGCCGCCCGTGGAACGCGCACCTGATCCTTTCTGAGCCAACCGCTCACCGGGTCTTCTGGCTCGATTCTGACGGCGATGGCCGACGCGAACTGCTGGTGGTTCCCATCGCGGGCCGCGGCTCGAAACCGCCCGCTTATGCCGATTCTCCGGTGCGCATTCTCCTCGCATCCCCTCCACCAGACCCACGTGAAGGCCGGTGGCTGGTCGAACTGGTCGACAGCTCGCTGCACCTGTGTCACACGGTCCAGATTGTGAATTGGGACGAGGACCGAGCGGACGAGTTCCTGACCGCATCGTACGAAGGTGTGATGCTGTTTGACCGGGTGGGTGGTGTGTGGCGCAAGCGGAAACTGGGTGCCGGGTACCAGGCGGAATCGGCTCCGCGGCGCGGAGTGAGCGATGTGGTTGTGGGACGACAAGGGGGGCGGCGTTTCCTGGCTACGATTGAACCGTGGCACGGCGAGCATGTCGTCGTTTACCGTCCGGGGAAGCCGGGCAAGCTGTGGCGGCGAGAAGTGATCGACAGCAGTCTTCGGCGGGGGCATGCCCTGTGTACTGGGGATTTCGACGGAGACGGGACCGATGAGATCGTGGCGGGGTACCGCGGTGGTGACACCGGGCTGTTGCTGTTCCGGTACACGGCTAGCTCGGCTCGGTGGCGCCGGGTCAGGCTGGACACGAACGTGGCCGCACAGGGTTGTGCGGTGGTGGATATGGATGCCGATGGGGATCTGGATCTGGTTGCTGTGGGCGGCCGCACCCATAACGTGGTGCTGTACCTCAACCTGAGCAAACGAGCTGCTGGCGGCGCGAATTGATGGGGGGTGGTGTCGTAGTGCCGGGATCCTGCACGCGACGACCTGTGGGCCCCGTGGGGCAGGCTATGGGGGTTAAGAGTGGCTGAGAGGCAGTAATCCGAGGAGTGCAGCAGATGGCAACCACTCAAGATGCCCAGCAGTTGAGCCGCCCGGCGGGTCCATCACCCTGGCGTTGGCTGTTGCCCGAGGTAGGGGCCAAGCGGCGGGCTGACTTTTACCGCCAGCTCGCCAACGTGCTTGACACGGGAGTTCCTGTGCAGCGCGCTGTCGAGCTGGCGAGTCGCTCGCTTGGCCCGGGCGGACGCAGGATCCGGGATGCGCTCCTGGATGCCGTGAAGAAGGGGGATCCGCTCTACACCGCTCTGGAACGTTTTCCCCATGTGTTTCCCTGGTGGCACCTGGCGATGATCCGGGCAAGCGAGGAAACGGGCACCCTGCCCCGCACGCTCAGGGAACTTGCCGTCTACACCGAGGAGGGCGTGCAGCAGCGGCGCGCGATCATTTCCGAACTCACCTATCCCTTCTTCGTGTTCGTGGCCTTCTGCTTCATCCCCCCGTTTCCCGCGCTCTTCCTGGGCCAGATCAGCATGTCGCAGTATCTGGCCCGCGCCCTGACCCCCCTGCTGTTGGTTTTCGGCGTCGTCTTCGCTATCTACGCCGGTGTTCGTCTCCAATTGGTGAGCCGCCACCTTCGGCTGACAGTCGACAGTATCCTCAATGCCATCCCTGTGCTCGGGCCGGCGATCGCCAAGCTATCCCTCGCCCGGTTTGCTCTAATTCTCCGTTCCCTATATGTCGCCGGGTTGACTTTGGATAGAGCTCTTGAGGGGGCCGGACAGGGATGCGGTAACGAAGTGTTCCGCCGCGCGGCGGAAAGAGCGGCCGAGGCAGTGCGCCGGGGAGAGTCCATGTACCGAGCGCTTGCGGAGACCCGCAGCTTCCCCCCGCAGTTCCTCTCGATCATCGAATCCGGTGAAGAAGCCGGGCGGCTGGATGAGGTCCTGGATCGGCTGTATCGGATCTACTCGGAGGAAGGACGGCATGCGGTCCGAGTGCTCAGCAAGGTTTTCACCACGGTGCTCTATCTGATCATCGTGGTGATGGTGGCAATCTACATCATTCGCTTCTGGCTTGCGTACGTGGAGCAGATCCAGCAGGTCATGTAATGGGTTGTTTTCCCCCCATGGCCTGCGGCCGCCGGGAAGCTGGCCGGTGCGAGTCCTGCCTCACACTACGCTTAATACTCTGAAGTGCAGTACGGCGTGCAATGGCGAGGTGATGCGAAAGTGCAACGGCGAAGCAATCGATCCGTAGCTGTTCTTGCGGTAGGGGTACTTACCGTCGCTGGGCTACATGGCACGGCGTGGGCCGGTGATACGGCCCATTGGCCCCGCTTCCGAGGACCGAACGGAAGCGGCGTGGCGACCGCATCCGGCTTCCCCGTCCTTTGGAAGGAGGAGCACTACCTTTGGAAGGTTACGCTGCCCGGCGTGGGACATTCGTCTCCTATTGTCTGGGGGCGTCGGGTCTTCATTACGTCTGCGGTAGACGGCGGGGGGAAGCGGTTGGTGCTGTGTTACAACGCGGACACGGGCGAGCTCCGGTGGAGCCGAGTCCTTCCGCTGCCCCCGGGACCGAGGCATCGCAAGAACAGCCATGCTACGGCTACACCGGCCACGGATGGAAAACGCGTGTTCGTCAGTTTTTCCTCCGCATCGGACTACGTTTTGGCCGCCTACAGCATGGATGGCGAGCTGCTCTGGAAACGCGATCTCGGCCCTTTCGTGGGGCAGCATGGATCGGGGACATCACCGATCGTTTACGGTGGTATGGTTGTGCTCGCCAACCACCAGGATGGAGAGTCGTTCGTCGTGGCGTACGACGCTGCCACGGGGGCCGAGCGCTGGAAACTACCCCGGCCAGGTGGGGAGCAGATGGCGTCCTATTCCACGCCGGTGGTTCTCAACCGACCTGGTAAGCCCGATCTGCTCGTCTTCCTATGCCGCTCGCGCGGATTGTACGCCGTAGATCCCAACAGCGGAGAGGAAGTCTGGTATACGGGGCCTTTCCCGTTCCGGACTGTGGCGTCCCCCGTGGTGGCCGGGACGGTAGTCGTCGGGACGAGTGGTTCCGGCGGTCAGGGAAAGTATCTGGCGGTGTACGACGGCGCGAGCCAGGGGGCTTTGAGCGAAGCGGACGCCTTGTGGACCAGGACCCGCCAGATCCCGTACGTGCCCACGCCGGTCGTCTACAACGGGCTACTCTTCCTGTGGAACGATCAGGGGGTGGTGAGCTGCGTGGAGCCTCGCACGGGCCGACGCTACTGGATCGCACGTGTGACTGGTGCCGACGGCCGACCCGCGGTCTACTCGAGTTCGCCCATCGTGGTCAATGGGTACATCTACTGCCCGAGCGAACGCGGCGATGTGGCTGTGCTGCGCGCGTCGCAAGAATACGAGCTGGTCGGTCATTGTCCCCTGGGCGAGGACGTTTACGCAACACCTGCTGTAGCTAGGGGGCGGATGTACATCCGTACCACGCGCAGTCTGATCTGTGTTGGATCACTCGCTACCGTCGGCAAGAGGTAAGCTGCCCTCGGTTCCTGGTCTGATCGAAGGTCCAGACGCGCTACGCTTCGGCCGGCCGAACCGTGTGAAGCGGGCGTCGGGTAAGATTCGTTGAACGGACGTTGATGAGCGCAAGAACCGCAGGATCACGCGCTTAGCGGTTTCTCCATCGCGGTTGGGGCGGAAGGGGTTGCACATGGAGTTGCAGCATATCGAGACAGTAGAGAGCGTCCGCGGTGTCAGGTTCGGCCGGATCCGCTGGTGGACCGAGGAGTCCCCGAGCGCGTTTGCGGCAGTTACCCTGCTTTCCCTCGTGCTCACCATTCTGATCTGGTTGTTGCTGCTGGTGCAGTTTCAGGAGCAGCCCCCTACCGACCTGGCGGTAGGACTGCAGCCGATTAGCCTGGCAGCGGCCGAGGCGGACGATGCAGCCGACCAGAGCGACATCCAGGTGGAGCAGACGTTGGGAGAGGGGGCGGTAATCGAACCGGAGCCTGAGGTACAGATCGAGGTTCCGGAAGCTCGGGCGGACCTCAGCGATGTGCAGGTGGAGGTACCCGAGGCGAACCAGACTGAGCAGAAGCTGAGGCAACAAGCAAAGGCAGCGGCGGAATACGCCAAGGAGCTCCAGCGCGCCCTCAGCGGAGAAACGGGCGCGACCAGGTCAGAATCTTCCGGGGGAGGGATCGGGGGCGATCCCAACAGCACCGGCGCGCGAATGCATCGGTGGGTCATTCGTTACCCGGCGGTTCCTTCCCTCGTTTATGCCCAAATCCTGGATCACTTTGGCGTGGAACTCGGTTGGCAGGCGTCGGCCGGGATGATCGAATACGTTCGGGGGTTTTCGCGGGGCCTGCCCAGACGGCGCCGTGGGCCGGTCGGCGCGGAAAACCGTCTGTTCTGGTATCCGGCGAACGCAGTCTCATTGGCTGCTGATCTCGAGGTCCTGGCTCGGTTCAACATCAGGCCAAGCGGTACGGTGATCCACTTCTATCCCAAGCGAATCGAAAACCAGCTTGCGAAATTGGAACTGGAGGCGTTGCAGAACCGCTACGGTACCCGTGACCTGCGGCGCGTCAGACGTACGGTGTTCGAGATCCAGCCGTCCGGCCGCGGTTGGACGTTCGTCGTGGGCGAAATCACCCTGAACGATTCCCCACGCTTGAACTTTAGCCCATGATTTGCGGAGGGTGCAGCGATCGATGTCGGGATCCATGCTAGAACTGTTGCTCCACACCGGGGTCTACGGTATTCTGCTCGGCCTATTGGCGGCGGTGGCATTGGGGCTTGTTATTGAGCGGATCATCGCCTACAACCGTGAAAGCACGGAGATGGAGTCGTTTATCCCCGAGTTCGAGAATGCCGTTATGGAGGGGGAGTGGGACCGAGCGCTGGACGTTTGCGATCGGCATAAGGGACACATCCCCGACATGTTTCGGCTCGCCCTGCAGCATCGCCAGGAAGGACTGGCCCGGGTTCGTCACATCCTGAGGTTAGCGATCGAGCTGGACGTGCTCCCCCGTCTTCAACGCCGCCTCGCTGCCCTGGCCACGTTCGCCAAGGTCGCTCCCATGCTCGGCTTGCTGGGGACCGTGCACGGCATGATGCTGGCGTTCGCAAAGATCGCCGGACAGGCCAGGAGCGGTGTCGATCCGGCGGACCTGGCCAGGGAGATTGGGCTGGCCCTGGGAACGACGCTGCTGGGTTTGTTCATTGCGATTCCCATCCTCCTTGCCATCGCCTACTTCCGCAGTCGCGTCCAGCAGTTCGAGCTGGACCTGGAGCTGTATGCGGAGCATGTGATCGAGTTGCTTAGGCGGGCACCGGAGTCGGCGTAATGGCCGAAAGGTACGAGGTAGAGCTGACGGGGAGTCGGCTTACTCTGCGCGGGTTGAGCCTGGACGAAGTCCACGCGATGATAGCGAACCGGGTCCTGCAGCCCGCCGACCGGATTCGCGTGGAAGGGGGCGAAATCTGGAAGCAGGTCGCCGAGCTGCGCGATGCCGCTCCGGGCGAACCACGCATCGTTCGCGGCAACGAACTGCTCGTGGCCCCCACAGGAGGAGCGCGTCTGCGACGTCGTGCGGGCCAAATCGGTATCGACACCGAACTCGAACTCACCCCCATGATCGATGTCGTGTTCCAACTGCTTATCTTTTTCATGCTCACCGGATACTTCGCGATTGCCCCCCGAGCCGAACTGCCGCGCGCCGAAGCCGGAGTGGGTGTTGTGTTGGAAGGTAAACTCCTCGTGGACCTCACACCCGACCCCGACAGCCCCGATCAGACGCAGGTGTGGGTAGCGGAACGCGACACACCGCTCAACCTGTCCCAGTTCCTGACGGAAGCCCAGGCCATCGTCTCGTCCGCGGGAACGCAAGAAGCTCTCATCCGAGCCGACCGGGACGTGCCGGTCGGCCACGTGCGCAAAGTGATGGAGGCTTTGCACGGGCTGGGGGTGACAAGCACCGTGATCGGAGTCCAGGAGAAACGCTAGACATGTGGGAGGCATACGCGGTCAAGCGAGGGATCCGTTACGTACAGGTTGCCCTGTCCCAGATTCTTGAGCTGGTGGAAGCGGGAGAACTGGGACGCCACGACCTCGTACGCCGCGTCGGACAGACCCGCTGGATGACTGTGGAAGAACTGCAGCGACGCTACGCAGGAACCATCCGGGAGCGGGGGATAGCTCGCTTGCGACGGGGCAGCGAAGATGCAGCCGATCTCGAAATGACCCCCATGATCGACATGACTTTCCTCCTGTTGATCTTCTTCATGCTCACAGCGAGCTTCCACATCCAGAAGTCCCTGGACATACCCGCCGAGCAGAAGGGCCAGGCCCCCACCGTGGCCCAACTGGCTCGCGATGCGGTGGTTGTGCGGATCACGGCAGATGACCGAGTGCTTCTGGTCGGTCCCGATGGCGGCACACAAGAGGTCGAACTCGAAGATCTGGCCGACACCCTTCGCGAGCGTGTTTCCAGAGCGCGTAGGCCGTTCGTCGTCGTGGATGCTCATGACAGAGCACGCCACGAAACCTTCGTCCAGGTCGTGGATGCGGCGTACCGGGCCGGGATCGAAGATGTACGCTTGGCTGTGCCGGTGACGTCGCCGACAAGGTAGCCGAGCCAATGCTGCGGCCACCAACGGCTGCGCGGGGAGCCACGGTCGAGCACGGGGACAGCTTCGGGACAGGGGCGTGGCCGCTTCGCTCCATCCCGCGCGATCGGGCCGGGGCAGAGCCCCTGGTCGCACAGGCGTTGAGCCAACACGTGGTCCGAGGCATGCGTGTGGGAGAAATCCGCACTGTAGAATGCACGCGTACGCGGCTGGTCGGCAATGGCCGGCATCGTGCTGTGTGCGGTCGCTCGGCCGGCAGCCAGTACATCCGGCACGCAACATCCCGGTGACTCGGTCTGGCGGGGGGGCGAACCGGGCGCCGGACAGGGCCGGGGAATGTGGGGCGGCAAGGGACGGATCGTTCCGCGCGACGATGATTCAGGCCGATGGCTGACAGATCCGCTGACAAAAAGCGAGCTGAACGGAACTCTGCAGGCGCGGGGCTGTTCACATCCGAGCTTGTGCGACGTGTCAAACGAAAGCCCCGCCGCCCAGAGCGAACAACGGAATCCCCTGCCCTCGTGAGGCCGGTCTCCTCTCGTCGTTCCCGTCAGCGCTTGCTCTATTTCTACGTCTTTGCAGCCGTGTGCGTGCTCGCGGGTGGAGTCGCCGGGCTGGTCTACCAGCAGAAGCTAATAGCCCGTCATCGGGCCGAGACGCTGCGCGTGTGCCTGGAAACTTTCGCCACCGGGGCGTTCCGTACCTGCCGCGATCGATCCCGCCAATTCCGGGGCACGTTCAAGTCCGGCACGGACGTGGAGTTCGCAGAGATCTTGAGCACGCTGGCACGGGAGTGCCAGATCGTCGCTTCTGGCCGCGGAGAACTGGAGAACTATCTGCGCGCCGCACGGTTACTACGAGAGCTGGAGAAACAATGTGAAC
>JALSID010000119.1 GCA_026981825.1 Planctomycetota bacterium
CGCGGAGCAGGAGCCTCCTTGCACAAGGATCTGGAGCAGCAATCCGAACAGGTTGCTGCCGGTATGCTGAGAAGCTTCGTTCAGAGGCGCCGTGATTGTCCCAGGCGTGATGGCGTGCGCTTGCATCCGTGCATCCGTTGCGTAGCTGAGCCGGACCCCTTCTGCACATCGGCTGGAGGCTTGGTGGGGCCCGCGGTTCCACACCGATTGGGGCAACGGGTTCTAACGATTGGAGCGGTTAGGGTGGGCGAAACAACCCGCTGACTGCTTTCCAGTTTCTGGCGACGGTTGGCTTTGGGGGGAACGTGGCCCAGGTGTCGGACATGGATGCGGAGCCACACGAGGCAGTCCGGAAGGTGTGTTCGCCGTGCTCGGGTGCTGTCGACTCGGGGTCGGCGGCGTTATGGTGCGGGCCGATGTAGGATTGCGCTAGAATTGTGCCGGGTTGGACCACAGCCGTTGACCCCGAGCGGGTGGCCTTCCATGGGTGAGCAGGCGCCAGTGCTAGCATGCCGGGATGGTCGGAGCCGGCGCGAGTTCCTGCGTGTTGGGGGCCTGGCCGTGGCCGGTCTTACCACGGCCCATCTGGTACGGGCCGACGAGGCGAGCGACAGGAGGCGTCGTCGCGCGCGGGCGTGCATCCTTTTCTTCCTCGAAGGTGGTCCGTCGCACATCGATCTCTGGGATATGAAGCCGGAGGCTCCGGCCGAGGTCCGTGGCGAGTTTAAGCCGATCCGGACCACCGTGCCCGGACTGCACGTCTGTGAGCATTTGCCGTTGCTTGCCAGACAAATGCACCACTTTGCTCTGGTGCGGTCCGTTCACCACAACGTCGTGGACCACAATGCCGGCACGTACTACATGCTGACGGGACGGCCACCGCTTCGGGGGGGCCAATTGATCCTGGGCGACGAACGGAGGAACCTTCCGCCGATCGGAGCGGTCGTCGCCCATCTCCGGCCGACTCGAGGCCTGCCCGGCTTCGTGCATATTCCGGAGATCATGTCCAACAATGGTCGGGATTTGCCGGGTCAGAGGGCAGGGTGGCTTGGCGGTGCGTGCGATCCCTTCGTGACGGGCGATCCGTCTGTGCCGGGCTATAAGGTTCCTGGGCTGACCTTGCCGGACGACCTGTCACCGACGGACCTCAAGAACCGGCGTGCGCTGGTGTCGCACATCGACCGTGCGCTGGGCCGGATACGGTCCGATGCGGCAATCGCCCGGCTGGACGCGTACTATCGGCGTGCCTTCGATCTGCTCACGTCACCTGCTGTGCGAGACGCGTTTGACCTGTCCAGGGAGCCGGCTTGGGTGCGGGAGCGATACGGCATGCCGGATCGAACCGACCGTAGTAAGGGGGCGAGACAGTTCGGGGGGTTGCCACACCTCGGTCAGTCCATGCTACTTGCACGTCGTCTCGTTGAAGCAGGAGTGCGGCTGGTGACGGTCTGTACCGGCCGCCGCTACGACCAGTCCTGGGACACCCACCGGCAGCATTTTCCGCTGCTAACGCGAAGTCTCTTGCCCTACGTCGATCGTGCATTTTCGGCACTCATCGAGGATCTCGACCGACGGGGGTTGCTGGACGAGACGCTCGTGGTTGCGATGGGGGAATTCGGGCGCACCCCCCGGCTGGGGCAGGTGACGAGCAACGCCGGTGCGGCGGCAAATGGGCGGGACCACTGGCCCCATTGCTATACGGTGCTGTTCGCGGGTACCGGTATTCAGGGTGGGGCGGTTTATGGGAAGAGCGATAAATACGGTGCCTACCCGGTCGAGGCGCCGGTGACGCCCGAGGACGTGGTGGCTACGGTGTACGAAGCACTAGGGGTTGCACCCGAGACGCGTATCTACGATCCGTTCGGCAGGCCCCACCAGGTCGCGTTGGGGACGCCGATTCGTGAAATTCTTGCCTGATTCGGCCTGGCCGGTGCTCCTACCCGATCTGGAACAGAATCGTGCCCGCGTACGTCTCCTTCCCCGGTTCCAGTACCCTCAGACCTGCGTCGATGTTTGCCGTGTGAAGGTTGATGGCGTTCGTTGCGCACGTATAGGGTTCGATGCAGACGGAGCCGCGCGTGGGAGGGGTGTACACAACGACTTCCCGGAAGATGGAGTCGAACTTCACCGTGACGCACAGCCCCAGCGCACGGTCCTCCAGGCGGCAGGTGCACCAGTTGTCTACGAATTCGAGATCGGTGTAGACATGGTCCAGTCTTAGCTCAGACAGTCTCCTCGGCTTTCGAAGGTCTAGCTCCCCTGGTACCGGAAGCACACGACCGGTCGGTAGGAACTGTTCGAGTTCCCAAATGGCCCCCGCCGGAACCTGGACGAAGCATTGGTTTTCGTCGCCGGGCAGACCGAGCGGCAGACGGAAGTACGGGTGCATTCCCAGTCCCCACGGAAGCGGTTCGTTTCCCACGTTCGCCACACGGAAGACAAACTCGATGTTTGTCCCGCTCAGCCTGATCGCGCACGTGAGGCGGAAGTCGGACGGCCAGCGCTGGAGCAGGGAGGGGGCATGCCTGGAAAGTTGGAAGACCCCCTGCAGGCGGCCGGTCTCATCGATTCGTACCGACCAGGGGCGATCGAGGACGAACCCGTGGATCGCATTGATGCCGCGTTCGTTCCGTTCCAGTTGATACGTCTTGTTCCCCCACCGGAACCGACCACCCGCGATGCGATTCGGAAAGGGGAAGAGCAGCGGAGTGCCATTTCCGCTCGGGCTCCGCGGGTGCTCTCCAAAGTGGTCCTCGCTCTTAAGGAGGTCGTACGTTCGGTTCCGGAACCGTACCTGCCAACTGTACAGATTGAAGCCGTAGGTGCAATGCACGAGTGCCTGGGTATCGGCGTCCTGATCTCGCAGGCGGGCCACGGTATGCTTGCCGTAGCGGAGTAGTTCAACGATGGCCATCTCCACCGCCCCAAGGTGCCATGTAGCTACGCACGATCTGGGCCTCTTGCCTTGATGATAGTCGATGATCACCGGGTACGGAATTGGTCCGTGGTCGTAACAGCAGTTGCGCGGTGAAGGCATGCTGCCGTTCGGCTCCTTGACAGAGGTCATTTGAACGTGGTAGAGTGTGGTTGTGTATCCTCGGGGGTGTTATGAGCTAGAGATACGGAGGGGGCGATTGCCGATGCTAGAAGTTTGGGTACGGGACCGCTGGGTAGCTTACCCTTCGGAGCAGGTTCCTTCGCTGGTTCTAGCCGATCGGCTCGACCTTGGCGCCCCCGCAAGGAGACCTGGGGCGGTCCATGCTGAGCCCCTTGTCGATCATCTCGAACCCGGTCAGCTTGGTTTGCTTCTCGAGCAGCTTCTCGGATCGAAGTGCCTGTGCCAGGCGTCCGAACGCACGCTCCGCAAGCTCCGTCGGTTGACCGAACCTGCTTCGCCGTCGGTCTGGCGCGGGGTTAGCCCCATGGTCTACCGCACTGTTCTGTGGTGCCGAGCAGTTCTGAAGGATATCGCGGGCGAAATATGGGAAGCGATCGCCACATACAGTGCTTTTCTCGCGTTGGCCGGGCGGGAGACGAAGGACAGGCGGGTCCGGATCGCGTTGAACAATCGCGCTGCTCTGGCCGTTCGCCGCGGCATTCTGACGTACGTTTCGGATTTTGCCCGTCTGGTGCTGGACGCGAAGTGTGCCGCAGCGGTACTGAACCTGGTGCAGATCCGTCATGTGGCCCGCGCGAATGGGTGGCTGAGGTTGTTGGAGGAAGCGCTGACGCGCGGCGTGAACCTGGCACAGGTAGGTGAGGGGGCTGGCGGGGAGGAGCGTGCAGTCGAGGGGGAAAGGGGGGATAAGGGAGAAGGGCGGTGGGAGGGAGCGGAAGCGAGCGGCTTCATCTGGCAGCGGGTGGAACAGCTATTGATGCGGACGTGTCATGAGGGGCCGGAGGACGGATGTTTCCTGCTGCTCGATTTGTCTGATGTCTGTCCCTATCCCGCAGACGTTTGGTCCCGCAGTTCCTGTCTGGATGCCTTTGCCACCGCGCTTCTGCGCGCGGTGTGGGACGCTTTAGGAGCGGGACGATGTGAGGTAGCCCGTTCGCTCGTGACCGCCCTTCAGGAACTCCCCGCCGTCGGGCTATCCAGCGTGCTGGATGAGGAACGTCGCCTGTTGGAGGGCATTCTGGGCTCGGTCGAGGCCGCTCAATGGCGCGCGCGGTTCCTCCGCGATTTGGGCGAGTTCGAGCCGAAGCTGAGGCGCGCGGCCGCTGCCGAGTCGACGATCGAGCTTACCGGCGCGACGCGTGAGCTTCGGGCCGCGGTCGCCAGGTTACACCACACGGCGAACGAACTCGCACTCGGCATCGAGAACACACTTCAGCGGCTGGAGCAAGAGCTGGCCGATGAGTCGGCGGGACTCCGTGACACGGGGGCCATAGAGGAGGCGATCGGTCCTGCCGAGCATTCCCTTGTCCCCGACGACCAGGGGGCAGAATGGGCGCTGGCCTATTTGGAGCAGAGCGCCGAGGAGCGCGCGCGGAACACTCGGGCGATCGTCTGCGAGGTTGCGGAGTCCCTTGCCGGAGTACTCCGCCACACGCGCCGCTTGTCGGCCCGGGATGTCGAAGCACTGGCACGACTGACCAAAATCATGCCCGAATGGGCGAACCAGGTGGCGGCCCGATGGTTTTCGTCAAAGCTGCCCGATCGGCCCGACTTTCATCGGATTGTGATCCAGGGCGATGTGGAGCGCGAAATCATTGGATTGGGCGACGTCCTGGCCGATCTGCCCACGCACCTGGCCACCGCTCCGATTCTCGATCCACTCACCAGCCTAATTTGCGGTAGGATGGAACTTTTGGCGAGGCTTGGGTTTCGTCCGGAGGAGGTCGCGAACTGGGTGAACCGCATGGTGGATCGGCAGATACCGGCTTTTGAGCGGTGGCGTTTGCGCGGCACGTCCGAGGAGCTGACCGTGCTGCGCCGATACCTGGACCAGTTGACATCGCTGTGTGCGCCGTTGCCCGAGCCGCCGTCCGTAGCACGTGCTCGCCAGCTTGTGGAGTTTCTCGACCGGCTGGTACAGGTGGAGCTCCTGATCCAGGACAACCAGGCCGAGGCTGCTCTGGAGGAGCTCCGCACGCTCAGCCAGGACGCACCGGGTCTGCGTTCGGTCTATTCCCGACTTCTGAGCTGCTTCTGTGCCAGCATGGTTCTTCGAGCAGGGCGGACCGTTGAGCAGAGCGAAATCGATTGCTGGGTTCGCGGCAAGCTTTCTCCCCTGTCGGACGAAGAACTGAGGAAACTAACGGTGACCGAACTGGAGAGCCTGGCAGAAGGGTTTGTCTCTGATGCAGCCGGATAGCGTGGAACGCATCGCGCCAAGCTCGACGGGAAGAGGCAGCAGCCCGAACATGCCGCGGCGCACGTTCTTTGCCAGCATCCTGCTGGCCGCGCTGTCGTGGGCCGTTTGCGTTCCTTACGTGCCCGCGCAAACGACGCCCCTACGCGTCGTACTCCTCCTTGATCGCAGCAGGAGCATGGAGCGAGTCTATCTGCCTTCAGCGCGACCGGGGGGGCCGGCAGAGGTAATTGGGTTCGATGAGTTGATCGAACGGTTATCCGACTTCGTCCTCACCGAATTGCCCGACAACACCGAGCTCACGTTGGTCACGTTCGGGGAGGGGGCTGAAGTGGAGGGGAGCTGGGTCTTGGTTAGTGCAGCGCGGCGCCGCCAGGCCCGAGACGTGTTCCATAGCATTCGACCGGACCAGGACTTCACCAACCTTGCTCGCGCGCTCGAGACGGGTCTGCGACATATCGCTCAAGCGCGCCCCCGATCCGATCCTGGGGGGGCGCGAGCACCCTGGTTGGTCCTCTTGATCAGCGACGGCAAAAACAATCCCCCTCGGCACGAAACCCTCCGGCTCGACCAGGTCAGACAACTCTCGACGCAGCTCCATCTCACTCCTGGGAAAGACTTCGTCTTCTGGTACGCCCACATTGGCGAACCGGAGAAAGAACTGCAGGAAATCGCTCGCACCTGGGGGCAGGTGCTGGAGCTGAAGGCGAACTGGGAGCTCGAGGTCGGAGATATTTCCCCGCGCACCCTTCAGATCGAGGGGCTCCCGGGAAACGGTACAGCCCACCTGACGGTCCGGTTGAAGCGGCGCAACCGGGGGAAATTGAGCTTTCATGCGGAAGGTGAGAACTTGCCGGAGAATGCGACCATCACGGTCGAATCCGTCCAGATCCAGCCGGAGGGGGACCATGAAGTCGCCCGGTTGCGCCTGGCCTATGCCGGGTTTGGTCCGGGCGAGTATTTCGTTCGCGTGCGTGCGATCGACGAGAACCCGCTGAACCTGCTCCAGGCGGTGTACGTGCTGGTGAAACTGACCATCGTTGCGCCCCGAATCGTCGTGGCTCCTGAGATTGTCCGCATTCCGCCTTTGTCTCTCGAAAACCCGGAGGAAAGCGCAAGAATCACGCTCACGCCTGACGACTTTGCCAGGGGAGTTGGCGCCACGGTGCGGGCGACCTTGAACGACGCCCTGGGCTCCGGCGTCCGGTTAGACATTTCCCGTGGCCAGGTCGTGCTGCACAAAACGGAGCACGTGGAGGTTCGAGCCAGTCTCAACGGTGATGCTATGCCGGGGGCCTTCTCGGCGGAACTGCAGCTTACCGCGACTGATCCTCATGTGTTGCTCCAACCGGAGCGGGTCCGTATCGTGGGGACGATTGAGCCGACGGCTGTGCATCTGGAAGCGACCGTTGACGATCCCACCGTGGGATTGGGCAAGAATGAGTTGGCCGTCGTGCTGTCGGCTCCCGTGGAGGTCCTGCGCCGCGTGGGGGGCGTAGGCATCGTTTTCGGGACACCCAGGGTTGAAGGTGAGCCGTCGCTTCGGGTCGAAGCTCCCGACCGGGCGGAGCTAGGCCCAGACCTGCCTGTGGCGCGGTTGAAGCTGGTCGTTGATGTTCCCCGCGAGGGGGTGGCGACAGGAGCGCGGTGGCGGATTCGTCTTCCCGTTCGCGCGACATCGCCCCTAGTCACCGTTGTTCCCGGCGAAATGCTCGTCTCCGTGGTGCGGCGCCCGGAGCCCAAGAAAGTACGGCCCCTGCCGGCGCAGGTGCGCGTCGTGCTTCTCCCCCACAATCTGCAGCGCGGTACCGTGCGCGTGCCACTACGTTTCGAGACCTCCACGGTAGCCGATCCGTTCGACGTTCGGGTGCAGGTAGAACGGTTGAGCGACGACGCACCTGAGTTATTGGTGCGGGAAAAGACCGTACAGGTGCGCCCCAACGAGCCCGTGGAGCTTGTCCTGAATACGCAGGGGAGTTGGCCGCCGGGGAGCTGGAAGTACAGGCTTACGCTGGCCGCCGTGCAGGACCTCATCGTCCTAGAGCCTGCAGGAGTCGATCTGGTCGTGGAGTCCCCCCTGCGCTGGTTGGCCAAGCCGCCGCCCTTACGCCCTGGGGCGATCCGTTGGCCGTTCCAGCTCGAGGTTCTGCTGCCCAGGGGGGAGCTACCTCAGGATCTGAGCCTCGTGGACTTCCAGTACTCGGTGGGCGGCGCACCGTTTGTGGACGGCGCGATTCAGGTTGCCGAGCAGGACAGGACTGTCAGGCTTCTTTGCCGCGGGGGTGAGGCGGTGAGTGCGCCCGCTTCATGGGAATCCGGCCGAGCCACGGCGCGCCTCCGGCTGACGAGCGGCAGTCAGGTTTTGCTCGAGTGGGACGTGCCGATCGAGTTGCGCCCCCCCTTGATTAAGCGTTTGATTCTACGCTTGAGGGGGGAAGTTGACGAAGATCGTTCTTCGGAGGGATCTTTTGTCAAGGCGACGGCCAGAGGTCCCTACGGGATCGAGGTAAAAGCAGAGATCCCTGGGGTCGTGGCGGGGGATGCGGAGTCCGAAGTGCTCGTGCTGGAGTCCTCGGCCACGGAGCCGGACCAGGTCAGGCGCGAGGTCCTCGCTGTGCTCAGCAATCCGTCGGCCAGCGACCGGGTGCACCGGCAGCAGATAGCTGTGCCCGATCTTGCCTTGGGGGCCGAGGTTTACCGCGACGACCCGCCCAAGCCGGGCTGGGTTCGAGGCCGGCCGAGGATCACGAAGACGCTGGGTATTGCGGTCGTGGTGCGTGAGCCGTCGGGTACGGTGAGTTGCAGTGACGTCCTCGCGGTTCGGGTGACCGTCCCGGCTGCAAGTGGCTCTTTGATGAAAGCTTCCTGGTGGGCTGTGCGCATCGCGGTCGGGGTGCTAGCTATCGTTTGGGTGATCCGCAGGTTTACCCCTACGATCAACGGGCTGGCATCGGTGGACGGGACGGCCACGCCTAGACCGCGCACGTTGCAGGCCGCTTTGGTTTGGGAGAGCGACCTGATCGAGCCGGCCTCGCCAAGTGCGTCCACGAAGATGTCGCTGTTTCAGGAGGAACCGACACTGCCGTTATTGCCGTGGCGGCGTGGGTCCGCTCGGCTGAGGCGCGCCCATACAGGTGAAGAAGCAACCCTGCGCTTGTACGCGGTTGGAAGGCTGTTGTTTCTGCGATGCGACACGGCGATGGAGCTCGATGGCGTCCGCTACCCGGCGGGGAAGTGGAAGTGGGTCCGCACGCCACCGGATGCGGGCGCCGGAGGGTATCGGAAACTGGAGATCGGTTGGCCCGGTGGTGAAGGCGAGGCGACGTTGCCCTTCTGCCTGACATGGGTTCCGCCGGGCGCAGAATCGGCGCGGCCGGGGACGGAGGTATTGGCCACCTCCTAGCGGGGGGGCTGTGTGATGCCGCACGTTTGCGGAGAAGGGGAAAGAGACGACCCGGAGGACCGAGAATGGTGACCAGTTTGAAGATCGCATCCGATCGCGCGAAAGGGGTCGAGGTCAGGCCCACTTTGATTATTGGCCTGGGGGGCACCGGTACGGTGATCGCCCAGTGGGCTCACCACTTCATCACGCAAGTGTTCGGGGAAGTGCCCCCATTCATCCGTTTTCTGGCGCTGGACACTGACGTCCAGGAACAGTCCAAGGTGGGCAGGTTACCGATCGCAGCCTTTGTCAACCTTTACGAGCGGCTCGACTTGCGCCCGATCTTGCGCGAATACCGCGAACACAAACGGGACTTTCCCTTCCTATCGTGGCTGAACGATATGCCCCTCGATTCTTCTTTGATCAGCTCCGGTTGTCAGGGGTTGAGCCGCCTGGGCCGCGTGGTGTACTTTCTCACTCGAGAGTCGGTCATTGAGCCGGAGGTAACCAGGAACCTGCGCGAATTGACCACCAGCGAGTTAGCTGAGCGGGTGCGGGCTTTCGACGACAGTGGGCAGTTCGTGCTGGCTCAGACCGGCCGGCCTCTTGTGCACATCTGTGCGAGCGTTTGTGGGGGTACGGGAAGTGGTCTGTTGCTGGATCTGGCCTACGACGTTCGCCACTGGGGACGATCGGTCTCCCAGTCAGAGCCCGACGTGATCGGGCACCTGTTGCTGCCGGAGGCCTTTTCGGTAGGGGAGGATCTGATCCGGGAAAAGCTTCGCTCGGTGGCATGCGCCATGCTCGAACAGATTGAGTTCTTGGCCAGCCGGCACCGGAGCGACGTGCGGATCGTCTATCGCAGTGGAGAGACGCGAACGATTTCCCCGCTGGAAGCCCCCTTCGACCTCTGCTACCTGGTTAACGGCAACAGCCGCGCCGGCTCTGCTGACCGAGCCACCTTGGCCGCAATGATGGGGCGGATGGTGGCAGCGTTTGCTTACGAGCCGATTGGCCGCGAGATTCTGGCGGATGCCAACAACAAGCAGCAGGACATTCTTGCTCGGGAGGAACCGCCCCGACGCCGCCGGTTTTTCGCCACGTACGGGCTCGCCTGCGGCGCCGCGCAGAGCGAGGAGTTGAACCGCCAGCACGTCGCAGCCGTGCGATGGTGGGTTGCACGCGCCCTGGCAGAACTGGCCACCGAAGACCGAAAAGCGCTGCGTGACAAGCAAGCGGGAGCGAAGCAGGAACTGCGCCGGTTGGTCGAAGAGGTCCGGGATAAGGAGGTCCGAGAGCTTCATCTCGGCGGCGTACACAGTACGGTTCCTAGACAGATTGCGGACTATGTGCGAAAGGCGGTCCAGGGGCAGCTTGCGGAGTTGGACGCCGGGCTCAGGCGCGATGTCGCGGCTGAACTCGACCGGCGGTTGGCCCATCTACAAAGAGACCTTTGCGACCAAGCGGTGCACTCCCTGGAGCGGGGGATGCATCAACCGGTGACACTTTTCCGTGCGTACTACGAGGTGTTGAGCGAGATGCAGCGCACGCTCCCCGAGGACGATCGGGCGAAGGCGATCCGCAGTAGAGCCGTCGGCGAGTTCAAAGAGGAGTACGCGAGTTTTGAGCGGGCGCGCGAGGCAGCTCGGCAAATCTGGCACAAGTACGCTCCGCAACTGGCTCAGACCGTCATCGACCAGGTCCTTCGCGAGTACCTGGGCCGCCTGGCCGAGTGGGTGAAAAGCCGCGTCGATGCGCTGGAAAGGAGCGCATCGAGCGCCCCAAGACAGGCCACCGGCGCCCCGGGCCAGGAAGCGTTATCCGTGCCGAACGGCATCCGACTGATCGATCTGGGCTATCCGCTGCAGCTTGATTCGAGCCGCCCGCACCTGAACGGGTCATCTCGCCGCGATGGAGATACCTACGGATCGCCGTTGGAGGAGATCAAACGCAGGTTCGTGAAAGATCTCATTGCCCCCACCGTGCGGGAATTACTCGACCTGTCCGACGTGAGTGACCAGTCTGTGGATCAACTTGTCCTGAGCGCGCTGAACGACAGGGAACGAGCGTTCGACCAGTTCTGGCAAACCTACTGCGAGGAATCCCTGCGGTTGATTTACGGGACCTCAGACAACCAGGCGGTTACCGGACACCCCCTCACACCAAAGCTCATGGAGCTGAAGAAACAGTCCCAGCCCCGCCTTGCCATGAACCAGAAGGGCAAATACAAGGAGCCGCTAGAAGTGGCGTTCTCGCAGCACACTCTGGAGAGCTGTTTCCCGAAGCTGCTCAGACCCCTGATCGGCCACAATCTCCGGGAGACCTTCGTCGCACAGGAGTACGTGCAGAAGACGAATGTGCTGCTTGTGCTCGCACAGTTCGCCTACGGCATCTCCGTACCGGGGATTGACAACTACGACAGCTATCGGGCAGCCATCGAGCGTTACATCGCAAACACCGATATGCGCCCCAACCATCTCTGGTTGGACGACCGCTGGTACGAAGAGTTCAAATTCCTCAGGGGCGAGGAGACAGTCGCGGATTCGGAGATCGCAGAGGACTCGGTGGCGGAGATTGTGAACGAGCTGACCAAGGTCATGGGCAGCCTGGCTCGGGAGGTAGAGGGGCTGGCCGAGGATGCTACCGGGGCCACTGGACAAAGGGACCTGAAGGCGCGAACCGCAGCACTTGGTGCCATGGCCGAGGCCCTGAGTGTCTTGAACAACGTCGGGTCCGAAACGGGGATCGAGAAGGCGATCAAGCCTCTGGAAGGCGCCGAGACGCATATTGCTCTGCTGCAAGGCGAAGACGGACGGCCGCACGAGCTGCTCGCTGCCGTGAGGGAGTTGCGGGATCGTTTGGTGCGCGTGCTTAGTAGGGGCGGTCAGCCCGCTGCTGGTGCCTGATCGTCTTTTGGGTTTTGGGGCTGGTGACGCTGCCGCGGAGGAGGTCGCTGCACGGGATATCCGCGGGCCAGTGCGAGGAATGGATTGGCGGGGACCGGGGTTAGCTCGGCGTGCTGCGTTTTGGGAGAAAACAGAGGCTGTGGCAGTCCCGAACGATTCGAATGTGAGCAGGGTGACGGGGAATGGTCGTTCCCAACCGCTGGCGGAGCGACTTCGCCTGAGCGCGCTCGAGGAACGTCTCCGCGCTCATCACCGCTATCTTGTGCTCGGCGTGGGCGAAGTTGGCCAGCAGGTTGTGCGGTCAATCCACGGCTTCGTTCGGTCTTTCGACGCCCACGGAAATGGGGCCCTGTACGGGGCCGCCCTGACCTGTTCGGGCAATGGTTCGTTTGACCTCACCGACATCACGCTAGAGCGTGACGGGCAGGCGCAGGGGGCAGCAGATTCGGACGTACGACGCGGCCTGAACGCCACCGATCTGCCCAACACGTTGCGCGAGCTGATCCGCCGCGCTCTACAGGACTGGGGTCACGGGTTTCCCCAGCCGGACACGATCCTGTTCGTGGACGTTGTCTACGATCTCCGCGCCCGCGAACTTCAAGACGTCGTGGAGGCGGTGCCCGATTTGGTCGCTCAAGAGACGGGTCGCAGCGACGTGACGCTTTTCGTGATTACAGACCGACGCTTGCAGGTAACGGGCACCGAAACTTCGCCCGCCGAAGCCATTCGGGTTGCGGCCGGTTGTCAAAGACGTGGTTATCACCGGGTTTACTGCGGGGACAGCCAGGACACGCGCCGTCTCTGGGTGCCCGATCCGTCCGTCCTTGCCGAACGGGTGGCGCAGTTCATCGCCGCCCGATGTTCCCCCATTCTGTCCTTCCACATTCGGAGCGGAGAACTGGCCAGTCCGGGCCGCGTGATGCCCGAGCACCTCGTGCGGGGAAGCTTCGGAGTGGCCAGGCTCAGAGGGGGGCTTGGCGAGGCGGAGCGAATTGTACGGGATCTTGTCGCGGAAGAGATGGGGGCCAGCCGATCGAACGAGACGGCAGCGGACGGAGCTGTCGCCGCCCTGGTTCGTGAAACGGCCAACTGGCTGGTCGAGCACCCCAATGCTTCCCAGGACGAGGTCCGCACTCGATTGCGGGAAAGTCTGGGGCGTCTTGCTGAGGGGGTAGGGTGGCGCGAGCTGGTGACGCGGACACGGTGCTTCCTGGTGCGGTTGGTGGGAGAGCTGGAAGGGAGCACGGTGGCCTTTGCCTTCCAACTGCGTCGGTATCAAACCGATCGAGCGTTGAACCAGGTGATCGCCCGCAGGTTTGGCTCGGTGCAGGATGAGCAGTTGCCGGCGGTCGGGGCGGGTGCGGTCGGTGGCTTTGCACGAGGTGCGAGGCCGGGGCCTGCTGGGGGTTCGTCCCGCTCAGATTCGCCGTCTCCCGAAGGAGTCCCCGAGCTTGTCGAGCAGCAGGTCGCGGAGAGCAAACTCAGGAGGTTGCCTCTGTGTCTTCCCGGGCTGATTCCACGCAAAGTGGCGGCAGCTCTGCTCGCCATAGCGGCCGTTTTGGCGACTGCGTCGGCGCTGGTGCCGATTTTCTGGGCTTCGGGGGGCAGAGCCGTCGCCCCCATCGTCGCCGCTCTGGTCGGGCTGCTCGTGGCAGCGGGACTCATATGGCTAGAATGGGGCCAAGGGCCATACCTGGTCCAGTTGAAGCCCGGACGAGGCTATCCGTACGTTCGGGCTCGCGGTCGCTATGCGAACTGGTTGGGGTTTGTCCTTGCCCTGGTCGGATCGCTGGTCCTGGTTTGGAGTGTCCGGGTTCCCACGCTGCTGAATTTCGCCCCCCTGGCCCTTTCGTTCCCCCTGTTCGGTCCTCTGCGCTTCTATTACCTGTTCGTTCCCGGCGCCCTTTCGGTCCAGATGCATTCCACTCTGGTTTCCGTAGCGGGCTTGTTGCTGCTGGTTGGGGTGGGAACCCGGTTGCTCTGGCCGGACCGGGCCGCGGGCGAAAACAACCTGAGCTCGGCGTTTGGCTGGAGGCTTCCCTGGTTGCTAGGTAGCCTGGCGGCCGGGATTGGGATCGGGCTCAGTTCATGGCAGTGCTGGGTGGCGACACGCTGGTACTTGAGTTGGTTCCAGCCAGGTCGCCCACTGGAGATCGCCCTGGAGGTGGTTGGAGTGCTGCTTCAGATCGGGGGCGCCTGGCTGGCGGCATACCGCCCGATCCAGACGTTTCGCTTGCCCCGCCTGCCGGTGCCCCCGCCGCCGCTCCGCCAGCCCAGTCGCCCCAGCACGGACCTGGTGGTCGCGTGGGCTCGTAACCTGACCGCCGTTGGAGCAACGCCTGTGCCGCAGCCGGTACGGGCGCAGAGTATTTTCGACCTGATCTGTCCTGGGTGGGCGGAACAGATTGCCGATGCCTGTCTGCGCGAGCTCCGTGGTGTTGTGGGTAGCGGTCTAACGGAACGATGGGCTGAAGAGTTGGTTCGAGAATTCGGCACCGATCAACTGCCCCGTAGTCTGGAGGAGGTTCTCGCGGACAGCGCGGTTTCGCATTACCTGCGTGGCGACTATCGGCGCTGGCTGGTTGCGGAGCTACTCAATCGAGGTCGTCCGCTGCGGTTAGCCGCCGACGCGATCGTCCCGCTCCAGTGGCCTCCGGGCTACTTCCGACCGCACCGGGATGTCTTACTCCTGGTGGCGCCGCCCCGAGTGGTCCGCGTGCAACTTCACCAGACGGACGGGGAGGAACGGGAAGCGTTGCTCGAATTCCTCTACCAGGTCTCGGCCGAGGAGACGCCTGTTTACGCGGTACGGTTGGCTCAGGGGGCAGAGCGACAGCGGGGGGCCGGTGCTCTGAAGGAGGCAGAGGCGGAGAGCTCGGGTGGTTAGCCCAGCGAACGCGCCGGCTCATGCCCTCCCCCTCATAGCTCCTGCCGGGCTACTCCGCGGTGCATGTCGCTGCTGGCCGCGTCGGGGCTCCCTTGGGCCGCATCGTACAACCGCGGAAAGTCGAAACAGGGCCGATCGGTGAGCCCACGCGGAACCGGGGCCGGTCCCCATCGGTCTGGCCCGGCGTGCAACTGCACGATGATGGTGCTGAGGTTCCATCTGACTGGACCGGGCCGCACAGCGACGTATCGCTGCACAATCGCATCGGGTCTAGGGGTGCGCCCGCATGGCACCAGGGGACCGTTGCCGTCAGCTCTTTCGGCTGCCGAACAGCGTGGCCGCCGTCTTGCCCAGAATCCATTCCTTTGCGTTCTCATCAAGCCACGGCCAGTCGCTGCGCACCAGTTCGAGCGATCGCACGTAGTCGACGGGTTGCTCCTTGCGCACTTCGGGGATAAGCGGGTAGTTTGACCCCCACATCAGGCGTTGCGGGGGATAGTAGTCGAGCATGGTCTGGACGAACTGCTGGACATCGGGGTAGGGGTAGTTCTGGTTGGAGAGGTCGCACAAGAGGGAGACCTTCACGTACACGTTTTCGTGGCGGCCAAGCTCGAGAAAGCGTTGGGAAGACGGGTAGGGAGGGGCTTCGGCCACGTTGGCGTGGCAAAGATGGTCGATCACGAAGACGGTCTCGGGAAACTCCCGGACCATCCGTTCAATTGCGGGCACGTCTTCCAGCCAGGCCAGAAGCTGGACGACGGCACCCAGTTCGGCGGACTTGCGGAGCAGGGGGTCGAACACGCCGGCCAGTGCCTGATCCCGACGGCCCGGTTCGCAGAAGTGGATGCGGAAACCGAGGGCGCCCTCCTGTTTGACCTGGCGTTCCAGTCGGGCGGGGGCATCTTCGCTTTCCAGGTCGTCCAACACGGCCAGCAACTTGAACCGGCCGGGGAACGCTGCGAGTGCGTCGCGGTGGTAGCGGTTATCTTCGCCGTACCAGGGCACTTGCACGTTCAGCGCCCAGGAGACGCCTGCGCGATCCATTTCGGGCACGAGCCGGTCGGCTGTGCCGTCGATCGGGGGGAGGTCACCTTGCACCCATGGTTTGTTTGGATAGCGGTTCGCGTCCTGGTGCCACAGGTGTACGTGCGCGTCCACGATCTGCATTGCTCTGGGTCATCTCCTTTCGTTATCCGAAAACGCGCGGCCTTCGAACGAACGCGACGGCCCACCGCAGTGCGAGTTCAGCCACGGCCTTGCCACCGGCGTCGTTACTGGCCCGCCGTGGTCATTTCTTTCCTTCGTCGATTTCGAGGAAGAACTGGGTGATTTCGTCTTCCCCGGCCTGAGCTGGTTCCTCTTCGGCAAGCTCAGCGTCTTCGACAAGCTCAGCGTCCACGATCTCGAAGTCGGCCTCCTCGACAACCCGGGGCTGTGGAGGGGTTTCGGTCTCTGCGGGCGCGGGGATTTTAGACGTGGGCGGTTCTGGGGGAGCGGGGGGAGGGGTCACTGCCAGAGCGGGCTCGGTGTTTTCCTCGACAGGTTCTGCCGCAAGCGGTTCTGCCTCGAGGGCAGGCTGTTCACCCGGCCGGGCCGTATCGGCTGGTCCACCTGTACCTTCAAACTGGACGGCGAACACAACCGGTCCGATGGTGAGCGTATCACCCGGGCGCAATTCCGCTTCGGTGACCTGCTGGCCGTTGACCCAGGTGCCGTTGCTGCTGGCAAGGTCGCGGACGAGCACACGGCCGCTTTCGATCACGATTGCACAATGTTCTCGGCTCACATCCGCAGCCGGGATGCAAATCTGGCACGATCGTCGCCGACCAATGACGGTGTGGTCTGACTTAATCAGGATTTCCCGGCCTCGGCGCGCTCCGCTAACGACGACCAGTTTCACGGATTGGGCCATGGTTCGCAAGACCCCCGCGGTATTCGGTTCAGACCCAAGCACAACGACTGTGGGCTGCTGCGCCAGGCATCGACGACGCCAGCCCACTTGCTCGCACAGAGCGAGGCGGATCGGGCAGCGACCGTACGTCTACTCCATCTCATTGTAACGGCAAGATGTGGAACTCGCATACGCCGTGGAGCGTTCTGCACGGCCTCCGAGCGAGACAAACGCCCGCCTGGCGCGAACGGCCCCAGCCGGTGGCTTGGCCCGGAGGCGGCCATGGCCGTCGCAGGCCTGCCCTACGATTCTTGGCGGAACGGTGCGCCATCCAGGCGGCCTACGGTCGTCTCCAGGGGCCACTTGACGAGGCGAGGGCGACGGCTTAGCATATTGTTGAGAAGAGCCGGGCGATAGGTTGGTCGCCTGGCCGGATGCGGGTGTAGCTCAGGTGGTAGAGCACCACGTTGCCAACGTGGTTGTCGTGGGTTCGAATCCCATCACCCGCTCTTTTTTTATGCGCCGGCGCTGCCTAAACTAGTATGACCCTCACGGGCGGTGGTTTTGGGCGAGGGCGTCACGATCTGGACGTTCCGGTGAGCCCAACTTCTCTTAGTTCGGGCAGGGTTCCAACCTTGTGTATGGAAGGGTGACGATGACGGAGCACGAGGCAAACGTGCAGCAAGAGAGTACAGGCACCGTAGGTGGGACTTCCCCCGAAGCACGCTCCGACGCGGATTCCGGGGATTCGTCCGTTGCCACCAAGGCCCAGGAAGGGGATGCGGCGGCGGTCGGGCAGGAGGAGCAGACGAAGCGGGAGTTGGAAAAGCTTGACATTGATGTCGAAGAGCTCGATAGCATTCGCCGTCGCTTCCGCATCCGCATCCCGGCTGAAGAGGTCCAGCGCTTGCTGGACATCCAGCTCGAGGAGTACTCGCGAAAGATTCACCTTCCTGGCTTCCGTCCAGGGCGTGCGCGGCCAAGCGTGGTGTTTAAGAAGTTTCGCACCGAGTTTCTGGAGGAGCTGAAGCATTTCCTGGTTGGGCAGTCACTGAAGAAGTTGGTCGAGGACGAATACGACTTTGTGGACGAACCGGACCTGGACGTCTACGCGTTGAATCCGCCCGAGCCCGGCAAGGATTTCGAGTTCGAGTTCACGGCCGAGGTTCAGCCCTCGGTGGAACTTCCGGACTACAAGAATCTTGAGGTGAAACGGCCCGAGCCGGAACTTACCGAGGAGGACATTGAGCGGGAAGTCCGTCAGTTGATGGAAGCCTACGGCGACTACGAGGAAGTAGACGAGCCGGTTCAGCCCCGCGATCGCGTCGAGCTGGATTTGGTGGTGCGCGACGGTGATACGGAGTTGGCCGCGAAGGAGGGGGTCGAGGTCCTGGTCGTCGATCAAATCGTCTTCCGCGACGCGCGGATTGACAGCTTCGCCGACGCCCTTGTGGGGCGGCGCAAGGGGGAGACGGTTCATCTGAAGGCGACCGTGCTGCCCACCGCCGCTGACCCGGCCTGGCGGAATAAGACGGTCGATGTGGAAGCAACGATAAAAAGGATTGAGCGGCTGCAACCGGACGCGATGGAGGCGGTGCTGGACCTGTTCGACTGGCGTAGCGAGGAGGAATTCCGCGAGGCGCTCGAGTCGCTCCTGCGTCGACGGCTGGAGAGTGAAGCAGATCGCGTCATTCGAAGGCAGGTGCTTGAGCAGCTCCTGGAGCGTACCTCCTTCGACTTGCCCGAGGATCTGATCCGTCGGCAGCAGGAGATCCTGATTCGGCGCGAGGTGCGCCGCCTCCAATTGGCAGGGTACAACGAAGACCAGATCCGTTCGGAGATGGCCCTCCTGCGCGGGCATCTACTCGAACAGACCGAGCTCGCTTTGCGGCAGCACATTGTCCTGTCGATGATTGCGCGGGCTGAAGGCATCAAACCGACCGAAGAGCAGATCGACGATTACATCCGGCAACTTGCAGAGGCGACGAAAGCGAATCCTCGTCGGTTGCGGGCTCGGCTCGAACGGGAGGGAACGCTCTCCGAGATCGAAGGAGAAATCCTGGAGGATCTCGTCATCCAGCGGCTCATGGACTACTGCAAGTTCGTTCCCGCCGAAGAGCCGTTGCGGTTGCCGCAGGAACGGGCCAACGTCGACTTTGTCGACCTGGCTGTGATTCCACCTCCGAAGGAGGAACCCCAGCCGGAGAAGCCGTCTGAGGGGGCCGAGCAAGAGGAGCAACCGCCGGGAGAACAGGAACCGGAGGCTGCCCGCGCGGACGAACCGGAGACGGGGGATTAGTCCAAGGGCCGGTTCTGGTGACGGAGCGGTTTTTCCGGGTAGCGATCGGTAAGCTGAGCTTGCCGAGCGGCCGGAACCGGCCGTCCCTTCTGGCCCGTTCCCGTGCTCTCTTCGGTCTCGACTGGCGGCTCGCCGATCCTTGCGGATGACCCAAACGCGTCCCCGGCTCTTCGCCCACCCGGCCGATCCTGTACCCTTGATCAGAGTTGTCGGCCTGTGGTGCTCTGACCGAGCCCGCTTGCCGCGTAGAATTTCCGTCTCGGACGTGCAGGACCAAGAACGAGGGTGTTTCTATGGACCTGGATTTCGATCGCGAGTTCGAGTGGCCGGATTTTGTGCCGCCGCGCTTGCAGCGTTGGAGGGACTACACGCGGCAGCGGCAGATGACGCTTGGTGACCTCCTGCTGGAAAACCGTATTGTCTTCATCGAGGGGGTCATCAATGACGCTGTGGCGAACTTGACCGTAATGAAGCTGCTGTTTCTGCAATCGGAAAACAAGCATCAGGAGATCAGCATCTACATCAATACACCGGGTGGTGCGGTTACTTCGACCCTGGCGATTTACGACACCATGCAGTTCCTGGAGTGTCCGATCGCCACGTATTGCATTGGGTTGGCCGCGAGCGGGGGGGCGATCCTGCTGGCCGGAGGCACGAAGGGGCGGCGATTCGCGCTGCCCCACTCCAAGATCATGATCCACCAGCCTTGGGGGGCGGTCGGCGGGCAGGTGTCGGACATCCAGATCCACGCTGAGGAGATCCTGCGGAGCCGGCACATGCTGAACGAAATCCTTGCCTACCATACCGGTCAACCCATCGAACGGATCGAAAAGGACACCGAGCGCGACCGGTTCATGACGGCGCAGGAAGCGAAGGAATACGGGATCGTCGACGAGGTTCTCGAGAAGCGAAAGAGCTAGCAGCGAGGGTGCATACGCGAGTCGCCAGGACTCGGAGCCGTCTGGCGCAATCAGGAAAGGAGAGAAGGGACCGTGGCAGAGAAACCTCGACGCAAACCGCACACTTCTGCTACCATGGCTCACCTGGTGCCCTTCGTGATAGAGCGCACGGGGCGCGAAGAGCGGGCGATGGACATCTTCAGCCGCCTGCTCAAAGACCGCATCGTGTTCCTTGGTGCGCCTATCGACGACAACCTGGCCAACCTTGTGGTGGCCCAGTTGCTGTACCTGCACTCCGAGGACGACGAGGCGGATATTTCCCTCTACGTGAACTCACCCGGCGGGTCGGTAACGGCTGGGCTGGCGATCTACGATACGATGCAATTCATCGGTTGCGACGTCGCCACCTACTGCATCGGCCAGGCGGCTTCCATGGCCGCCGTGCTCCTTGCGGCGGGGACACCGGGCAAACGATACGCCCTGCCAAACGCTCGGATCATGATCCACCAGCCTATGGCGGGCATCGAGGGTACGGCGACCGAGATCCAGATTCACGCCAAGGAAGCGCTCCGGATCAGGCGGCGGCTGAATGAGATCCTCATGAAGCACACCGGCAAGTCGTTGGAGGATATCGAGCGGGACACGGACCGCGACAAGTTCATGTCCGCCGAGGAAGCGAGGGATTACGGAATCGTGGACCAGGTACTCGAACAGATGCCCCCCGTGGTTCGCGCTTAAACGGTGCCGGCCTGGGCGAGGGGGCTGCCCAACCTGGATGGGCCCCTGTTGCCGGGCATCCACCCTGTTCTTCGACCGCTGGGTTCCTACCGTCGAGTTGTACAGTTGCCGCGTCACTTGGATGGCGCTCTGCTGACCGCAGGCAGGAGATCCTGACGACCGAGGCCAACCCGAGACTGCGGTCGGATGGATCATTGGGGAAGTAGTCGCAGGATGAGTTGCGTGTTGATTGCCACCAGCCAAACGGTTGGATAAGCCACGAGCACCGTACCTGCGAAGGTGAAGACGAGCCCGGGCAGGGACCAGCGCGGACCTGAGGATGCCGGCACCTGTTCTCGAAGGGCTCGTGCCAATCGACGGCGGATGGTGGCCAGGGCATCCGGTGCGCTGATGCGGACGGTTGCCGCTTCAAGCGTCTCGAAGAAGTGAACGCACAGGGTTACCTCGGACGGGTGCAGAACGAACTCGAGGTCCGTACCGGCCCGGCGGACGGTCTGGCCCAGCTCTTCAGCCACCCGCCAAATCGCCCGTTCCAGATCCTTCTCACGGACACAGTACAGTACGATTCGGTTGCTATCGTGCAGGATCCAGGCCACTGCAGCAAGCAAGTAGGCGGCCCAAGGCGTCCACGGTGCCAGCCGGTAGAAACGGTACAACGGCGTGGCTTCGAAGAGCAGCGAAATGATCCCCGTGACGAGCAGCCCGCTTATTGCGCCAGCCAGCAGCGCCGTATCCAAGCTCCCCGGCAAAACGACCGTTCTGCCGGCGACGTTGATGAACCCCAGGAGCAGCAAATAGGCTCCGAGGGGGATGAGCGAGACGGCCATCAAGTTGATGGTGTGCACCGTGATGAGCAATATCGCGCCCCTGAGCTGATCAGGACGAAACCTTCACGTACACCGTGTTGCCTTCGATTCGGACCTCGTGGCAAGTCACACGGGAGGCAGGGTTGCGCAGATTTTGCCCTGTAGCGACGTCGAACTGCCAGGCGTGCCACGGGCACGTGACCACGGTCCCCTCCAGGGGGCCCTCGGCAAGCGGTCCGCCCCGGTGCGGGCAAATCGCGTCGATCGCATACACTCTGTCCCCAACACGGAACAGGGCGATCAGTGTCTCGCCCACACGCACTTCCTTCCCGCGGCCTTCTGGCAGGTCGTCAACCTGCGCCACAGCAACGAAGTCGTCAGGCATCGGGTCACTCCGTAAGGTTCGACCAATAATGATATCGGACTGATCGGTCCGATCCGTCCGATTGGTCCGATCCGTGCGAGCGCATCGGTCCGCCGTAGCCTACGCAGCCCGGCGGGCGGCGCGGCGGGACGGTTGGTGTTTCCACCGCCGATGCAACCACAGGTACTGCTCGGGCGCTGTCCGGATCGTTCGCTCCAACGCGTGAGCAACGCGCTGGGTCAGGTACCGGATGGTTTGCGCGTCCGAGTGGATCTGCTTGGGATCGATGATGGCCGCAGTGCCCATGCGATACTTCAAGCCGTCGCCTTCGCGGATCGCGTAACCGACCACCACGGGAGCCGAGTATTGCAGGGCGAGAAGAGCCGGTCCCTTATGGGTAGACGCCGGCCGTCCGAAGAAGTCCACAAACAAACCACGAGCGCCCGCGTCCTGATCGTTCAGCAGGGCAATCGTGCCCCCACGACGCATCACCGCCTCAACCTTCTCATACGCCCCCCGTTTGTAGATGATCCTTTGCCCGGTGCGAACTCGGAAGGAACGAAGAAGACGCTCCAGGTAAGGATTGTCCAGCGTGCGTGCCACCGAGTACGGCACGAACCCGAACAGGCCAAACACGTATCCAGCGATTTCCCAGTTGCCGAAATGGCCGCTCTGCAAGATCACCGGCCGGTCACTCAGCAGTAAATCCACCACCGGCTCATGTCCTTCCAGACGGATGTGCTTCCGCCAGTTCCGCTCATGCAGCTTCCGCACGATGAACGCAATGTCCACCACAATCGCAGCGAAGTGGCGGTACACCTGGCGCACGATCGTCAGCAACTCGTCATCCGAGAATCGCCCCGGAAAGGCGGCGCGGAGATTGTCCAGGGCAACCTGCGTGTGTCGGCGATCGAGCCGCAAAGCGAGCCAGGCGATGAAATCGGCGATCCGATAGCACCAGCTCAGGGGCAGGGCCTGGACGATGCAAAGCAGTGTACGAACCAGAATGTAAACCGTCCACTGCAGGGCCCGGCTCTCCTTCCTGCGCCGTGGCATGTCCAGAATCCTCCGTGACGGGAACAAGCCAGCATGGTATCGCGGGGCAGCTATTGCGGTGGGCCCTGTGGCCGATCCGTGCTCGGTTCGGCAGGGAGCGGCAACCGCACCTTCTGACCTGAGGAAGCTGCCTTGTAGATCGCCAGGATGATCTCCACCGATTTTCTCCCTTCGCGACCATCGATCAAGGGATCTTCGTTGCGGTCGATTGCGCGGAGAAAATCCTTGAGCTGCTCCATGTGGCCATGGTGAGTAATGCCACGGGGGTCCGCAGCTCCGCCTGCCGCTGCGGCTAGCTGCCGGTACCGCTCACGGATCTGTTCGTCCTCAGGAGTCTCATTTCGGAATTGCCAGAAGGTAATCGCGTCCTGTTCGACAATCGCGGTTCCAGAGTCGCCGTGGATTTCGCACCGCTTCGGCAGGCCGGGGTAAGCACTGGTGGTTCCTTCGATTACGCCGAGAGCCCCGCTCTTGAACCGCAGGCACGCCACAGCAGTATCCTCAACCTCGATCCGCTCGTGAGCGAGTGTGGCGGTAAACGCCTGGATCTCAACAACATCCCCCATGAACCAGTAGAGCAGGTCCACATTGTGGATGGACTGGTTCATCAGAGCCCCCCCTCCGTCAAGTTGCCAGGTGCCTCGCCAATCGCCGGAGTCGTAGTACTCCTGCGTCCGCCACCACTTCACGTATGTGTCGCCCAGCGTCAGGCGGCCGAACCGCCCTGCGTCGATCGCCTCCTTAATCAACCGGTTCGCCTCACTGAACCGGGATGGAAAGATGGTGCACAGCTTAACGCCGGCACGGTCGCATGCCTCGATGATGCGGTCACACCGTGCCAGAGTGATCTCGAGCGGTTTCTCCACCACCACGTGCTTGCCCGCTTCCGCAGCTGCGACGGCGGGCTCCATGTGGGCACCACTCGGCGTGCAGACGTTCACGATATGGATGTCCTTTCGCCTGAGCATCTCGTCAAGGTCTGTGTAGATGTCACAGCCCCCAACGAGCGCAGCGATACGCTCGGCGTTGGCACGATTGCGGCTCTGCACGGCCACCAACCGCGCGTTTGGAATTTCCTGGATCGCTCGCGCATGGTACTCCGCGATCATGCCGCAACCGACGATGGCGAAACCGTATTGCGTCGACGCCATTTTGCTGCTCCGCTATTCGCAACCCTGCTCCCGTCAACTCCTGGGGCCGCAACGGCCGCACATGCGATCAACCATCCCGGCTGAGCCCCGCCACGCGGAACACGGCCACCGACCGCGTTTCTGGCATCTCCCGGCAGGAGGGAAGCCGGCGCTAGGTAAGACGGATCCGCGCGATTCTGCGCTTGCCTACCCGGACAATGAGACCGTCGTAGACGTCCACTTCGGCGTGCGGATCCGCGACCAGTTCCCGTTCCGTCCCAATTCGGACCGCCTTTTGCTGCACAAGCCTCCGTGCATCACTGTTACTGCTGGCCAGCCCCGCCAGGTTCAGCAGCCGGCAAATCCAGATCCGTCCCTCTTTCAGCTCGGTTGCTGGAATCGACACTTCCGGGATCTCGCTCGGGTCTTCACCGTAGCGGAAGCGGCGGATGAATTCCTGAGCCGCCCGTTCTGCGGCTTCCTGCCCCCAGTACTCCCCAACGATGAGTTTGGCGAGGTACTCCTTGGCGTCGCGAGGGTTTCTGTCCGGAGCCAGGAGCCGATCCAGCTCTTCCGGGGGGACGTCGGTGAGCAGCTCAAAGTAGGAGCGCAACACGTGATCGGGTATGCTCATGATCTTGCCGAACATTTCGTCCGGTGGCTCGGCGATCCCAATGTAGTTGCCCAGACTTTTGCCCATTCTGCGCACGCCATCGGTGCCGACAAGGATCGGCAGCGTCATCGCTACCTGGGGCTCTTGCCCCTGCCAGCGCTGGAGGTCCCGGGCCACCATGAGGCTGAACAACTGCTC
>JALSID010000120.1 GCA_026981825.1 Planctomycetota bacterium
AGAATCTCCGCCCGGGCGCGCGGGCCGAGCAGGTACACAGCCGGATACTTCATGGTCACCTTCGAGCCAATGTTCCCATCGATCCACTCCATCAAGGCGTCCTCGTAAGCAACGGCACGCTTGGTGACCAGGTTGTACACATTGGGTGCCCAGTTCTGGATCGTGGTGTACCGGCACCGAGCCCCCTTCTTCACGATGATCTCCACCACCGCACTGTGCAGCGACTCGCTCGTGTAGATCGGGGCGGTGCAACCTTCCACGTAATGGACCTGAGCCCCTTCCTCCACAATGATCAACGTCCGCTCGAACTGGCCGACACGCTCGGCGTTGATGCGGAAGTAGGCCTGCAGCGGGAAGTCCACCTTCACGCCGGCCGGCACGTAGACGAAGGAACCGCCCGACCAGACGGCGGAGTTCAACGCGGCGAACTTGTTGTCCGTGGGAGGTACAATGGTACCGAAGTACTCACGAACCAGCTCGGGATACTGCTTCAACCCCTCGTCCATGCTCAAGAAGACCACACCCAGCTTCTCGAGCTCCTCGCGCACGTGGTGGTAGACCACTTCGCTGTCGTACTGGGCCCCCACGCCCGCCAGGAACTTTCGCTCCGCCTCGGGAATGCCCAACCGATCAAACGTGCGCTTTACTTCCTCAGGCACTTCCTCCCACGTACGCCCTACGCGGTCCGTGGGCCGGACGTAGTAGCAAATGTCGTCGAAATCGATGTGCGACAGGTCCGCCCCCCAGGTGGGCAAGGGCTTGGAGAAGAAGATCTCCAGCGCCTGCAGGCGGAACTCGAGCATCCAGTCCGGCTCCCCCTTGATCCGAGACATCTCGATCACCACTTCGCGGGAGAGCCCCCGTCCCGCCTGGAATACCGGCTTCACCTCGTCGTGGAAGCCGTACTTGTACTCGCTAACACCAGCAATTGGTGCCTTTTTTTCTGCCGTAGCCATGGTAGTCCCTGCCTCTCTAGAGTTCAGGCCGCGCCCGGTAGGTTCGCAAACGGACTATTCCGGCGACGCCGCTGCCACCTCCTCCTCTTCCACCAGGTGGCGATACTTCTCGCGGAAAGCGGCGTAGCCGTGCTCGTGCACCTCGTGCGCCAACTTCCAATCGCCGGTCTCCACAATGCGACCGGCCAGCATTATGTGGACGTAGTCGGGCCGATTATGTTCCAACAACCGCTCGTGATGCGTGATGATCAGGAATCCCCTTTCCGGACCGCGCATCCGCTCGATCGCCTGCGAGACCACGCGAACCGCGTCGGAATCCAGCCCGCTGTCGGTCTCATCCAGCACAGCGAAGCGGGGCTTCAACAGAAGCATCTGTAAGATCTCACACCGTTTCTTCTCGCCTCCCGAAAACCCTTCGTTTAGATACCGTCTCGCAAAGCTCGGATCGATTTCGAGGACCTTCATCGCCTCCAGAAGCTCCCGGCGGAACTCCCGCATCGGGATCAGCTCTTCGCCCTCCTTGCGGCTCGGATTCCTGATGTTGCTGACCGCGTGCCGCAAGAAATTGGCCACGGTCACGCCCGGGATCGAAACCGGGTACTGGAAGGCGAGGAACAACCCCGCCTTCGCCCGCTCGTCGGGCGACAGCTCCAGAACGTTCGTCCCGTCGATATAAGCAGCCCCCTCGGTAACCTCGTAGTTCGGATGCCCCATGAGTGCGTAGGCCAGGGAGCTTTTCCCTGAGCCGTTCGGGCCCATCAGGGCGTGCAGCTCGCCTCTGCGAATCTGCAGATCCACGCCCTTCAGGATCGGCTTGCCTTCCACCGACACATGCAGGTTTTCGATTCGCAACACTTCGCTCATCGTTGGTACCGTGTTTACCCTTTCTGGCTGCGTTCGTGCTGGAAGCACTCCACCGGTCAGGCCGTAGCGGCCGGAGAGCGCTCGTAGTCCTCCGCTGACACAGGCAACCGAGGATAGCCCGTATGATGCGGTACCGGCAGCTCATCGGGCACCCCCCGAGCGATCCGCTCGGCCCGGACCCGATCCTGCACCCGCATCAGCCCCTCCAACAAAGCCTCAGGACGGGGCGGGCACCCCGGCACATACACATCCACGGGCACCACCAAATCCACCCCTTTCACCACGTGGTAACCCCACTTGAAGTACGGCCCACCACCGCAGACGCAAGCCCCCATGGCGATCACATACTTCGGCTCGGGCATCTGGTTGTACAAACGGCGCACCCGGCTCGCCATCTTGAACGTCACCGTGCCGGCCACGATCATCAGGTCAGCTTGACGGGGCGTGGCGCGAAACGCCCCAGCCCCGAACCGATCGATGTCGAACCGACTGCACCCCACCGCCATCATTTCGATGGCACAGCAGGCCAGGCCAAACGTCATCGGCCACAGGCTCGACTGACGAGCCCAGTTGATCGCCTGCTCGAGGCTGGTGATCACCGCGCCTTCGCCAAACCGATCCTCGATCCAGGGCTTGCGTTCACCTGGTACAGCCATCTCATCCTCCCCAAGGAGCCCGACTAAGCCGCAGACTGCGCGAGCCGCAATTGTACCCGACCAACCGCGCCACTCCGCGGCTAAGCCGACCCGGCAATCCGAAATTCACAGCACGGGTGCCCGTCCAAACGACACTTCTGCAACCGCACCCGCCCACCTAAGGCCGCAGTCAGCATCCTGTGCTCAATTCCACACACTTTCCGATCCCCTTCAGCAAGCCGCTGATAGGGACAGTGCAGCAGGCGGAGCACCGCGGCATCGCCGGCCTCGCCGGCCTCGGCAGCCACGCCGCGCTGCCGCAACAAACCGGCCAACCGCTGGACCCGGTCCTTCAAGGAGCCATTGCCCAGAAGAGCCCCATAGAACCGCCCCAGCCGGTCGCCTACCTGACGCAATACCCGCATCGCGAACCCCCGATCCTGGCACTGATCCAGCTCCTCCCACATCGCCACCGCCAGGTCGGAGAAGTTGTTGCCCAGCTCCGATCGAACGCTGTCCGGCACGTAGTAGACGTACGACGGCCGGCCACGGCCGCCACGATGACACTCGCGTCGCTCCACCAGCCCCTGGGCCATGAGCTTCTGCAAGTGGTGGCGTACCGCCGTCGCGGTCACCTGGCACTCCCGTACCAGGTCGCGCACCGTCTGGGGACCGCCTCCCAGCAGTGCCCGAAACACCCGATCCTCGTCGCCCAAGCTTCTCGAGACCACTTGCTTCATCTCTCACCCGGCCCACGGGCTCTTAGCTACGCTCACCTTCGCTTGCTCGTCTTATCCTACGCCATTGTGTCAAATTCGACAAGGATTTTTGTGAAAAACGAATCTGCCACAAGCAGCACCACAGCAGCGGGTTACGCTGCTGTCGCCCCAGGCACGCCACCGCAGCGCGCGGACCGGCGACCGGCCGAGAGCTCACGCCCAACGCAAATCCGTCCGCACCGGGGTGCACCGGCCCGTCGCCAGCAGGATTCGCAGGGATCAAATCGGATCAAGAGGGTAAATCGGGCGACGCAACGCCCGAAACGGTTCGGCACCATCGTTCGGAACCGGCGACGAGAGCAGCCTGACGTCGTTGGCCGTCGGCCCCGGTGTCTCCACCTCCACGATCTCGCCCGCGATCGGGCCGTAGGCGGCCCGGTACGCGATCGCAGCCTTCACCACGATCACGCGAGCTGCGCCGACGTCGGCACCGGCCGACTCGACCTGTCCCCGGCTGAACGGGGGCGTCCTACGCGAATTGACCACAAGCTGCCACCCGCTTACCGCGCACCACTCCTGGCCCCCTTCTGCCCCGCTCCCCGCCCTCACCTGCGCCGGTTCCAGCAGAACCGTAGGTCCCTGGTCCCACTCGCTTAACCCCCCATGCATCACCCCTGGCTCATGCCACCTGCCATCCGAGACGGCGGCGACGCGTGCACGCACCACCAACGGAGCCCCCATCTCTGGGCACCACTTCCCCCCGATCTCGACCTCCACCTCCTGCCCCGTCCTGCCTGAACATGCCTGCACGACACGAGGATCCCATAAACAGGCCAACACGCCAGGAACTCGTGCCTTGCCCAAAATGTGCAGGAGCAGGGTTCCGTCGCCCGGCGCCCCACCCCCGATGTTGTCGCCGAAGTCCACAACGATCACCGGCTTCCGTGCCGTCCGACGCAAAGCGGCAGGGACCTC
>JALSID010000121.1 GCA_026981825.1 Planctomycetota bacterium
CTTCGGCATATTCGTTTTCGCTGTCCCCGCTTCGCTCGGGCTGCGCGAAGCGGTGATTCCCTTGCTGTTCGCAAGCTATGCGTTTCTCATCCCCGCGCTGACCATCGGCATATCGTTCGGAAAGCGGTTGGTTGTCGGGGGGGCTGGGTCATCGGCGTAACGTCCGCCCCGTGCTCCTGTTTGGACTTCTCCCAGCCTGTTCCATGCACTACAGAACTGGGCAGCCAGAGGACGCCAAAACTGTTGCGGCCTGGGGAGTCGATGGTCGGGGATGCGACGAGCTTGGGATCAGCGCGGAGACGGCTTCCGAATCCGCGGTTGAGGTGCCGTAAGTCGGTCCCAACAGCCGTACAACCTACGGGGCGGGGAGGACCAACGGGGGGCAGAATTAGGATCGTGCACGGCCGGCTATCATGGGACGCGCGTTCACGATCTCGTCTTAGGCGAGCACAGAACGAGGCAGCCCGATGGTGACGAGCACACGCGCACTCGCTGCTCTGGCCCTGGCCTTCTCTCTATTGGTTCTTGGAACTCAGCCGTTCGCTTCGAGTGCACCCGTCCGGGTGGAGAGGGCGGGGCCGGAGTCCGTTCTAGATGAGATCGAACACCTCGTGCGGCGGGCTATCCGACAGGGGGACTGCCCAGGTGCCGTCGTGTGTATCACGCACAATTACCGCCCTCTGTATCTGCGGGCGTTCGGACATCGCCAGTTGAAGCCGGAGCCGGTCCCGATGACCGTGGACACCGTCTTCGACATGGCCTCGTTGACGAAAGTGATGGCGACGGCCACGTCAGTCATGATCCTGATCGACGAGGACAGAGTGGAGTTAACCGCGCCGGTTGCCCGCTATCTGCCTGAGTTCGGAACTGCGGGCAAAGAGGACGTAACGGTGGAGCAGCTTCTGCGCCATCGGGGCGGACTCGTGCCGGACAACCCCATTGAGGACTACCGGCACGGACCGAAGGAGGCGTGGCGGCGGATTTGCGCGCTGAAACCTGTGTATCGGCCTGGCGAGAAGTTCTGGTACACGGATGTGGGCTACATCGTGCTGGGTAAGCTGGTGGAGCGGGTCTCAGGAGAGCCGCTCGATCTGTTCGCTCGGCGGCGCATTTTTGAGCCTCTCGGCATGCATGACACCTGTTTCAATCCCCCCGAGAGGCTCGTTGCTCGGTGCGCACCCTGCGATCTCCGGAACGGACGCTGGATAAAGGGGGTAGTCCATGATCCGAGAAGTTACCTCCTTGGCGGTGTGGCCGGGCATGCTGGGTTGTTTTCCACGGCGAAGGACACCGCGACGTTTGCTCACATGATCCTGAACCGGGGGGAGTGGAATGGGACGCGAATCCTCTCGCCTGAGACCGTAGCGTTGATGATCGACGGGGGCCATACTCCCCCCGGCCAGCGGCGCGGCTTGGGATGGGACATCGACACGGGCTACTCAAGCCCACGCGGTCAGCTCTTTCCGAAGACAAGTTTCGGCCATACGGGGTTTACAGGAACGTCACTCTGGATCGACCCCGGTACGCGTACCGTGGTTATTGTGCTGACCAACCGGCTCCACCCAGATGGAAAAGGTGATGTTCGCTGGCTGCGTAAAGCGATAGCAACTGTAGCGGCCAAGGCTGTGGGGCTCGGAGATCGCTAGTATCTGCCGAGCGGGTGCAGTCGGTCCTAGCCTCAGACTTCGCCAGGGGGGCGTACCGCGTGAGTAGAACCCACCTTGTGCCATGGGGCCGGTTCTTCTGCTCGCGCCCCGGACGCAACAGCCTGGCGTGTGCGTCGCGTGGTTCGGCACTTCATTGCTGAAACGGTCCGAATCGGCCTTGCGTGATCGGCCCGGAACCGCTAGAAGAGTCCCGATTGGTCAGGGACACCGCTGGGTAGAGGTCAGGATTGAGCTTAGGGGCGGGAACGCCTTCCTGCCTTCCTACGAGGTCACGTCGGCATTGTTTGGGCCGGAACGGCGAGGCGCCCGCCTTTGGCGCGCCCTGCACGTGTAGCGCGAATGCCGGTTCAGGGAAGTTGGGCAGCAGGTCAGGAGTTTGAGCATGTTGGTCAGGTCTACACTTGCTCGTCGTGCCATGTCGCTGGTAGCCGTCGCCTTTGCCGGTGCTTCTTTGTGCGGTTGTGCAATGGTTCCGCGCGCAGAGCTGGATCGCTGTCAGGCGTACACCCGGCAGCTTTACGAACAGAAAAACCAGCTCGCCGCGGAGCTCAGTCGAGTGCGTCAGCAAACAGACCAGTTGAACGCCCAGATCATTCAGCTCCGGCAGCAACTGAACGAGAAACAGACGTTGCTCGCACGCTACGAACAGCGCGTGCAGGAATTCGATCGCGAGCGATCCGAGATGGAACAGATGTATCGCGAGCTTCTTGCCGGGCTTCATCCGCAGCAACCTCGGCTTACGCCCGAGGTGCAGCGAGAGTTGGAAGCCTTCGCGATCAGACACCCAGATTTTGTGGAAGTTGATCCGGCCCTTGGGATCAGCAAGTTCAAGTCCGACGTTCTGTTCCCCCTTGGTGAAGCCGAATTGTCTGCGGAAGCCGAGGCTGTCCTTAGAGAGTTTGCCCAGATCTTTCTGTCCGAAGACGGTTCAGAGTATAACCTGTTCATCGTTGGCCACACCGACGACCGGCCCATCGTTCGTCCCGAGACCCGCGCGAAGCACCCCACGAACTGGCATCTCAGCGTCCATCGGGCCGCGGCAGTACAGCAGTTTCTGGAGCGTGCCGGGATTGCCCCCTACCGGATGGGCATCGCCGGTTATGGCGAGCATCAGCCGATCGTGCCGAACGATAGCGAAGAAAACCGGGCGCGTAACCGGCGTGTAGAGATTTTCGTATTGAATCCCAAGACACCCGTGATCGGCATGACGGAGTTGGGACGGGTCCACCGTTGAACGATCCCTCACAAACAGGTGTGCACAAGGGGCGTGCGGTGTGTTCACTGCACGCCCCATTTGTGGAACTACAGGGGCCGACAGCTCAACCGAAGAGAGGGTTCCAGAGCCAGCGCCGCCGTGCGGAGAGCGGGTTTCTTGCACGGTTCAGCGATCCGACGCGTCCAGCTTCCGCGCTTGGATGGCCGGTAGCGTGGCACTGCATTTGGGTAGCAGTCCGAGGCGTTCACCTTCGCGGGGTTGGCTTCTTGACGGCGATGTCCAGACGAACCGCTCGCACTCCTTCCTCCCCGAGGGATTCGATCACGGCAGCCAGTGCAAGCTGGCGCACGTGGTGGCTTCCCGCGGTGCCTCGTACGGTGTAAAGTCCGCTGTCGGGGTCGACGCTAACATCCAGACCGTGAATCCGACCGGACGTTCGCTGGTCGATGAGCCTTCGCAACTGCTCGCATTCCTTTGCCTGGCACTCCTGTTGGGCCCCGATCTGGGGCGTTGGCCGGGTCTGAGCTCTTTCTGCGCCTGCTGTCAAAACCATCGTAGAACCCCCTGCATCCTGCGATTCCACCACTGACCTACGCTTGCTATGGGTTTATCTTACGGGTACACGTTCTGTCAGAGGTTCCTTGGAGACTGGCCCACTCTCTCCCCCTACGCCAGGGCCCCTTGTGGCAAGCCACGGGGACCGGACAGCGTTCGCTCCCGGACAGCACCGGCGAGCACTTCCGCCTCGAGGCGTTGGTGTTCTTGGAGCCGAGCGAGGAGGTTTTCCAGATCCCTGACCAGCTCGGAGACAACGCCATCCCGCACCCCAAGCCGAATCTCCTGGGCCGTCTCCAGCGCGGATTCGCACAGTGCGAGCAAGCGGCGGTGTTCGCCCGGTAGTTGTTCGAGCGCGTCGCGCGCCATGTGCGACAAGACGGGCCGGTCGGATGGACGAAGCAACTCGTGAAACAGCTCCGCCTCTTGACGCCTCACGTGTGCCCCAATGGCCATGCTGAGTGCGATGAGCTGTCGGCCCAGCTTGTCGAGCTGGCGGGGGCGCAAATCGCTCTCGGCTGCAAGCCGAGCCTGCAGTCGGACCAGGTGCGGAACCACCAGACGCAAATAGCTGTGCTGCGTCTCGGTCACGTAGCGGACGAGCTCCCTGACAGTCTCCCATTCCCGTCCTGTGCGTCGGTCAATGATGCGTTGCATGGTTTTCCTCCAAGGGGCCGTCAGCAGACCCCGATACGGCCTCCATC
>JALSID010000122.1 GCA_026981825.1 Planctomycetota bacterium
GATTCTCTTTGCGAGCGCTTGCTTGGCCCCTGTCGCTTCGAGGCGGACCCGAGCGGGGTCGCGCTACCACTGCTCCGCCGTCGCAGCGGCGGAGCTCCGGTCCCGCCGGGCGGCGGGCTCGGGGCCGCTTCGGCCGGTGGCCGAAGCGGCGAGGGGGGCCAAAGGGGCCGTCGTCGGTGCGGCGGCGGTCCGGGGTTTCTTCCCCCTCCGGGCGCTTCATCGCGGGCCCCCGGTCGGCGCTGCTCTCAGGCGTATCGGACTGATCGGACCGATCGGGCCGATCAGGGCTTCGAGGGGCTTTAGACCGAGGGCAGGATGAAACGCCGGCAGGGGAGGCCTTCGGAGAACGAAGGGAACCCAATCCCGCGGCGAGCCTGGCGGCTCGCCGCTGGGAGTAGCCGCGGCTGGCAAGGAATGCGCTTCTGCGCAGGCGGCCGGGTGCAGGCGCGGGTTGGCGGGTAATCCCTGCCCGCCCGGGCCGGGCGGGCGTACCAATGCGCCGTCGCCGGCGCGACGGCGGTCCGGCGCCCCCGGTCCCGCCGGGCGGCGGGCTCGGGGGCCGGTTCGGCCGGCGGCCGAAGCGGCGAGAGAGAGCCCGCACCATTTACCGATTCCCCCGACGGGCGGGCGTTTCTCCCTTGGGTGGCGATTCTCTTTGCGAGCGCTTGCTTGGCCCCTGTCGCTTCGAGGCGGACCCGAGCGGGGTCGCGCTACCACTGCCCTGCGTGGCCCAACCGACCGTCCGCAGCCGGTGGTGGGCCATGCACGCGACCCCCCAGCAACCCACGCGTGGGCTCGGTCTCCCAGTCGGTCCCAAGCTGGATCAAAGCAAGCGAAATGCCGGACTTGCATACGGTGGATCGGCCACCATCGCGCCCGAGCCCCCGCAAGGACGTCCTACGAACCCGCTTTTGATCTACCCCGGTTTTGATCTACCCGGCGCACTGCATTCGCAGACGTGACCCGTTCACCGCGCCGTAATTGGCACCCGACCCCGTCCGGAGCAGCACCATCCGGACCGTGCCCGTTCCAACCCGCCATGGGACCCCGCCCGTGCAGGTACCCAACAAGGTAGGGGGCGAGTCATCAAGAAGGCCCGCGGCGCGACACGCCGCCAGCCACGAGAAGCCACCGCCCCGCGCCATACCGGCCACCGGCGTTACGATAGCCCACGCTTGGACGACACGGCCTATTTCCCAGCTTTTGCTTTCGATTCCGCCCCCTTCGGAACCACCTTCAGCAGCAGGGGGAAGTCCTGGCGAAAGTTTTGGTTTCCAACCCGAGCCTGCGCCCGTACAACGGCGCGGTAATCGCCGGGCTTGGCCGAGTCGGCTGCCTTCACCTGCACCGTTACCTCCTTCGAATCCCCCTTTGCCGTCGTATTCGCAATGCTGACCCCACCAGGGAGGTTCAGGAACTGCAACTGCACGTCACCCTTAAAACCACCACGACGCTCGATAGTCAAGGCTACATCAGCCGTCTGACCGACACCCACAGTCCAAGGACTTCCCTTCTGGGTCACGGCGAAGGGATCGACAATCACGAGCAGAATATTGTTCGACGGCGCATAAACGTTCGTGTTCCTCTTGTTCTTGCCGGATGGATCCTTGGTGTAGGGCACCGGAGCTACCCCGCGTAGAGCCAGGCTGTACCGTCCAACCGGGGTGTTTACTGTTGTCTGAAAACGTAGGGTCGCTTCCGTCGCGTTATTCGCGATGTTCACGGTTGCGTTTCGCACATTCCGCGGCAGCACCATGGCCCCGATTGTGTTCACCGGGCCGGCAAATCCGGTGCGGCGAGTCACCTTCACTTTCACGGTCGCCGGCAAACCACGAGCCACTTCCAGGGTCGTGGGTTCCGCTGTCAGCGTATAGGGGGCCTGCTCGTCAATAACCGAACAGTACGCCGTGCGAGCCAGACGCGACATGGCCGGATTGTTCGTGCCAGGGTTGTAGGTCCACACCACCACCGGGTAGCGAGCCTCCCGCTCAACCGTCTTGCCCCCAATCTCCGCCTTCGCCACCACGCGTATCTGGGCAAAACCGGTGGGAGCGTCTTCGGCTGCAGAGAGGACAAGCGGAGCATAGACCTGCCCCGGACCAAGGACCACCTCGGTAGAACTCACCCCCTTCGGAACGCCTTCCGCTCGTACGATAACCTCCCCATTAAACCCGTCACGGCGGACGATATACACGTCGAGATGCACATTTCCGCCCTTCCGAAGAACCGCCGCCGACGGGTTGAACACCACGTTCCCTATGGGCTGGTCATGCATCGCGTATACCCGGAAATCTGGCTACTCAGGCCGAATGAGCAGCCGGTACGTCAGCCGCGCGTCACCGCGGATCGATGCGCTCAAGTCGCGAACAAGTACCTGGTACTTGCCATCTTCAGGAACCGCAAGGCGATACGCGCAATCCCGGTTGCGAAGGAGGAACTTGTTGCCGGCCGGATTGGTGTTATCGTCGTCCGAGCGGTTGAGCACGGCCCCGTCTCGAGCTCGCCGGACGATCAGGATCGGATCGGTCGGGGCATCCATCCGCTGGGAAACGACCTCGATCCACCACACCTGCCCCCGTTTTGCTTCGAACACAAACCAGTCACTGTCGTTGATCGCCTCGAAGGTCCCGTTGATCTCCACGGGGGGGCTAACGGCCTGAGCCTCTTCGGGTGCGTTGTTCGGCTCGCTCGCCAGCACCACCGGATAGTCGGTGAAGCCGATGGGCACGGCGTTGGAAGTCCCACGTTCGGGCGATCGCACCCGGAAGTCGAACGTGTCGCTTAACGACGAGGCTGGCCCAACGAACCGTTCGAACAGCAGCCTCGACGGCGGTGGCGGAGGCACAGGAATCTCCACTTCCATCGCTTCCAGCCTCTGTCCACGGACGAACGCGTCTACCGGCCGTCCGGAAGGAAGGTTCCGTCCAAATACGGTGGCGCGAAGCGTTTCCGCGGGCTTGCCCGCCAGCGGAAGGACGTGTTCTACGAACGGGAACGTTCCCACACGGAGGCGGTAGAAGTATTCGGTCGAGCCGTCGAAAACCTGGTCGGCAATCTGGATGTAGTACGTGCCGTCGCTCGGCGCGGTGAAATCAATGAGCGAGTCCAGGTCGATGTGGTTGTCGTTGAAATCGAGCTCCCGCCCGTCTTCGTCGAAGAGATAGAGGATTGGGTTAAGCCGCGAGTCGATCCGTTCTGCTTCGCATTCGATGAGGATCCGCTGGCCTTTCTTCAAGCTCACCCGGAACCAGTCTGTGTCCGCCGCTCCATTGATCTGGCCGACGACCACCTGGCGAGAGGTTCCCTCCGGAAGCAACGGCTGCGCCTGCTCCCGAGTGGAGTTCGGTTCCTTTTCGATGACTTCGTCGAAGTCGCTTACCACGAAGGTCCGCGGATTAGAAACTCCGAAACGTCCCACTGCGCGAACGTCGTAGTACCCGGGGGGAACGTCGGCGGCTACCGTGACTCGGAATCGATTCGCCACCGGAACCCGCTTGCCGTCCTTCTCCCGGGTTACCTGCTCTGCCTTGATCTCGGGGTGGTTGAAGATCAGCTCATGGACGTCCTCCAGATTAGCGCCCGCTATCGTGACTTCGACCGTGGTGCCTGCCTTTGCCCCCATCGGAAAGACGACCGTGAGGTAAGCTCGCGGCAGTTGGGCGTGAGCGAGGGAGGCTGCGCCAAGCAGCAGGATAAGGCCGGCGTAAGCTCGAAGCCGAGGCATGGTTTCTTGTCCCTTCTTGCGTGCTGTGCGTCGTGATCCAGGTTAGAGCGGGTACAGATCGACGCGGCGGAAATAGATCTCCGCTCCTTCCGACTGCAGGAGAATTCGGCCCTTCGTCAGGCTCGAGTTCCACGCTCGGTTCACCACCTTGCCGTTCACAATGTTAGTGATCGTGTCCCCTTTGCAGATCACTTCCACGCGAGTCCACCCTCCATAGGGGCTCTCCACGTCCTGTTTACCACGGAAGCCAAGCACGTCACGCCAGTCGGGGTCGCGGCCAAACCAGTTAATCCGGCCCCCTTGGAACCGTCGTTCCATACCGTCCGGCGCGTACACCCATTCGCCGTCTCGATCGCGGCGCACCGTGGTTGTCAGCGACGGCACCGTGCGATTGCCCTGTTCATCGTAACCGCCCACCATGATGAAGTCCCCGGTTCCACCCTCGATGATCTGGCACTCTTGCGAGAGCATCCAGGGGCCGTTGAAGTCGGGGCGGCTGTTCCCGTCGCGTCCCTGACAGTGCAACAGGATGCCGCTGTCCCGAGCACGACGTTCCCGCGGCTTCCAGGTCACCAATCCCCAACGGTATTCAACCACCAGCCGATAGTTCGCATACTCCTCCTTTGTGACCAGTCCGCCGAATACCTCTCCGCTTACCCGAATCGCGGGGCCTCCGTCCACGTGATCCACGACGCTAAACACGCGAAGCGGATCATCGTAGTGATAGTCCACCAGCCATGTATAAAAATGATCCAGACTTTTCCCGTCGAACAGGTGGATTACCTGGGGTTCTTTCTGCTCGGTCTCTTGGCCCGCCAGATACGGTCCCAGGGGCAGCAGTAAGCATGCCAGGACGAATGCTGAAAGACCGGGCAACTGTTCCGCTCGCTTCCGCACGGTGCCACCTCCCGGACTGCTTGTAGAACCTTATCTTTCCGACCAAACGAAACCTTGCATGTGAGCTCCCATAACGAGGCGTATCAGCACGTCGTTAGCATGGAGCTCCTGTTCGGGCGAGCTCCCGGCTGAGCGCCGCTTGATGTCCCACGGCTCGGCTCCGGCTCGACCGGTAGCCCGGGGTGCTTTGCACGGCCTGTCATTGGCCCCTGGAATCCCACCCGCTCGCTCACGCGGAGCCTGCTCGCTGAGCCGCGCAGGGGGGCATCAGTGCCGTACCTCGGTTATGCCAGAAGCTCCTGGAGCACGCGTCCTTCGGGCACGATGCGGAGCGGCCTTCCCAGGGGGTCGGGTAAGGTCAGATTCGGGTCCACGCCCAGGCAGTGGTAGATCGTCGCCACGATCTCGGCCGGTGTGACCGGATCGGCGGTGGGAAACGCTCCCGTGCGGTCGCTCGACCCGTGCACGTAGCCCGGCCGGAAACCGCCTCCAAACAGGGCAACGCTGTAGCAGTAGTTCCAGTGGTCACGGCCGGCGTTTTTGTTGACCTTCGGCGTGCGGCCAAATTCTCCCATGACTGCTACGATGGTTCGGGCCAGCAGGCGTCGATCGTGGAGGTCTTCGATGAGGCTGGACACGGCGGCGTCGAGCTGCGGAAGTAGCCTCTCACGCAGCATCTTAAAGTTGTTGCTGTGTGTGTCCCAGGTTGCGTTCGCATGGGGAGCCCAGGAGATACAGACAACGCGTGTGCCCGCTTCAATGAGCCGGCGCGCCAGAAGGACGCTATGGCCGTAGATGTTCCGGCCGTAGCGGTCCCGCACCGTATCAGGTTCCTCTTGCACTCGGAAGGCTCGGCGAACCACCGGGGAAGTGAGCAGATCGAAAGCCCGCTCCTGAAGCTTGCCCATTTCCGCAAGGGGGCGATCGCTATACCGGCGGATGGGGTCATCCACGCGCTGCAGCAGGGAACGTCGCGCTAGGAGGCGTTTGTCATCCAGCGACGGTTGGGGGGTAAGCCCGGGCACGGCGAAGTCCGGCGAGCCGGGGTCTTGCAGGATGAAGAGCGGATCGTACGACCGGCCAAGCCAACCGGCGAAGAAGCCCGGCTGGGGCGGCCCGCCTGCCCCTTCCTGCGTCTTGTACGGCAGGCAAACGTACGGCACCATGAGCCGATCCGGTGGGCGGACACGAGCGAGAACGGAGCCGATGGCGGGATTGTCCGTCGGCTTCGCTCCGCCCCCCTGCTCGCCTCGATCATGACCGGTCAGGGCGCAGTACACGGCGGCCGCATGGGAGTTGTTCACGCTGTGGTGCACTGAGCGGATCAGGGTGGCTTTGTGCATCAGCCGCGCCAGACGGGGCAGGAGCTCACACACGGGTATGCCCGGTAGGGAACTGGGGATCGGCTTGAATTCGCCTCGTATTCCCTCCGGGGCATCCGGCTTCATATCGAACGTATCCAGGTGGCTGGGCCCGCCGTTCAGGAAGACGAGGATGCACGCGTCTGCCCGCGGTTCTGGTCGACCTGCTGCCCGACGCTCCGCATCGGCGAGCAGTAACCGCTCGAGCGAAAGCCCGAACAGACTGATGGCTCCGACCTGTACCATGCGGCGCCGGGAGACGCGCATGGGGGCTGGACAACGGCCTCCCTGGACCATCTCACTGCCTCCAACCAAAACCGGTTTGTCTAAGACTGCGGCCAAGCTCCGTCCCGTTCGCCGCACCTTCCTCCAGCGGACGCCTCGCTTCCGCCTCCGCCGGCCTGGCGGTTAGCGCCACTCTTCTGGCAGCACATAGATGTAGGCGTTTCCGTTGGCGCAGGCGACCGCCAGGCGCGATCCGTCGGGCGAAAGCGCAACGTGGTAGGCTGCGCGAGGCCGGCCTTCGACCTGAGGCAACTGGAACGAGGCGATCTTCTCGCCGTTGCTGACATCGATGATCGTGATCGTTCCCGTATAGTCGGCGACCAGGACGCGCCGGTTGCTTCTGGCGAATGCCACGTCGTAGACCCAGCCTGGAATGTCCGAGATCGCGTGAAGTTCCACTCCGGCGGCCAGGTTCCAGATCCGAGCGGTCTTGTCCGGTCCTCCTGAGGCGAGGAACTGGCCGTCGGAGCTCACCGCGATGCCGAACACGCCGTCGGAATGCCCGGTGAACCGGCGGAGCTCCTGACCGTTTTCAGTCTTGAACGCCTTGATGATACTGTCGGACCCGGCGGCGATCAGGGTCTTTCCGTCTGGGGTGAACGCGACTGTGTACACAGCTCGTTGCGTGTCGGCGGCAATCGACCGCACTTGCTTGCCCGCGTCGGGATCCCATAGCCGCACGGTTTTGTCGTAGGCTCCGGTGACCACAAGTCGTCCGTCCGGGGAGAAAGTAACCGCGTCGACGATGTCTCCGTGGCCGGTGAGGTTGCGCGGAGTGTCCCCCGCCAGGGCGAACTGCACGACCACGTTGTTGTCGCACGCAGCGAGGATGGTGCGATTGTCAGGCAGGAACGACACCTCGTGCACCGCGGCTGGAGCACGGAATCTCTGGACCGCTGCGTTGTCAGCCAGCGACCAGATCGTCACCTGGCCGGCATCTGTCGCCGCAGCAACCAGTTTGTTGTCGAAGCTGAACGCCACGGCGGTCACCTTTCCGTCGTGATCGGACCAGGCCGTGATCTGGTCTCCGGAAGCGGCGTTCCACACCCGCACGGAACGGTCTTCCGCGCCCGACGCTACCATCGCTCCGTTCGGGCTGTAAGCCAGACTGTTGATCGGTCCGGAGTGGCCGGTCCATTCGCCCTGGAGGCTGCCGTCGGCCGTCTTCCACAGTCGCACGACGGCGTCGTCGCCTCCGGATACGAACTGCGTGCCGCTTGGGTGGAAGGCGATTGCACGAACAGCCCCCTTGTGGCCCACATAGCGCTGCCCCACGCCAATGGCGTACACGTAGATGTTTTTGTCTTCTGCTGCCACGAGCACGCTTTTGTTGTCCGGCAGGAAAGCAACGCCGTGAGTGGGAGTGCTCGCGCGGTAGGTCTGCAGGAGCACCGGGCTGCTGCCCCCAATATCCCAGACCCGGGTTACGCCGGAGGCGTCCGTGGAGGCGACGCGGCTCTCGTCAGCGCTGAAGCTCACTCCCATGATCGGTTTTTCGTGTGCCCCCTGGATTGCCAGCAGTTCCTTTGCCTGGCGAACGTCCCAAACGCGCACCACGCCGTCTGCGCCCCCCGTCACCAGCCGCTTACTGTCCTTCGTAGCCGAAATTGCGCTCGTACCCCCTTTGTGACCCGGTAAGCGGGCCAGCTCCTTCTTGTCAATGGGATCCCACAGGATCACTTCGCCGCTGGCTAAAGCGACCGCGGCTCGCCCGTTGGTCAACAGGATCCCCGCCGTTGCTGGGGCGTCACCGGAGTAGATGACGGTATCCAGGGCGAGAGGCAGGAGATGCAGCTTTTTGTCTTTGGTAGCAACGACCGCGGTATTTTGATCGGCACCGAAACTGACGCCAACCGCCCCCCCTTGGTCGTACCATTGGAGCACCTTGCCGCTGGAGAGATCGACGAGGTAGGTCCGGCCGCTTTCAGCGGTCAGAGCGACACGGCTGCCGTCACTTGAAACGGCCGCCGCCACAATCTTCTGCTGGACCGGCTGGAGCCGCCCGCCTTCCTTAAGATCTGCGCCGGCGAGTCTCAGGACGAGGCCGGTTTCCGTGATCGCGATGAGTGTGGCACCGTTGTCCACCGGCTGCAGGTGTATGATGGCTCCACCGGAACTGGACAGTTCGGCAATCTTTGCGCCGTCCTCTCCTTTCCACAGGCGTACCGCACCGTCGGCTCCGGAGGTGACAATGCGAGCACCGTCCGGGGTGAACGCCACCGAACGAACTGCCCCCTGGTGCGCCTGGATGTCCTTCAACGCGCTGATCTTTCCGTCGCCTTCTGGCTTGCTGCCCGGGAAGATAAGCACGTGCCCGTTCGCCAGGCCCACGGCAATGCGCGACCCGTCGGGTGCGGTGGCGAGCGTCGTGGGGGCAACTTCACCGACCGCAAAGTCGTACTCGACCTTGCCGTTATCCACATTGCACCTCGCCACCCGGTTGTTGGCGGCCGCCACGAACAGGATCGGTTGGCCGGGCACAGGGGCGGCAGCAACGAGAGCTCCGTCGGCCGCTTTGATGCTGCGTTGCGGGTTACCGCTGGCCCGGTCCAGGACGACGGCCGCACCGTTCTTCAACAGGGCCACGAGCTGTGGACGGCCGACCATGTCGACAAGCTGCACGGGTTCGGCCGCCAAAGCGGTGGTCTTTGCCTGAGGTACGGGCAGCTTCCACAACTTGGCGGATCCATCGAGCGACGTGGTTAGGATCAACTGGCCCCCGGCGTGGAAAGAGACCCCGGTGATCTGTGCGGTGTGGGCACCGAGCAAGCCGAGTGGTTGGCCGTTGCGAGCGTTGTAGATGCGAACAACACCTGCGAGCGATCCGGCGGCCACGCTTTGCCCATCCGTCGAGTACGCCACCGCGGTCACGCGCTCAGAGAACCCACTGAACGTTCGTTCCTGGTTTCCGTTCCCGACCAGGTGCAACCGTACCGAATTGTCCGCTCCGCCCGAGAGTACCCGCGCGCCGTCGGGACTCAGGGCCAGCGCCAGGACAGCGGCGCCGTGACCGCCGATCTGTCGGGGGGCCGGGATGGGGAGAAGCCACAGCTTGATCTGTCCGTCGCGTCCGGCGGTGAGCACCTGCTGGTTGTTCGCGTGAACGGCGGTGGCCAGGATGGCATCAAGGTGCCCCTCGGCGCTTGCTTGCAATTTCCCATCGCCTCGGTTCCAGATCCGCAGGACCCGGTCGTCCCCACCTGCCACAACGATCGCAGCGTTCGGGCTGAACCGCACGCTGTGCACCGGGCTGCCCACCTGGAGATTGGCCGTTTCCTTACCCCCGCCGACATCCCACAGTTTCACGTTCCCATCGGCCGACGCGGTGGCCAGCACCTTGCCATCCGTGGTCACGGCCAGCGACAGCACCGGGCCGCCGTGGCCACTGAGCGTGCGGACAGGCGCGGCGTTCGGGAGCTCCCAGAGCTTCAGCGTCCTGTCCTGGCCAACTGACGCGAGGTAGCGGCCGTTCGGGGAGAACGCCACCCCCAGGACGAGTCCCCGGTGGCCCTCGTAGGTCTTGAGCAATCGCCCAGTTGCGGCGTCCCACAATGCCACCTTACCGTCGAAGGAACAGGTGGCCAGCAGCTTCCCATCCGGACTCCATGCCACGTCGTAAACGGGAGCTTTGCCGCTGGCCAACGTCACCTGCGGTTGAACCTGACCCATCGCCGGTGTCGACGCAAGAACGGCGAGAACGAGAAAAGCGGTTACTCGTGAGATTCGGCCAACCATCGTCCTTTCCTCTCGGCCATGTCGTCTGTGCGGTGGGATCGTCCCTGTCGGTCGCCCGCTTGCCGGGGTAGCTTTGCGGTTTGGGATGGAGGTCAACGCACGGCGGGTAACATATGAACGAGTGTAAATCAATTTGAGCCGAATGTCCAGTGGGGAGCACACGTGACCGCACTCACGGGGTGCCGAGGTGCCCGCGCGGGGCTGTCTCGCTGCTGGACGGCGGGCCGGATCGCGGGTGCTAAGTTGCCCGGTGGATCACGAAGACCTGGCCCCGGAGACCTTCGGTGGCGGATGGAGGTGTCCGTCCCCAAACGAAGCAGGCGGGGACTGACGGGTTGGCGCAAAAAAAGACCCGGCGGAAACCGGTGATTGGCAGGGCCAGGTAAGCGGGGTCAGCCGATTGAGAAAAGCGTGTGCGGTCCGGGCGACCCGGAGCCTAACCGGTCCACCGCAGACCGGTCCGCGAGGTACCATCTACCGTGCCCGACGCCTTTACCACAGTTCTGTCGCAAAGGCTCGGTCGCCACGTTCCCACACACGCCATCTCAGCCTGCCACCCTGCTTTACCTGCTCCGGAGTGCCCTGCGCTTCGGGTTCCTCCGGGTCCGCAGTGGGGCGATTCGATCCGCTCCGTAGCCATAGCACATGGCGCGCCACGACGGCCAGGTCCGATGCGTTGCCGTATCTTTAGTCTCTGCAATGACTTGTGCGTGGATCGGGCTCGAAAGCCCACCGGTCGGCACACACCCTGGTGTCCAGATTCTGGACACTTGGGAGTGGCCGGCGTTGCAGGAGGTTGACAGAGTGGCGGAATAATCTTGAAATCGAGCCGATTTGCGCCGAAAATAGGCGTGTGTGCAGACATTGGTCACGTGTTCAGAGTGTGAACGGGTGGCGATGGCCGTTGAACGTCGTGCCAGATCGCGGCTTGCGTGGGGGCGGCACGGGCGTCTGCATCAGCTTGACTTCGGGCGTCTGACCCTGGTGGTCCTGCTGCTGCCCAGCGCCACGTTCTTTGCGATCGTCTGGTTATCGGCAGGGCAGATGTCCGTCGATTTGCAGGGGGCCTGGCGAGCGACGCTAACGCTGGCCTGCTGTCTGGTGATCCAGCTCCTGTTGCTCCTGGGGGTGGAAGCGACGCGGCACCCGATCGCCACCAATGTGGCCCTGGTGGCTGCTGCTTTCGAAGCCCACCTGCTGTCGGCCACGGCGACGGCCACGGGGGGCTACTACGCGCTCTTCTATGCGTTCATCCTGCTTGTCGCGGGACTGAAGCTCGGCCAATTGTGGCTCGTTGTGCATCTGATGGTCGTCTCGCTGGTACACACCGTGGGGGGGTATATCCGCTTGCCGATCTACTTCGGGCTCCCTGCCCGGGAAGCTCAACTGGGCCTGTCGGCACTTGCCCCCGCGGCCACGCTTTATCTGCTCGTTCTCGCCGTCTATGCCTCCCGAGTGGTCCGGCGGTTCCGTTACCTGGAGACACTGCTACAGAACGTCTCCGATGGTGTCTTCGTGCTCGACGAGCGGGGCCGGGTGCTGGAGCTGAACGCGGAGGCTGCCCGGCAGTTAGGACGGCGCGAACAGGAGGTCTTGGGGCGGGGGATCGAAGAGTTCTGCCGTCTTCAAGGGGGCCAGGACATGGGCGAATGGCTGGAGCGGTGTGTGAGGGAGGGGAGCGTGCGGTTCGAGCTGGACTGGATACGGCCGGACGGAGACGCGCTTCCGGCCGAGATTGCGGCCTGTCGGGTTCCGGGGCTGGAGCCGGTGCAGATCGAGGCGTTCAGTCGGGACATGAGTCGGTGGAAAGCGTTGACCGCTGCGATCGAGCGGCAGAACGAGGAGCTGCGGCGGGTGAACGAGGAGCTGGAACGGAGCCGGGACATGGCGTTGGAGGCGAGTCGTCTGAAGAGCCGGTTCCTGGCGACGATGTCCCACGAGCTGCGCACGCCGTTGAACTCGATTATCGGCTACACCCGGCTGTTGCTTCAGTCCGAGCCGTCGCTGAGCACGCAGGCGCGGGACGACCTGAGCCGCGTCCTGCGCGCCGCCGAGCATCTGCTGGAGCTCATCAACGGGTTGCTCGACATCGCGCGCATCGAAGCCGGCCGCGAGACGGTGGAGATCGGGCGCACGGAGCTGGATAGGGTCGTTCGCTCCGCGGTGGAGTCGGTGCTGCCCATGGCCCGCGAAAAGGGGGTAGCCGTCCGGATTCAAGAGGAATGCGAGTACCCGACGATCCTGACCGACGAGCGAAAGCTCTGGCAGATCCTGGTCAACCTCTTGTCCAACGCCGTCCGCTTCACCGACGACGGGGAGGTGCGGGTCTACACCGAGCGGGCGGAACCCGATTATCTGGCCGTCTGCGTGGCGGACACCGGTATCGGTATACCCCCGGAGGATTTGCCGCACATTTTTGACGAATTCCGCCAGGTGAAGAACCGGCATCGCCAGACCGGCACCGGTACCGGACTCGGGCTGGCGATCACCCGACGGCTGGTCGAACTGCTAGGGGGGAAAATCGAGGCGTCAAGTGAGGTGGGCAAGGGGAGCACGTTCCGCGTGCTCCTGCCGGTGAATGTAATGGCCGCGCACGATGGGGGCCAGGCCCAGGCTGAGTTGGGCGGTGAGGCGAAAGTCGGAAGGAGCGGCCAATGACGGAAAAGGGCAGCGAACAGAGCCTGGATCGGCTGATGGCGTCCGAGGCCGGGCGGGTGCTCGTGGTGGAGGACCAGCCGCTGGATCGGGATTTGATCCGCCGTGTGTTGGAGCGGGCGGGGCACGAGGTGATCGCGGTCGAGTCGGCCGCTGCCGCGCTCCAGCAACTGGAGAAGCAGGTTCCTGAGGTTATCCTGTGCGACGTCAGTATGCCGGGCATGGATGGGCTCGAGTTCTGTCGCACGGTGAAGCAGCGGCTCGGGGATGAATTCGTCCCCGTTCTGTTTGTGACCGCCCTGACCCGCCCCGAGCATCTGGTTGCGGGTTACGAGGCCGGTGCTGAGGACTATATCGAAAAGCCGTTCGATTTCGACGAGCTGTTGCTCCGTGTCCGCGCCATGCTCCGCATCCGCCGCCTGCACGAGGCCCTGCGTCACTACGCAGCTAGACTGAAGTCGGCGCGGGAAGAGACCGAGGAGCTGTTGCACATCGTGTCGCACGACCTGAAAGCTCCTCTCATGTCCATCGCTGCACTCGCTCGGCAGTTGCAGCAGTCGGGCGATGGCGAAGGGGGACGATACGATGTTCGTGAAGTCGCCGGGAAGATCGTGGAGGTGACCACGCACGCTCTGGCGCTGGTTGAGCAGTTGGCGGCCTATGGCAGGCTCGGTCAAAGTAAGCTCAACCTGATGGAAGTGGACGCGGGCCTGGTCGTACAACAGGCAGTGCGGAACTTGCAACCGACATTGCAGGCACAGTCGGTGGACCTTTCCCTTCCGGACAGATGGCCAACGCTCGTCATGGATCCCCTTGCCGTGTGTCAGGTGTTCCAGAACCTGATCGACAACGCCGTCAAGTACCGTGTGCCTGGGCGTCCGGTTCAGGTTAGCATCGGCTGGTCCGAGCAGCCGTTGCGCCCAGGGGCGGCCGGTTACAAGTTCTGGGTGGCCGACAACGGAAGGGGGATTCCTGAGGCAAGAAAGCGCGACGTATTCCGGCTGTTTTGCCGTGCCAGCCGGGACGTGCCGGGCTATGGCGTGGGCCTGGCCGCAGCGGCCCGCATCGTGGAGCGGCATGGGGGGCAGATCGGCCTCGATTCTGTCGAGGGCCAGGGCACCACGGTCTGGTTCATCCTGCCCCGCCGTCCGGCGGGGCAAGAGTTGAAGCTCCAGGAGGAAAGCGGATCGCAACCGACGCAGTAGGGGAAGGACAATGGCTGTGGACGTGCAAGAAGCAACCGGACGTTCGGATCGGTCGCCCGAAGGACGGTATCGCGTCCTTGTGGTCGATGATGATCCCCTGCATCGGCAGATCGAGGCGCAGGCGCTGGAGAGGGAGGGGTTCGAGGTGCTGCTCGCCGAGTCCGCAGAGGAGGCCCTCGCTCACCTGGAGCATGAAGCGGTCGACGCGATCGTCACCGACTACCGGTTGCCGGGCATGAGCGGCCTGGAGTTCATTCAGCGAATTGGCCCCCCTCCAGCCGGTCCTCCTACCGTACTGGTTACGGGCATGGGGGACCAGCGCGTGGCCGCGGAAGCGATTAAGGCCGGCGCTCAGGAGTACGTTGTCAAAGATGTACCTACCATGGGCTATCTGGAAGTGTTGCCCACCTTAATCCACGAGGCGGTGCGCCGCGCCCGGCTGTTGGCAGAGAATGAGCGGCTGCGTGCCCAGGTGAGCTCTGACGGCGGTACAGATAGCTTGCTCGTGGGGCGATCTCGCGCCATCCGTGAGGTTCTGACGCTCATCGATCACGTCGCTGCCGTCGACTCCACGGTGCTGATCACGGGGGAAAGCGGCACGGGTAAAGAGCTTGTCGCGCGCACGATCCATCTACGCAGTCATCGTCGTGACGGGCCGTTTGTGGTGGCCAACTGTGCCGCACTGCCCGAGGGGCTGCTGGAGAGCGAGCTCTTCGGGCACGAGCCCGGTGCATTTACCGGCGCCAGCACGCGCCGGATCGGACGGTTCGAACGCGCCCATGGCGGTACCATCTTCCTGGATGAGATCGGCGACATCCCGAGCAAGGCCCAGGTCGATCTGCTTCGTGTGCTGCAAACGCGGGAATTCGAGCGGGTCGGAGGCACCGAGACGATCCGCGTCGATGTGCGCGTCGTCGCCGCCACCCATCGAGATCTGGACAAACTCGTGGCCGAGGGCAAGTTCCGCGAGGATCTGTACTACCGGCTGAACGTGATCCCGATCCGGATTCCCCCCTTGCGCGAGCGTCCCGAAGACATCGTGCCCCTGGCGTATCACTTCCTCAACCAGTTTCGTGAACGGATCGGCAAACCCGTCCAGGGGTTCACGCCTCGGGCCGTGGAGGTGCTGACTTCCTACCACTGGCCGGGCAACGTGCGCGAGCTGGAGAATCTGATCGAACGATTGGTTGTCTTGTGCCGGGGAGAGCTGATCGACATCCACGATCTGCCCGCGTACCTGTGGAAGCCTGACGAAGGAGAGCGGCTTGGCCAGATCGACAACCTGGAAACACTGGAGCGCCTCACGATCGCGCGGGTGATCCGACAATGCACCAACCTCAAGGAAGCAGCCCGCCGACTGGGCATCTCGCGCACGACCCTCTACGCCAAGATGCGCAAGTACGGCCTCCGCCGTTAGGTCCCTCTTCTCCGCGGGCGCCTTATTGCGACCCCCGCTTGTGCAGCGCGCTGTCCCTTGCGCGGTCGGGAGACGAGCGGACGGCCGACCATCCTCCAATCGCGTAAGGGGCCCACATGCGTTCTCACCCGGTACACATGGCTGATGGTACGCGCCAGGCCCAGCGCGGGGGCAAACTCCAGGGGGTGCCGGAATCAAACGAGCCTGGAGCAAAGCTCGAACATCAGCTCCAGCGCCTGCGCAGCCTCATCCTTGCCGATCACCAGCGGTGGGCTCACGCGAAGGACCCGCTTTGCCAGGGGGCCGATCAGATGGATCCCCGTTCCTTCTTCGTTTCCCGCATAGCATGCGCGGATGATCTCGCAAGCCATCTCATGAGCATCGCGACCACCGTGCGCGCAGGTCTCCACGCCCCAAACCATCCCTTCGCCGCGCACGTGCTGGACGAACGGAAGCTCTTTCAAGCGGCAGAGACCTTCTTCCATGATCGGCTCTAGTCCACCCACGTGGGCGACAACGCCGGACGCTTCGTAGCAGTCCAGCGTGGCGAGCACGGCCGCGCACGCAAGCGGATTGCCGCTGAACGTGTCCGATGCCTCCCCGTAGTCGAGCGTATCCAGCACGTCGGCACGCCCAACCGCCACGCTCACCGGGACCCCATTTGCCATTGCCTTGCCGAGCAAAACGATGTCCGGTTCCACCCCATATCGCTCGAACGCAAACATTGGCCCAGTACGGCAGAAGCAGGACTGGATCTCATCGAGAATGAACACGATGTCGTGTTCTTTGCAGAACCGATCCAGCAATTGGAGATAGGCGGCAGGGGGATGGAACGATCCCGCCGCGCCAAGGTACGGCTCGGTGATCAGACAGGCCACCTTTCCGTCGCACTCCTGCCAGAGCTGCTCCAGCTCCCGTTCGTAGGGCGTCGGATCGAACTGACCACTGTTGCGCACCGTGACGTCGATGCATTCTTCTTTTGGGAAGGAGATGAACCGAACCCGAGGATCCCGGTTGGGGGATTCCTCGTTCCCGGTCACCGCTTCAGCGAGCCCCTTCTTGCCATGAAAGCCGTCACGGGTCGCCCAGATGAACGTCCGGGCTGGCCGGTAGGCGAGTGCCGCCCAGAGCGCTTTCTGAACCGCTTCTGAACCCGACGCGGCCCAGATGATCTTCTGGGCACGGGCCCCGCCCGGTTGAGCTCGCACGGTCTGGATCAGCCGCTCGCTGGCCAGCGCCTCCAGTTCCGTGGCGCCGTTGTAGGCCGTCAGCGGAACAACGGGCACGTACGCTGCCGTGTCATCTTGCAAGACCTGCCGCCAGCCCAGATAGTCCATCAGTCGCTTCAGCCAGTTCCGCGGGTTGTGACCGAGATTGGCGACCAGAACACCTGACGCGAAGTCGTAGAGCCGGCGGCCTTCGGGGGTGTAGTGAAAGATCCCGGCACTCCGGTCAAATACGGTCATGACCGGTGTGTACGTACGTTGGCCACGGATCTCGAACTTTTCGATGACTCGCCGGATTCGGCTGGATTCGGGTTCTCGCGGCATTGCCATAACGGTTCGGTCGGGTTCCTCAGGGGCTTTCTGAACCAAATCACCGGGCCATGGGGGACGACACCTCGCGGTTGTCCTGCGAGCGCGTCGCGGCGCCAGCCTACCGCCCGCTGCTGCCCGCACCATCTACACTTCCGGTTCGTACAGCACTTCCCTATGGTTTCCAACAGTTGTGTGCAAAACAAGCCCGCCGTCGGGGCAGTTCACGTGCACGACGGACCCTGGATGCCCTCGTGCGTGGTAGCGAAGAATCGCCTCCATCGCTTGCACGGCCGCTACGACCTGACGGTCCGCCGACAGGTCGCTATAACTGAGCGTGCGCATCTGGGCGAGCCGCGCGTCTCGTTCCTCTTCCGGCCCGCCGAATTCCACGTACGCCACCTCTTCAATGAACCGGCGGATCGCCTCCAGGCCGTAGCCCCGAACGGTTCTTTCCCCCCACGGTTCCAGCGCTTCTGAGTTGTAGTGGTCGTTCAGGTGGACCTTGAGCTCGTGGGGGGTACGCCCCTCCACGGTAAGCTCAACCCCCCGCTTGCGCTGGTGTGCGTTCCAAACACCGTTGTCGAACCGGAATTGCACCTCCTGCTCGACGTAGCCCGGGAAGTTATCCGGAGTTACCCAGCTCGTGTGGATATCGAACGCGGCTTCCCGGCCGTCAGGGTAGCGGTATTCGAGGCGGAGCTGGACGGAGTCCCAGGTGGAGGAATCGGGATCAGAGACGAGACCGCGCTGTCCTGTGGCCGAGACTCGAACCAATCGGCCGCCGAAGGTGAAATCGATCAGCTTAATGTAGTGCACGGCCACGTACGTTCCCGGATTTCGCCCCTCGATCCACTCCGCGAACTGCTGGAGCGCGATTCTCTTGGGCTCGAGCAGCGAGCAGTATCCGTTGTTGACGTGGCGCAGCACTCCGTCCGTCACCAGGGTGCGCAGTTTCTTGTGATCGGGGTCGAAGAGCTTGTGATAGACCACCCGGGCCAGGACACCGCGCTCGGTCGCGAGACGCACAAGCTGATCGAGTTCCTGGAGCGAAAGGACAGAGGGCTTTTCGATCAACACGTGTTTCCCGTGTTTCAGAGCGGCCAGCGCGGCTTCGAAATGGCGATCGTCCGGTGTCGCCACGCATACGAAGTCAACGTTGCTCGCCGCCAGCTCTTCCACCGCGTTCGGACCCGCAAAGATCTCGAACGGGTGGATTCTGCCCTTCGCGTGCTCGAGGTAACGCTTGGCACGCCGCCCGGTGCGTGACGCCGTGGCCACCAGGGGGACCTGGACGAGCCCCGTCTGTGGCGTGAACAAGCCGGTGCGGTGCAGCTCTTCGAACAGCGGACGGTACGTCTCGTCGAAGATCATTCCCATCCCGGCCATGCCGGCACGCAGAATACGCTCGCGCTTCTTGAGCGTCATGACGCGCTGTCCCTTCCGTCGTGTTCCTCTCCGGATGGGTCCGGTCGCAACCTAGCAGTGTACCGTACAATCGTCGATCATTAGAACCCGATTGTAGGAGATCCCGAGCGAACAGGGGGCAGCGATGCGAAAACGACCCGAAGTGCTGCTGAGCGGTTTCGCCGACGAAGCGGCCTATTCCCGATCGGCCGCCGAACAACTGGGCGTCTTCGCCGCTCTGGGATTGCACTACTACAGCCTGAGGTTCATCGACCTCGGCGGCGGGCTGAAGAACGTGATGCAACTGACCGACGAGGAGATCGACCAACTGCGGGAATTGCACAAGCAGTACGGCATCCAGGTGAGCTCGATTGGGTCGCCAATCGGGAAGGTTAAGCTGCGCGATGTGGAAGATGGTTCGAGCAACCGTTATGTGCCCTTTGACGAGTACCTGGAAACGGAAGTCGCCCGTGCGATAGAACTGGCGCAGAAGTTCGGTACAAAGCTCATTCGTGGGTTCTCCTTTTATCCCCCCAGGGGTCAGGATCCCAACGCATTCGTCGACGAGGCGGCGGAGAAGCTACGTGCAATCGTCGAACGCTGTGCGGCTCAGGGGATCGTGTACGGCCTGGAGGTCGAGGCCAATCTGGTGGGGCACGACGGGCCGTCGATGGCCGAGCTCTACCGGAAGGTGAACCACCCGAACCTGGTGCTGATCTTTGACGGTGGGAACCTCAGCACCCAAAACCGACCGACCGAGCTGGTCTTTCAGGATTACCTCGCCATGAAGCCCGGCCTGGGGTGGATGCACATCAAGGACTATCGCATCGATCCCAGCCTGGAGTGGCACGGCCACGTGGACGAGGAACGGCTCAAAAACTTCGTGCCGGTGAACGAGGGGGACAGCGGCCACGAGCGGATCCTCCGCGACTTCCGCGACTCGTTCGCGGAAGTGGAACAGCGGATGAAATCGCTGGGCGCCCCTGGAGTGTTCCTCGAGCTGGAGCCGCATCTGCGCGCCGGAGGCCAGTTCGGCGGTTTCAGCGGACCGGACGGTATGGGCATCGCGCTGCGGGCCCTTTGCCACTTGCTCGACTACGTCGGTATCGGCTACCAGTTACGCGACTTTGACTGGCTCCGCGAGTCCCGCGGCTTCTAAGCCGTTCACGGCAGCCCTGGCCAATCTTCGCAAACGCCCCCATGCTACCGAACCGCCTGCCCCTTTGTTCTAACAAGGGGGCTGCTTGGGAACGGGAATACTCCGCCCATGGCCCTCCGGTGCCACTGACTGGCGGGTGGGCCAGGACGGGGATCGCCAGCCCTCGGGAGCGACTGGCGGCGGAGAAAGCCACTGCCAGGCCTGTGCAGCGGGTGAGCTTCCCGCTGCACGGACAAACGCTCGTGCCGGCTAGGCGAGGATCTCCCGGATCACGTGGCCATGGACATCTGTCAGGCGGCGGTCGAAGCCGTTGAAGTAGTACGTGAGGCGTTCGTGGTCGAGCCCGAGCAGGTGGAGGACCGTGGCGTACAGGTCCCAAACGGTGGTCACGTTCTCCACCGCGCGCCTGCCGAACTCGTCGGTAGCCCCGTAGCTTACCCCTCCTTTGATTCCCGCGCCCATGAGCCACACCGTGAACCCATCGGGATTGTGGTCACGGCCCTTGGTGCCCGCCTGGTGGGTCGGCATGCGGCCGAACTCCGTGGTCCACATGACGAGCGTTTCGTCGAGCAGACCACGAGCCTTCAAGTCGCTCAGCAGGGCTGCCGTGGGCTGGTCCAGAATGGGGCAATGCCGCTCGTAGTCCGATTTCAGGGTCTTGTGCGCGTCCCAGTTCAGCAGGCCATCTACGCCGGAAGCACGCGACGCACAGTAAAGCGTGATGTAGCGCACACCCCTTTCCAGCAGTCGACGTGCCAGGAGGCAGTTACGTGCGTAGGCGGCCTTCAGCGGGTTCGGGTCATCGGTTCCGTACAGGCGATGGATCCAGGTGGGCTCAGAGCCGAGGTCCATCACTTCCGGCGCGGATAGCTGCATCCGCGCGGCTAGCTCGTAGGCGGCGATGCGCGCCCGCAGCTCTGTGTTGCCGTAGTGGTTCTCCAGATGTCGCTGGTTCAATAGCCCCAGGTAGTCGCGAGTCGCTCGATCCTCCCGGGGATCCAGGCCTGGTGGGGGATACAAATTCCGGATCGGCTTGTGCGCCGCCATCACAATGCCCTGATGACGGGCCGGGAGGAACCCGGCAGACCAGTTGGCTTTACCGTTCGGTGGTTCCCCGCGAATGTCCGGGATGGCCACATAGGCAGGGAGATTCTGGTTTTCGGCCCCCAGAGCGTAGCTTACCCAAGCCCCCGCGCTGGGGAAACCTTCGGCCGTCTGTCCGGTGTTCATGAACACGCACGCGGGGCCATGTGTATTGCTCCGGCTGGTCATCGAATGGATGAACGCCATGTCGTCCACATGACGGGCCAGGTGGGGCAACATGGAGCTGATCGGTTTGCCCACCTCGCCGGCTCGGATGAAGGGCCATGGCGGGGGCATAAGGTTTCCGTTTTTACCCTGGAACGAGACGAACTGGCCAGCCCCCGGCAGCGGTTGCCCGGCCCTTCGTTCGAGTTCTGGCTTGTAGTCCCAGAGGTCGACGTGAGATACACCTCCTGGGCAGAAGATCTGCAGCACCCGCTTGGCTCGGGCAGGAAAATGGGGCATGCCCTGGCCTGGTACCCACTCGACTGCCTTGGTGTCGCGCGCCAGCAAATCCAGCAGGGTCACGCCAAGAAGACCGTTGAACATGCAATCGAGGAACCCACGCCGCGATAGCAAGTCCGCCATGCATTGCCCGGCCCGGTCCCAGGGATGCCTGCCGTTCGCCATGGCTAGCTGCTCCGCTGCTCCTCAGTCCAGATAGATGAACTCATTGCAGTTCAGCAGGGCGCGACACAGCGCGGCCGTGCCGTAGCTCTCGACCAAGCGGACACCGTGCTCGAGCTCGACTTCGTCGG
>JALSID010000123.1 GCA_026981825.1 Planctomycetota bacterium
CCGTTTCACCTGAGCGCCAGGGTCCGTCCCAACCTCCGCCTGAATTCGTTCTTCCAGATAGCGCGCGATGTCCAAAACGAACGAGTGGTTCAACATGGTCAGGGCCTGCAGGGGGCCGACGGTCTGGGTTCGCCGCGATGCCGGAAAAACCGGATCGGGACAATCGAAATCGCTGAGCACGTCGACCCACGCAGCCCTCGCGGTCTGGTGGTACACGGCACGGCGATAGGTCTCGGGCCCCACCTTATCCAGCGGTTCATAGGTCGCAACGTTATCTTGCAGGTAGCGGTAGAGCCGAAAGCCGGGACCGCCCATGCGATTGTTCAGAACGCCCGCAACAAGCAGCATCGTGTCGCGAATCTCTTCGCCGGTGAGCCGCCGCGGCGGGAACCGCCAGAGAAGCTCGGACGTTCCATCGAGGGCGGCCGCATCGGTCCGGTACGCGCTGGAGCGACCGAACGTCGCCGATAGGACGATTTCGCGGATCACCGGCTTGACACGCCAACCGTGGTCGAGCAGACGTCGTGCGAGGTAGTCGAGCAGTTCGGGATGGGTCGGGTTGCTACCCATCTTGCCGAACTCCCCGGGCGTTGCCACGATACCCCGTCCGAAGCAGTAGTGCCAGAGTCGATTGGCCAGGACGCGGAGCGTCAACGCGTTCGTGTCGGCTGCAATCCAGCGAGCCAGGGCCAGGCGCCGTTCACCCTCGGAAGCCTCTGGACCTAACCGATAAGCCCCCACGGTCTTTTCCAGTACGGCGATGCTTTTTGGAACGGCGGGACGGACCTTCTTCTGGGGGTCACCTCTTCCGAACACGTAGAAAGGTCCGGGAGCTGCAGTCATCCGCCCCACCCACCACACGGGTAAGGGGGGTACGGCGTTGATCTCACGTTGCACAGCAGCGATCTCGCCGTCCAGCCGGGCGATCGCTTCGCGCTCTTGTGGCGTCATCTCCGCCTGCAGCAACCGGTGCCGGCGGTGTCGATCATCGACCGGCTTTCGGTCCCACCCGGAAGCGACGACCTTCCAGTCCTCTCCATCAAGCGATACCGCGATCTCGTAGTCGCAGATGAAGCGAGTGTAGTAGTGGTTGGGGGGAAGTTCGCGCGGGCGGTCGCTGGAAAACACGACGCGCTCGATCAGAGTGGGTTCGGCGAGCGTGATGACCAGAGTGGGACCGGCAGCGATCCACCGGCTACCAAACTTGCCGTCGATCGCACGGGCGGCCGAGTAAGCATCCGGAAAGTCCTGAGCTACCCGGCTGGCCCCTTCGGCTTTCGCACCCGCGGTCAAGAGTGCAACGTTTCGTGCGTTCGGACCAGGGGTCCAGACTTCGAATTCGTCTATGGTGAAGCCCGTGCGCACCTGGGGGGCATCGTCTCTGCCGAACACGGTGAGCCGAACGAACCGTGCCCGTATCGGTTCGAACCGCTCGTCGGTCAGGTACCGGCTTACGGGTGGACGCACCCAGTTTGCGCTCAGAGCGGCTGCCTTCTTTTCGGCCCGGGCAAGGACGGCTTCGATCACCTGGTTCTTTTGCCGCTCGAGTTGTTCTTTGCGTTCCAGCAGGGGGGCGAGCTTTTCTTTGCGGCGCCGCCGCATCTCCGGTGTGGCGATTTCCTGCGCACCGTGGCGAACACCGGCAAACGTGGCGTACCAGCCGTAGTAGTCGTCCTGGGTGATCGGGTCGAATTTGTGGTCGTGGCAGCGGGCACAGCCCATGGTGATCCCCAAAAACGCTTCGCCGGTTGCCCGGATGATCTCGTCGATCGTGTTCGCGCGAATGATGGCTGCCTGCACAGGGTCTTGATTTCCCACGTTGTCGTACGGGCCACACACCAGAAAGGCAGTTCCCACTGCAGTCTCCGGGTCATCGGGGGCGATCTGATCGCCGGCGATCTGCTCGACAATGAACCGGTTGAACGGTTTGTCCTCGTTGAACGAGCGGATCACGTAGTCCCTGTACGGCCAGACGTTGTTGATCAAAACGTTCCGTTCGAAACCGTTGCTTTCCCCGTACCGAACCACGTCCAGCCAGTGCCGGCCCCAATGTTCGCCGTAGGTCGGAGAAGCAAGTAATCGGTCGACGATGCGAACCTGAGCGTCAGGCCGATGATCGGCGAGGAACTCCTCCATCAGCTCGGGTGAAGGGGGCAAACCGGTCAGCGTGTAGTGCACCCGGCGCAGCCAGCTCCGCCGCTCCGCCGGCCCATTCGGTCGGATACCGGCTTCTCGTAACCGCTGTCCGATGTAGAGGTCGATCGGGCCGGCGGCGCTCGGATCCGTTTGCTCGGGCGGCGCGGTGACGTGTAAGGGCTGGTAGGCCCACCATTCGGCCGGGTCTGGGCGTTCGATACGGAAGTCCTCTGGCCACGGTGCCCCCATTTCGATCCAGGCCCGGAGCTTAGCCAGCTCCTCCTTGCTTAGAGGCCGACCGCCTCGCGGCATGGCCGGGCGGCCTCCCTCTTTCGCAGTGGATACCATCTGATACAGTTTGCTTTCCGCGGGTTGGCCCGGTCGGATGAGTGAGCGGTCCAACTGGTCTTTTTTGGTCTGAAGCGACAGGTCGCCCTTACGGTCGGCATCGTTGTGGCAGCTCAGGCATCGCTGCTGGAACAAGGGCGCAATGTCTGTGACGAAGTCGACCGGTCGTTCGCCGGTGTCGGCCCGGACCACAGCGCAAACGAGGAACAGACCGCCGGCGGCAGCCACGGTGAGCAATCGCCTGATAATCATCCGTGCGCTCGGTCGCCAAGCATTCATGAGTAATTCCCTGTGGATGCGAACCCAAGCCTATTCTAAGCAGCTTTTTCCCCGCAGGGCGCCCCCCGCGCAGCTGATCCACCTGGGCGTCAAGCTGCTGTGCGCGGGCTCACCCCACGGACTCCGATCAGAATCCGGATCGGTCGGATCGGCCCGATCGGTCGGATCCGTCGGATCGGTCCGCTTCCGGGGCGGCATGCAACCGCCGGGGCGGAGGGACCCGACCGCCGTCGCGCCGGCGACGGCGCAGTGCGCTCCCGAGCGCATCGAGTCAGCAGGGTGAGAGTCCCTGTCGGGGTATGGTCTGAAGCCCCGTAACCGAAGGTAACTGCGTCTCCGTGAGGAGAGG
>JALSID010000124.1 GCA_026981825.1 Planctomycetota bacterium
TGGGAACGCGTGAAGCTGGAGGAGAAGCCGTTCTTCAGCGCTCTGGCAACCCGGTTCCCGTCGGCGGCAGAGATTGCGGCGAAGGGAAACGCTGCCCAACGGCGTTCGGCCATCAAGCGTGAGATTCGGCGGGGTACCGAGTTGGGAAGGTTGTACCGGAGGGCAAAGCACGACGCTGACGCCGTGAGCCGCTTCTTGCGCGAGAGCGGCCGTTTCCCGCTAACGGGCTCCGGAGACATCAACACTTACTCTGTTTTCAGCGAGCTGTTCACGGGCATTGTGTGCCCCCAGGGGCGAGCCGGTGCGGTTGTACCGACGGGCATCGCATCGGACCATTCGAACCGGCACTTCTTCGCGGATCTTGTAGACAAGGGGCGCCTGGATTCACTGTTTGACTTCGAAAATCGTAGGGGGTTGTTCCCAGGCATCCATCGATCCTACCGCTTCTGTCTCCTGACGTTGGTCGGTGCACCCGAGGCTGAGCGAGACCGCGTTCCTGGAGGCTCGGCGCGGTCGTTTCGCTGTGCCTTCATGCTGACTGCTCCGGACCAGCTCCGTGACCCCGCGCGGCAGATGACGTTGCATCCTGATGACATTGCGCTCTTGAACCCGAACACTCGGACGTTGCCGATCTTTCGCACCCGGCAGGACGCGGAGCTGACGCGGTACATCTACAGACGGGTGCCTGTCCTCGTTGACGAGACGGCGGGCCTGAATCCGTGGGGGGTCAGCTTTCTGAGGATGTTTGACATGGCAGTGGACTCGGGCCTTTTCCGCACGGCGGAGCAATTGGAGGCCGACGGCTACCGACTGGTCGGCAACGTGTACGTGAAGGGGCGCGGCCGCGACCGCTACCTGCCCCTCTACGAGGCCAAAATGATCTGGCTGCTCGACCACCGCTACAGCAGCTATGAGGGGTTGCAAGGCAGGTCACGCTCGGGGCATCTGCCATCGCTCACCGAGGAACAACGTGCTGACGCGGCGATAGTCGCGGTGCCCTGGTACTGGGTGCACCCAAGCGACCTAGCGCGGCGGGCTGGCAGTGAGGCGAGATGGTACATCGTGTTTCGGGACATAGTCCGCGCTACCGACGAGCGCACCGCGGTTTTCGCCGTAGTACCACCGGTCGCGGTTGGAAACAAAGCGCCTGTTCTCTGGTTACACGGTTCGAGCCCTGTTCAACTGTGTGGCTGTGCTTGCGCGGTCTCAGTAGTCCTCGACTACGTGGTCCGCAATAAGCTGGCCGGGACCACGCTTAATTTCTTCTATGTGCGGCAGCTGCCTGTCCTGCCCCCCGCAGCGTACGGCCGCGGGGACCTCTGCTTCATTGTCCCCCGCGCGCTGGAGTGCACTTACACCGCCTGGGACCTGAAGCCGATGGCCGACGACGTTTGGCGGGATGCGCAGAGGTCATACCCTGACGTCTGCAAAGCAATCTACGACCAGTGGCAGGACAACAAGAACGAAACGGGCGGGCACCGGTGGGAACCGCCGGACTGGGTCTGGGTCTACCCGGAGATCGAAACGGACCGGAGCAAAGGCATACCTCTGCCCCCATTCAAATGGAAGGGGGACCGCCGAGCTCGAATCATGGCGGAGCTCGACGCATACTTCGCGCTGCTTTATGGCCTGAGCCGCAAACAGCTCCGCTTCATCCTGGATCCTGCCGACCTGACGGAGAAGGAGCTGGAGGACATCCTCGACCCCTACGAAGAGGTTGACGACCCCCTGGACGAGGACGGCTACCGGCGACGTTGCGAGGCGAGCCGGTTCCCCGGCGAGACATTCCGGGTACTGAAGGAGAAGGAACTGCGCGAGTACGGCGAATACCGCACGAGGCGACTGGTGCTGGAGGCGTACGAGCGACTAAAGGATCGATTCGCCGGCCGGCGGACCGAGTACCGGCACCTCGTCAGACCGCGGACCGAAGAACCAGAGGAGACGAGGGACGGCGATGCCTCCCGCGCAGCAAGCCCCACGCCAAAAGTGCTCGCCAGCGGTCAGGCCCTCGGTTTCGACGGCCAAGATGAGCAATCGGGCCTATTCAGCGGACATGTGGCTGAAGTGCCGGACGCCGGTGGTGCACTTGCCCCACGGCCGCTCGACCCCGAGTCGCTCGTGCCGGTGGTTCGGAAGGTGGTGATGGGATGGACAACGGATACGAGGTGGACGAAAGACGAGTTAATCGAGGACGTGCTGCGCGAAGCTGGCTTGGGGGACGAGGCTCGGGACGTGGCCGACCGTGCCATCGAACGAGCGCTCAATCGCAGGATCATCGTCTCCGATGACGACGGCTACCGCGCCTGGTGCTTGTCGGCCGAGGACTTCGAAAGATGGCAGTACGACCGGCTGCTTCAGGCCCTCTACCACGCGGTGGCCAACGGGGCTTCTGAGCGGGACGAGATCTACCACCGCGCCGCGCACTGGCTGGGGCTCCAGAAGGCGGGGGACAAAGCCTGGGAAATTTTCGATCGCGCCCTGGCCTACCTGGAGAAGCTGGGTTGCATTGAGCGGTGGTGGGGGCAGTTCTACGCACTCCGGGAACCTCCACCCATCCCCGTGCCGGAAGACGACCTGATGTGCGAGATCCGTGCGCTGGCGCGGGACGAGTCGCCGTCCGGCGAGCTGGTTCGCGAGGATTTTCTAACCGCCCTGGCGGACCGTCTGGGAATTTCCTGGTACAGCGAGGAACAGGAACTCAAGCTCCACCACGCCATCCAAACCGCGGCCGGTCGCAAGATCGTCGAACAGGACTCGAACCGGTGCATCCATCTACTCACAAAGGACATCACTGACTACAAAGACCGCTACTACGACTGGCTGGTCGAGCGGCTCGTGCACCGCGTACCCAGAGGCGGCATCGACGACGATGAGCTCATCACCACCGTCGCTCGGATGCTCGGCTTCAGGACAGTCAGACCAAGGATACGGAAGGTACTCAAGGGGGCAATCATGGCAGCGATCAGGCGGAACCTGCTGTACCGCGACGAGGACAGTTACCTGCGCAGGGTCTGAGTGCCGTCCGAGGGAACGGGCAAAATGTCAGGTTGAGACGTTGAAAAGCCACGAAGCGAGTGAGCGGCGATGAGCGACGTAGCACAGGGTTTGAGGATCCGCGATCGGGTCGTCGAGGCGTACAGGGCGTACGTGGAGAGCTTTATACGTATCGCCGATCCGAAGATCCGAGAGGAGGTTGAGCGCGAGGTCCAACAGTCAGAACGGTTGTGGCCTCCGCCGCTCGTGCAGCTCAACCCGCCGTACGAAATGGGCCGCAACCTGGAGGACCTGGCTCGCGCAGGCCTGGTGCACGAAAACGTGCCCCGGTTCTTCACGGACAGCTCCGGTGCTCCGCTTCGCCTCTACCTGCACCAGGACGAGGCGATCACGCGGGTGCTGGACGGCCGGTCGATTGTCGTCACCTCGGGCACCGGCTCCGGCAAGACGCTCACCTACTTCGTGCCGATCTTCAACGAGATCTGGCGGACGCAGCCCGAGGGGGTATGCGCCATCATCATCTACCCGACGAACGCGCTGGTGAACTCGCAGCTCGACTGGTTGCAGCGTGCCTGCGAGCGCGCGGCGGCCAACGGTTTGCCCGGCCTGGACAGCAAGCGTCTTTTCCGCCGCTACACCGGCCAGGAAAGCGACGACGAAAAGGCGGAGATCCAGAAGAACCCCCCGTGCATCTTGCTGACCAACTACATGATGTTGGAGCTGATGCTGCTGCGCCCCAAGGAAAAACACCTCATCGGTCCAAGCCTGCGGTTCGTGGTGGTGGATGAGCTGCACACGTACCGGGGCCGCGTGGGGGCCGACATGGCGCTGCTCATGCGCCGCATCCGGGCTCGGTCCCGCAGCGAGCGGCTGACCTACGTGGGCACGAGCGCCACGGTGGCCTCGGGCGGCAGCGCGGAAGATCGGCGGAAGGCCACGGCCGAGTTCGCGTCGCTGCTCTTCGGCGTTGAGCTGACTGCGGACGACGTGATCGAGGAGTCGCTTCAGCCGTGGGCGGAAACCGGGGGGACGCCCGGCCGCGAGGAGCTGCGCGCTGCCGCGGAAGAGTTCTTGAAGCTCGAGTCCGGACGTCTTCCCCCAACGGACGTGCCCTTCAGCCGCCATCCGCTCGTGCGCTGGTTGCAGAATGAAGTAGCGCTCGAGGAAGACCGCAGGCCGGACGGCACCGTTCGCTATCGGCGCGCCAGACCGCTGGGCATCCAGGAGGTGGCCCACCGTCTTGGCGAGGCTACAGGGCTGGATCACCAGTGCGCCCTGAAGGTGATTGAGCGCCTGCTCGAGTGGACCGCGGCGCAGCAGTCGCGGATCACCGGTGCGAGCGACGTCCCGGCCGTGAAGCTGCACCAGTTCTTTCGCCAGGGGTCGCCGATCTTTGCCACTCTGGAGGAGCCCGACAAGCGGAAGATTTCGTTCGAGGGAGGCTATTACACAGACCCAGACGAAACGGGGGAAAGGCGGGTGCTCTACCCCCTGGCGTTCTGCCGCGAGTGCGGCCAGGAGTATTACCGCGTGGAGTATCGACGCGACACGGGGGAGGTTACGCCGGACCCGGAGCCGTTTCTCCGCTACATTGGGCGGGAACCGGACGACGACGACGACGAGGAGACCGAGTCCGAGCGGGGCTATATCGCCATCGGTGTTACCTGGGACGACCCGGAGTCGCTTGTCCCCGAGGAGTGGCTGGACAACAGGGGACGCATACGGAGTACCTACCGCGGCCGGTTGCCCAGACCGATCTGGGTGACTCCGTATGGTAAAGCCGGCCTAACGGAGGACAAATGTCCGGGGGGCATACAGGCGCTTTATCAGCCGGCGCCGTTTGCCATATGCGTGCGCTGCGGGGTGGGGTACACCCGACGCACCAGCGAGTACACGAAGCTGACAACGCTTTCCTCGGAGGGAAGGAGCACCACGGCATCCCTGGTTGCGCTGCATACGGTCTGGGCTCTACGGGATAGTCCTGCCGGACGGGATCAAGCGAAGGTTCTGATCTTCGCGGACAACCGCCAGGACGCCGCTCTGCAGGCGGGTCACTTCAACGATCTCGTGACGCGGCTGCAACTGCGCGCGGCTCTGCTTCGGGCAGTCGAGCGTGAGGGGCGCGTTCCCTACTCCCGCGTTGCCGAGAAGGTGGTCCAACATCTCGGCCTGCGAGCGGCGGACTTCGCGGCGATTCCCGAGCTCGAGGAGGGGACGCGGCGGTACGAGCAGTCTCTCGGCGCCCTGACCAGAGTGGTCCGCTACCGAATTCTGGAGGACCTGCAATCGGCCGGCCAAGTGGTTCTGCCGACGCTCGAAGAGTGTGGCTTGGTGCGGATCGATTACGACGGGCTCGACGAGGCCGTGAACGATCCGCGTTGGGTGAACATGCGCTACCTCGGCCAGTTGACTCCCGACGAGCGGCGTGAGATTTTCAAGGCTGTATTCGACGAATTTCGGCTGCGGCTGGCGATTGCCGATCCGGTCTTGGTTAGCGACACCGACAGTCGCCAACTGGTGGATGACGCGCGGCGAATGCTGAACGAGTTGTGGCGGTTCGACCAGGACGAACGTCCGGACCGAGCTGCCCTCATCACGACGGGATCAAACCAGGCAGGACGGGGCGAGACGAGCGTCAGACTTACGAGCCGAGGGCGAATTGCCCGCTGGGTGGCGCGCCGTTGCCGCAAACTTACGGGGGCCGAGCCGTCCACGGCGGCGATCGCCGAAGAACTGGCGGCGGCGCTGGATCTCTTCGCAAAGCATGGCCTTGTGATGCGGTCGGGCGGCGGCTATCGGTTGAGCCCCGATTGCCTCGTGTGGTGCAAAGGGGACGGCAAGCCGTTCGTTCGCCAGGTACGGATCATCCGAGCGGAGGCGGACGAATACGAGGAGCCGGAGGCAAGACCGAACAAGCTGTTCGAAGAGCTGTACCGCCGAGATCCACGCGACTACCGCGCTCTGCGTGCCGCGGAGCACACGGCTCAGATCCGCTCTGAGGTGCGTCAGGAACGCGAGCGCGAGTTCCGTGAGGGGCGGCTCCCGGTGCTCTGTTGCTCGCCCACCATGGAGCTGGGAATCGACATCGCCGATCTCTCGGCCGTGATGCTGCGCAACGTCCCCCCTACGCCTGCAAACTATGCACAGCGTGCGGGACGGGCCGGCCGCGCCGGCCAACCCGCGGTCGTCTTCACCTATTGCTCGCAGGCCAGCCCGCACGACCAGTACTTCTTCGATCGCCGCGCCGACATGGTGGGCGGCATCGTGCGGAGACCGAACATCGAGCTGAGCAACGAAGACCTGATCCGATCGCACATCCATTCGATCTGGCTGGGGCTCACCGGGGCCGACCTGGGGCTCCCGATCAAGGAGCTGGTCGACCTGGAGCAGGAGCATGCTTTGCCTCTACGTCCGCACGTTTGGGAACAGTTGCAGACCGTGGCTCGCGACCCGGAGCGAAAGCGAGAGTGCCTTCGCGAGATCGAGGAGGTGATTGATTCGCTCATCGCGATGGCCCCGGAAAGTAGGGAGGAACTCGTCCGCTTGAAGCGGGAGTTCAGCGAAACTTGCCTCGAAAAGCTCGCCGGCAAATTAGACCGCTGCTTCGAAACGTGGCGAGAGGAGTATCGAGGGCTTGCGAACCGACTCACAGAGCTAACACGTGTCGTCAAGACCGGGGGATCGTCGCAGACCGCCGGAGTCACCGCAGACGAGGCTCAGCGGCAGATCAATGTCATATTAGGGCAACTGGCGCTCTTGCGAGGCGAAGGCAGCCAGGGCAGGGAAAGCGACGAAGAATCGATCTTTTACCCGTACCGCTTCCTGGCCGGCCAGATGTTCCTGCCCGGCTACGGCTTTCCGGTCCGCCCGGTACTGGCGTTCGTGCAGCCCAAGGACGACCAGGACCACGGGCGGTACCTGTCACGCTCCCCTCTGTTGGCCATAAATGAATTTGCCCCCCTGAACATTCTCTACTACGACGGACGCCGGTTCGAGATGCGCTACCTTCAGGGGGCAGCCGTGCACGACGCCTGGGAACAGTTGCGCGTGTGCTGCAATTGCGGGTTCATTTACCGCCTCTCCGAGCACGGACGCAAGGACGTGTGCGATTACTGTCATAACAGTTTGGCGGAACTGAACAACGATGCCTACATCGATAGGGCACTAAGTTTTGACCGGATTCGCGCTGTGTACCGGCATCGCGTGACGTGCGCCGAAGAGGAGCGTCGCCGGGTGGGCTACAACGTGAAGAAGTACCTCTCGTGGGGGTACGGGCGGAATCGGGCGGACCACGAGAAGATGGTCGTCGTCGACGGTGCGGGACGGAAGTTACTCACACTCTGCCACATCCCCTCCGCTCGCGTGTTTGCCGTGAACCACGGCTACCGCCGGGCGCCGACGAAAGGCTTCGTCCTCGATCGGCGGCAGACCTTCGCGCGATGGATGTCCGCTCGCGAATACAAAGAGGGTGTTCGCAGGGACTCGAACTGCTCCACTTACGTTGTCACGGGGGTCAAGCCCTTCGTGGAGGAGGAAAGCAATACGCTCGTGGTCGAGTTGGACGACGCGATTTTCGAGCTCGCGCCTCACGACAAGGGGTCCGATGGGGAGTTGGAGACCGAGTTCGCCGCCACCCTCGTGCAGGCGCTCTTGTGCGGCATCATGGCCGAGTTCCAGGCGGAGGAGTCAGAGGTCTCCGCCGAGCGTCGCAGCCGCCGCTATGCGGTCTTCTACGAGACCGCTCAGGGCGGCCTGGGCATCCTCAAGCAACTGGTGCTCAACCAGGACACCCTTCGGAGCGTGGCCAGGAAAGCGCTCGAGGTGCTGCATTTCGACCCGGAAGCGGGCGCCGATAAGGAGAACGGCTGCCCGGCCGCCTGTTATCGCTGCCTGCTTTCCTACTACAACCAGCCCGAGCACCGCTACCTCGATCGCTTCCTCGTCAAAGACGCTCTGACGAAACTGGCCGCTGAAGCGACGTTCGATCGGAAGCCGCGCCCCGAGCACTTCAAATACCTGATGGAGAAGTACGACAGACGCTCCGAACTCGAAAGGAAACTCCTCGAATTCCTCTACGAGCACGGCTACCGGTTGCCCACGGAAGCCCAGAAGACGGTCGAATTGCCCGGCGGCGAAAAGGCTACCGTTGACTTCTTCTACACCTACGGGGGGGCATCGCCTGTGTGCGTCTTCTGCGACGGCCCCCCGCACGACGAACCGCAGAAACGGGCCAACGAGGAGCGGCTTCGCCTGCTCCTGGAAGAGCATGGCTACCGCGTGATCGCGATCCGCTACGATCGCGACATCGCCGAGCAGGTTCGGGAGCACCCGGATGTCTTCGGCACAGGCAGGGACAGCTAGCTTCGGTGCGCCCGGTCGCCGATTCGTGCGTCCGGCGTGGCCAGTAAGCGGAATACAAACGAGAGGGCACCGATGGCAGTGAGCGTTCCACCGGAACCCGGAACGGTTCTGCGTTATCGCGATCGGCTGTGGGTCGTGCTACCGGAGGAGCACGACGGTCTGCTGACGTTGCGCCCCGTCGCCGGTTCGGAGCGGGAGTGCGTGACGGTGGACCTCGAGGCGATTGAAGCTCTTCGCGCTGTATGCCCCCACGAGGATCTCGAACGGGACCGCTTTCCCACTCCGGAGCCGGACGACTATGCCGACGAAATCGCCGTGCGGCTTGTCACGCAAGCGGCACGACTGCTGATCCGCCGGGGGGCGACTCCGTTCCGCTGCCTGGGCCGGTTGGGCTTTCGCCCACGAGCCTACCAGCTCGTGCCCCTGATGATGGCGCTCCGCCACCGGCCCGTTGTGCGGCTGCTCATCGCCGACGACGTCGGTGTGGGGAAAACACTCGAGGCCGGACTGATCCTCCGCGAACTCCTCGACCGGGGGGTCATTCGGCGATCGGCGGTGATATGCCCCCCGCAATTGTGCGAGCAGTGGCAGGTTGAGCTGCGGGATAAGCTGGGGATCGAAGCCGTGATTGTCCGTGGCGCAACGATCTCGCAGCTCGAGCGACGGCTGTCCGGGGACCAGTCCATCTTCAGCTACTACCCCCACATCGTGGCCAGCATCGATACGGTCAAGAACCCGCGCACTTACCGGAGCGCCTTTCTGCAGCATTGCCCGGAGTTTGTGATTGTCGACGAAGTGCACGGGGCCGCTCGCCCGCCGCGCTACGACCTGTACAGCGGCGAGATGCAGCGATACGAGCTCGTGAAAGAGATCGCCGCCAAGCGCGACCGCCACCTGGTGTTGCTCACCGCAACCCCCCACAGCGGGGTGGAGGAGTCGTTCCGATCGCTTCTGGAGTTCCTCGACCCGTCGTTCGGCCACGTGGATTGGAGCAATGCGGATGGCGAGGCTACGCGTCGCCTGGCTCAGCATTACATCCAGCGTCAGCGAGAAGACCTTCGGCAGTACCTGGATGGAACGCGGTTTCCGAAGCGGCACCATGAGGAGCTGCCCTATCGATTCACCAACGGCTACGAACTCCTCTACCGCAGAGCGGTCGACCTGGCCTGGGACCTGCTCGATTTCGTTGCCGATCAGGACGAACAGCGCCGCCGACCGTGCTACTGGGCCGCTCTGGCACTATTACGCTGCATCAGCTCGTCGCCCGCCGCGGGCGAGCGAGCACTGCGCAGTCGAGCAAGGACGGACGAGGAGGAGATCGAGCGGCGGGACACGTCGGCCGACATCGACGCCTCCGAAATCGTGCACCTGGCCCGGGTGAGGGCTGAAGAGGTGGGCGAGCCCCCGGAGGATCAGGAAGCAGGAGGTCGCGACACGCTGCCCAGCGTTTCGGACGAGATGATCGCTCAGTTGGGCAGGAAGGTGAGGCGTCGTCTGGAAGAGCTCGCCGGCAAGTGCGTCGAGCTCCAGGGGCCGGAGAAAGATGGGAAGCTTCGGGTGGCCATGAGGAAGCTGATCGACTGGGTTCGCCAGGGTACCAATCCCATCGTCTGGTGTCGCTACATTGCCACCGCTGAATACGTCGCTGACCAGCTCCGGCAGTACATCAACGAGCATTGTCCAGACCTGGACGTGGAGGTTGAGTCGATCACGGGGGCATTGACCGAGGAGGACCGTGCGAGGCGACTGCAGAGGCTGGCCGAGGCCGAACGGCGGATCCTGGTGGCCACCGACTGTATTAGCGAAGGCACCAACCTGCAGGAGCACTACTCGGCCGTCCTGCACTACGACCTGCCCTGGAACCCGAACCGGCTCGAACAGCGTGAGGGAAGGGTTGATCGGTTCGGGCAGCCACGTGAACGCGTTTATGCGGCCACTCTTGTGGGGGAAAACAACCCCCTCGACGGGGCGGTGCTCGACGTCCTGTTGCGCAAGGCGCGGGAGATCATGAACGCGACGGGGATCTTCGTACCCGTGCCCATTCAGAACGAAGCGGTCCTGGAGAGCATTCTCGCTCACCTGCTGGCCAGGGCCGAGGGCAGGCAGCAGCAGCGGCGGCTCTGGCTGCAGGAGGAGTTCCAGCGAAGCGTCGAGGCGGTGGACCAACTCAAGGAGCAGTGGGAAGAGGCCGCCAAGATGGAGACGGCGAGGCGGCGAGTGTTTCAGGGGGCATGGATCAGTGAAGAGGAAGTGCGACGCGAGATCGAGCGGGCCGACAGCGTGCTGGGCAACCCCAGGGACGTGATCGAGTTCGTCGCCCACGCCTTGCCCGCCATCGGCTACGAGCGGCCCAGACTCGGCGGTGACACCCGCCTGACCATCGACTTGAGTGACGGCTCGAGAGCTCTGCCTGAGTCCCTGCGCTGGAAGCTGGGGCCGCACCTGCCCAGGGAGCAGAAGTGGCGGCTGTCATGCGAGAGTCCACCCCCCGAGGGCTACAGCTACCTGGGCCGGACTCACACGCTCGTCGAAGGTTTGGCCGAGATCGTGCTGTACCGGGCTCTTGCCGAGCGAGCCCAGCTTGCGCAACCGGAAGCCCTGCGCCGCGTGGCGGAGCAACCGGCCGCTCAATCGAGCCACCGGACGCTCGCCCGGAATGGAGTGATCCGCACCAGGGCAGTGGATGTGACCACCACGATATTCGTAATCCGGCCACGCTACCTGGTCGAGATCGGTAAAAGCACCGGCCTTGCCGAGGAGGTGATCTGCTTGGCCGTTCGGCGGCTGTCCGATCCTCAGCCGCTGCCGCTTATTGAGGGGCGCCGCTTGCTGGATCAGGCGCGCGCGGAACAGAACGTCACCGAGCCCGAAAAGCGGGAGTGGCTGCGGCGCGCGATCGACGAGTTGTGGCGCGATCTCGTCGGTCGCAGGATCGTGGAGCAGGTCATCGAACAGCGTATCCAGGAGCTCGCATCGGGACACAGAAGCCTACAGGACGAGGAGCTGGAGCTCACCATCCGGAAGGTTCCTCAGGAGGAGCCCGACCTGGTCGCCGTGCTCGTGCTGCTTCCGGCGATCACGGGCTGACGTTTGCCCTCGAGCGAGCAGACGAAGCGTGTCACGCGCTCCGCGCGCGTCCCACCGTCTGCGGTGGTTGGTCGAATCTCGGCGGCCGTGTGCACTCTTCGCGGGGTGCCGCCGCTGCGCGTGGCGCGGCGGGCTCCGGGCCGCTTCGGCCGGCGGCCGAAGCGGCAAGAGAAGGCCGGACCGCCGTCGCGCCGGCGACGGCGCATTGGTACCCCCGTCGGGCCCCGGCGGGGAGGGCCTAGCCGCCAGCCTCGGCTCCCAGCCGGCCGCGTGCGCGGAGGCGCTTTCCTCGCCAGCCGCGGCTACTCCGAGCGGCGAGCCGGAGGCTCGGCCACTCGCTGGCCAGGGCGGTGGCAGCGCGGCCGGTTCCGCGACCGCCTGAAGGGGCTGGCCAGGCCGATCCGCGGCGAATCGGGCTGATCTCCCGCGGCGGGAAGAGAGCGGCGGACCGCCGTCGCGCCGGCGACGGCGCATTGGTACCCCCGTCGGGCCCCGGCGGGGAGGGCCTAGCCGCCAGCCTCGGCTCCCAGCCGGCCGCGTGCGCGGAGGCGCTTTCCTCGCCAGCCGCGGCTACTCCGAGCGGGGAGCCGGAGGCTCGGCCGCTCGCTGGGAGGGGCGGTGGCAGCGCGGCCGGTTCGCGGGCCGCCCCGACGCCCCCGGCGAGCCCGATGCCCGGCGCCTGGGGCCAACCTGCCGCGGCGGGCAGAGGGCCCGGAGCGCCGTCGGGCCGGCGAGGGCGCATTGGTACCCCTCCCAGGCGGCGGGCTCCGGGCCGCTCCGGCCGGCGGGCCGAAGCGGCGAGAGAAGGGCGGACCGCCGTCGCGCCGGCGACGGCGCATTGGTACCCCCGCCGGGCCCCGGCGGGGAGGGCCTACCCGCCAGCCTCGGCCCGCATCCGGCCGCGTGCGCGGAGGCGCTTTCCTCGCCAGCCGCGGCTGCTCGGAGCGGCGAGCCGCAGGCTCCGCCGCTCGCTCGGCGGGGCGGTGGCAGCGCGGCCGGTTCCGGGACCGCCCCGACGCCCCGGCCCGCCCGACGCCGGGCGCATCGGGCCGACCTGCCGCGGGGGGAAGAGAGGGCCGGACCGCCGTCGCGCCGGCGACGGCGCATTGGTACCCCCGCCGGGCCCCGGCGGGGAGGGCCTACCCGCCAGCCTGCGCGCGGCCCTGGCCGCGTCCGCACAGGCGCGTTCCTCGCCAGCCGCGGCTACTCCGAGCGGCGAGCCGCAGGCTCCGCCGCTCGCTAGCCGGGGCGGTAGCAGCGCGGCCGGTTCCGGGACCGCCCCGACGCCCCGGCTCGCCCGATGCCCGGCGCGTCGGGTCAAGCTGCCGCGGCGGCAAGAGAGGCCGGACCGCCGTCGCGCCGGCGACGGCGGTCCGCCCCTCCCCCCGTCCAGCCAGGCGGCGGGCTCCGGGGGCCGCTTCGGGCCGGGCGGGCCGAAGCGGCGAGGCGATTCCTCGTACCGCCTTTCGGCCGGTCGATGGGCGGCTTTTCCGTTCTTCGACGGGCTTGATTCTGGCCCGCGCTTCTTCAGCTCCGTGGGGTTTGAAAGAAAGCGGCAGAGGACTGCCGCACTCCAAAATCGCCGACGGCGCGGCGCAGGTCCGGTCGGCCAGGCGGGGGCTCGAGGGCCGGGGGCCGCCCTACCCGTGCCGCGCCGGCGCTTCGGGAGTCCGTCGCGCTACCAATTGAGCTAGGGGGGCCGTGAGCCGGGGCTGGCTATGCGCTGTCTTTGCCGCGTTCCTCGCAAGCCTCGAGATCTCGAGCCAGGTCGTCCCCAGGGCAGTCGGGTGCCGTAGGTCAGGTCGGCCCCAGCGGGGGGGCATATCGGGCTTGCCCGCACGCCGCTCACCCTTCCATCGACAGCGTTACGGTAGTCCATCCCCCGGCGCGCGCCGCGGGTAGCCAACGGTGCGGAGCAGTTCTCTGCAGTCCTCGGCAGTGAGTCGATACACAAGAATGGTTCGGCCGACCTCGGCCACTGGTTGAGCGTCTCTGAGGTACTCGTAGAGGTAAGGGGGGCCGGCTAGCTGGGCGGTGGCGCCGGTCCGGACGAAGTCGCCTAAGACGAGCGCTCTTTCCACCGCGTACCAGCCGGGCCGCACCGGCATTGGGGCCTCGCCGCCGCCCCGTGCGGCCGAGTTCTCCTGCTCTTTCGTGCGGTCGCACGTTTCAGAAGGCTCCGGCAGGCCGTATAGTGCGAAGGGCGGCTCGGCTGTGGCGACTGCCAGAATCGGGTTGGACGCTTCCGGGTGAGCGTCGAGCCACCGCTTCAGGCGGAACAGATCCTGAGCGCGGTAAACGGTCTTGGGATCAACCACTCGCTGCCCGTCCCCGGCAAGGTATTCCGTCGCGACGTTAACGAAAGCTGTGTAGTGTGGCCAGGCGAGCAGCCCTTCGAGGCTGCCGATCAGTGTAGCGGCATAGAGAAGCAACCGAAGCGGTCGGCGCGCGTGGGACAGTACGTAGGCGAGACAGGGGGCCAGGCACGCCAGGGCGGGTAGGACGTAGCGATAGTCCTGGAAGCCGGGCAGACCGGTGGCAACGATCCACAAGAGTACGCTGAAACCTGCGAACGGCACCACCCGACGTGCCTTCGGTGAGAACGGCCAGACAGCGAGGCGAAAGGCGCCGAGCAGCCCGACAGCCAGCAGAAGGACAAATCCCGTGGGCTCTTTGACGACCGCTGTCCCGAGGTAATAAAGGGGAGTACCGCTTTGGAACAGGATACCCCAGACCCGGACCGGCTGGCGATAGTAATCATGGAAAAAGAGCTGCACGTCGGCTCCGTGCAGGACGTCCCTGGGCACAAGCCAAAGGGTGGCCCTCACTATGGTCGCGAGCGGACCCTCGCCGTTGAAGAGGCGGAGGAAAGTGTCGCTGTGATAGGGACCGTCATAGCCGAAGGAGAAGCGATGGATGGCGGCCAGGACGAACCACGCGAAGAACAGGCAGACGGCGGAGTGGAGCAGCAAGCGCGCCGGCAAGCGAGGCTCGCTTCGGCCCCGGCTCGCGGTTGCGTAGAGACCGAGGATCCAGGCAGGGAGCAAGGGAGCTAGCGAGAGTTTCACCGCGATGGCGCAACCCATGACGCCGCCGGCCACCCCAGCACGCAGCGTGTTCGGCTGTTCGATGTACCATGCCATCGCCGCGCAGCTTGCGATGGCCGCCGCCGCGGCGAGCGTGTCACTCGAGAGCAGGTGTCCGAACGACAGAAACGAGGGACTGAACGCGCAGACTGCGACGGTTGCCAGGGCAGGACCAGGTCCGTACGGCCGAACGACAAGCCACACGAGCCAAACGGCGGCGATCCAACACGCCAGGACCAGGTGCCGCCCCAGTTGTAGGGAATAGAGCACTCGGCCCGGTGCGGCGGTGATCAACTGGTTGAGCTCAAGCGAAGCGACTCGGCCACGGGCAGCGTCGCGAAGCAGAAACCGCGGCATCCCGCCCAGGACTGCCGGCGTTGCCGCAATCATCGGGGACAGTCGCAATGCCTGGGGGAGGGGATCCGAGTTGGCGGGGGAGTACCACCGACAGATTCCCGCCTCAAACAACTGCAGTTCCATCGTGAAGAAGGAGTCTTCCCGCGCAAGGCGAGTGCCGATTGCTCCGACCGTAATGAGGACGACCGCCACCAGTAACGGCGACCACCTGTCTGCTCTGGAACGCCAATCCGCTACCTTCGCTGCCATGATACCCCCCTCAGGCTAATCTCCGTCCGACACATTGACCGTACCGGCTGCCCGACGTGTCGCGGAACCAGCTTGAGCAAGGAGGCGAGGCCGGGATCCGGTAAAGGGCCAGCCCCCCGGCAGCGGCACTTGCTCTACGTGTGCGGACCACCCGTCGCGGCCGATGCGCTGTCCTCTTGTTGGCATAGGAAGGTCCTCTTCCAGGGCCTTACGACCCGGAGCCGTCCGACGCGGACGCGCGCCAGCGGTTTCTTATCCTCCGGATTGACCGGACCAGTACGAAAAGCAACGGTGGAATCAGCAGGAAGATGAAGCCCACGAAGAGAGGGCTGACGGATCCGCGGTCCGCCGGGCGGGCCAGATGACCGACGTTGGCCGCGGGCGTTCTGAGCGCGATCTCTGCGGGAAGCAACTGTTGACGAACTTTTTTAACCCACGACTCGAAGTTTGCGAGCGTGAGTACGGTATCTTCGGGGACAACGAAGACCCGCCCATATTCCGGTGCTTCGTAGATTCGTGTCCCGGCGCTTAGTTCTATGGCGCCCTCGTCGTCCCGCAGCGGCCGAAACTCGCAGCGTTGCACCTCCATAACGCCGGAGAATTTGCGCTGGCGTTCTGGTTTGGTCAGGCGAAAGATCCGAGTTTCCGACACTCGCTTCCAGTGCACCCACAGCCGGCCTTGGACACGGCGGACATCGACGAAGCGTTCGATGTGTTCGTTAACCCCCCCGGACCCGTCGGGGCGTTCGCTTCGGGTAATGTGGTCAATGCCGCGGATCGCACCTGGGCAGCAAGCATCGAAGTAAACCCTCGTGGTCTCGTGAAGACGATACCTGAGTGGTTCCGCGGCAGGATCGAATGCTTGCGTGACGTCCCGTACGGTGTGCACCTGGACAAGGACGCATCGGTGCCCCAAGAGCGAGATGCGATCGTTCCAGCGAAAATCCCCCGTTTGCAAAGCCCGCTCGACCTCGCGTAACGCACTTCGGGAAGAGAGGCCGCCTGGCACAAGCACGAAAGGAACGGAGGGCGACGGCGTGATCCTATCCCAAGTTTCCGGGCCATGCATAAGATCAGCTTGCGCAGGTGCAAAGACGTGGTCTTGCAGGTCCGGCCTGATCGACGAGGCGGTCCGTAACGCGTCCTTGTCCCTGATGCCTATCCAGTCCTCAATCGATGTCATTGGCCCCGCTACCCCTATTCCACTGATGAACTGGCTGCCGTCTTCCAGTGTGACCTTCTTGACTTTCGGCTCGATCTCAGGTACACGAGGCGGCTTGCCCGTTCGATGTGTAATACGCAAACGACATACGTCTCCATTCCTCCACCACTCAAATATGCTCAGAGACTCGCCTGTGTCCTTCCCGTCGGCATCGTCGGCGCCCGGCCTGGTCGGCCGGGACTCAACGCGGATGTAGTAAGACGAAAACGCGTCCGCATTCGCATAGACGGCGTCGAGAAGTGGCCGTATCACGGCGCGGGCTTGTTCGAGGTCCGTGGGCCTCTGCGCCGCGCCCTGGGACGCGTCCCCAGAGCCAGTAACGGAACATAGGAGCCATGCCAGGACAACGTGAGTAGCCTCTGCCATAGTCAAGCCTCCGCCGTGCCGATTGCCGGCTCGGAAACCGAGCAGGCAATGCATCAATAGGGCAACGAGATCCGTCGGAGGATACGAGAGCCTAGGGGTGTGTCAGTAGCACCCCTCGCGTACGGCGCCCCAGTAGTAGATGCGTTCGATCCGGTCCGTACATTCTCCGTCTGTGTAGAAGTAGTCGATCCGGCATACGAGCGACGCCGCGCAGTGCCAGCATCCCGTGCATCCCGGGACCGGCGGAGTCTTGCAACCAGCGTAGACGAGCGAACTCGCGACGGTCATCCGGTACAGACGGCGAGTCTCGTCGTATATGCATCCGATAGTGCCACTGCACTCAGGAACTGGTCGCGTATAATCGCAGTCGGTGTCGTTCAAAAACTGGAAGTGGACGTGGCAGAAGGTGTTCAGGGCCGGGTTGGTGACGCAGTCCAGCAGTACCGGGGGTCCGTTGTAGCAGTGCTCGCTTGCGAAGAGACCAGGGAGGCACGCTGCCAGCCCCGCCAAAAGAACGAAGATGGCACTCATTCGACCCGTTGATCGAGCTGTGCGCATCGTTGTCCTCCCCCATCTCAGCTGCTTCTGCTACCGCAATACCGGAAGCTGCACCACCTTCTGGTTCGGATGGTTGATCTCGATCGCCACCAGGCAACGCTGCGGAAGCGGCGAGGAAACGGTCTCGGATTGGCGACGATCACGGAGAAGCACGCGGCGGGCTTGCCGATCGATCTCGACCCCGAGCCACGCTTGGGCCTCTGGAGGCTGGATCGAAAAGCCGAGAATTTCGAAGGGAAGCCCGTCGTGGGCCTGTAACGTAACGGAAAGCTCACCGCCCGGCTCCAGAACCGCCACGGCAGGCGCCGGCTGCACCACAGGCGTTACCTCCCAGCGGACAGTTACCGACGTGCAAATCGTTTGCCCGTTGCCGTCGCGGAATGTTAGTCGCAGCGTTCCCCTCCGGTCGCCGAGCTTCGTGCTTGGCGGTACGCTTACACGCAGCTCCTGCCGGCTTTCGTAGACCACCGGCGAGATGTATTTGCCCGTGTCTTTCGCGAGGCTGCACGTCAATCCTACATCAGATTCCGCCGAGGCGAACCGGTAGACGCTCTCTTTCGAGGGACCATACGCTCTGCACCGCAGCGTAACGCCGCCCGCGAGTCCGCTGCGAACACCACCCACGTCCAGGTCCGTCGTGTGCACAAAGAGACGCGGATACCAGCTCAGGTGAAGGGTGTACCGCCGAACCGAGCCGCTTCTAAGCAAAAGGTCGGCGGAGACTGTGTCCGATCCCCAGACCTTGCTGGGCACGTAGGTGAGGGTCAATGTTGCGGACCGGCCGGGTGCGATCTGCGTGGCGCTCAACTCGGCCTTCGCGCAATTGCAAGACGTGCGGACCCCGACAATTTCCAGCGGTTTTGCAGAGTCGTTATGGACGTTGAACGTGTGTTGGATTTCAGGATCGTCGTCGAGGTCTACAAACACGGGACCCAGATTGGCCACGAACTCGCCATCCGTCCCCCCCACACAACCAGCCAGCAAGGTCACAGCGAATCCCACGACCCACAGTACGCGGCCTGACATGGCCTTCGCTCCAGCCCTTCAACCACGTGCGTCGCGCCCTAACTGCTCAGAACGCGGTCTAGCTTCCCTGTGGCTTCCGGTCGATGATGCACGTGCCTGCCTCGAGTTTACACCAAAGAGGAGATCTTCGCCGCCCACTTGATCCACAATGCCGTCACGCACGACTCGGGCGGGCGGCCGAAGCGGCATCGGCAGGGCGCGCCCCGTTGCAGGTAGGGCGACGGCCGGCGTTTCTTCCCTAGTCGGGGGCCGTTTTTGCCAGCACTTCTTTGGCCCCATCGCTTCGGGGCGGACCCGAGCCGGGTCGCGCTACCAATGCTCCGCCGTCGCACCGGCGGAGGTCCGGTCCCGCCTGGCGGCGGGCTCGAGGGCCGCTTCGGCCGGCGGCCGAAGCGGCTAGGGGGGCGGACCGCCGTCGCGCCGGCGACGGCGCATTGGTACCCCCGCCGGGCCCCGGCGGGGAGGGCCTACCCACCAGCCTGGGGCCAGACCCGGCCGCGTGCGCGCGGGCGCTTTCCTCGCCAGCCGCGGCTACTCCGAGCGGGGAGCCCGAGACTCCGCCGCTCGGTCGGGGGGCGGTGGCAGCGCGACCCGCCCCGGGTTCGCCCGGACGCGCTGGCGAGCCCGATGGCCGGCGCGTCGGGCCCACCAGCCGGGGCAGGAAGAGAGCGTCGGACCGCCGTCGTTGGCGCGACGGTGGTCCGGCTCCCCTCGTCCCGCCGGGCGGCGGGCTCGGGGCCGCTTCGGCCAGCGGCCGAAGCGGCATCGGCAGGGCGCGCCCCCTTGTCGATCCCGCGAAGGGTGGGCTTTTCTTTTGCTCGGCGGGGGCCAGTAGCGCCGGCGCTTCCTTGGCGCCAGCGCTTTGGGGCGGACCCGAGGACGGGTCGCGCTACCAATGCTCCGCCGTCGCAGCGGCGGAGCTCCGGACCCGCCGTGCGGCGGCTCGGGGCCGCTTCGGCCAGCGGCCGAAGCGGCATCGGCAGGGCGCGCCCCCTTGCCGATCCTGCGAAGGGCGGGCTTTTCTTTTGCTCGGCGGGGGCCAGTAGCGCCGGCGCTTCCTTGGCGCCAGCGCTTTGGGGCGGACCCTCGCCGGGTCGCGCTAGCAATGCTCCGCCGTCGCAGCGGCGGAGGTCCGGTCCCGCCTGGCGGCGGGCTCGGGGGCCGCTTCTGGCCGGGCGGCCGAAGCGGCAAGAGATGCGGCGCGCGCCATCCCCTATGCTGGGACGGGCGGCGTTTCTCCCATCGGTGGGGATCGTTTTGCCACCGCTTCCCTGGTTCCCATGGGTTTGGGGCGGACCCGGGGCCGGGTCGCGCTACCACTGCTCCGCCGTCGCAGCGGCGGAGGTCCGGTCCCGCGAGGCGGCGGGCTCAGGCGCCGCTTCGGCCAGCGGCCGAAGCGGCGAGAGGGGGCGGACCACCGTCGCGCCGGCGACGGCGGCGGTCCGCCTTTGTTCTTGGCCCGGGCTGCCTTTCCACTGCGCTGGGATCATGGCGGTCCGAGCCATGGGGCGGACCCGAGGACGGGTCACGCTACCACTGCGCCGTCGTCGGCGCGACGGCGGTCCGGCTTTTGTTAAGCGCGTCTGCGGCGCAACGAAAATGCGGGTTGCGCCGAGAGTTGCGCAACCCGCCGAGTGCCCCCCCCAGGACCCGAAGACACTACCCTAAGTGCGGACGGCGCCCACACTTCCGCTTTCCAGAAAACCCGCGCGCTGCTGGATGCGCTGCTGTACGAACATCCGGCCCTTGCGGACCTGATCGAGGCTCTGGCGGAGCTTCCCGAAGACAAGCGGCGAGCGATCCTGGACGCGCTCCGCGGACGGGGGAAGCGCTAGCGCGGGGGCATGGGGGGCGCAACCGGACGCACAGATTCGCTCAGATTCGCCGTTCTCGCCGCCGGACGATTCCCAAGCCGTCCGGCACCGAAAGCTCGCACCACGGGCCAAATCCGCACGCCGTCTCTCACTGTGGGGGCTACCGATTGGCCAGACGGCCGCGGTTGGTTGCCAACCCGCGCGCTTTTCCGTATCCGTAACGCGTATCCTAACCTAATGTGTTACAGGTGTTACAGTGTTACGGCGCTTGTAAGCTCTTGGTGCAGCGGGGCTTGCGACAGATTCGCTGTAACACTTTGGGAAGCGTGTGTGTTACAAGTGTTGCGCGGCGGCCCGCCACAACCCTGCGCGGGCTGCGGCAGCGCTTGCGGAGGCGGTGGCCGCATGCGCGGCGTGGCGGCGATGGGGGCCGTGGGAGCCCGCACGCACGGCGTCGTGCGGAATCGGGGGCCGCGGCCGCCTGTGGGAAAACTCGCGGAAAGGCCGGTGCGTGCGAGTGGCGGGGGCCTGCGTAGGCCGATGCTTTCAGGCCGGCACGCGGCCGTGGGTTACCGTGGCATTCAGCGTGGGCCAGGGGTTCACTCCGGAGCTCCGCGACCGGACTGCCGCCACGTCAAAAGCTGCGGCGGCGACCCGCCTGGCCGCCACGTGCCGCCCGATACTCGACCCACGGGGGCCGATCGGCCCACCGGCGGAACCTCGCGGCGGGTGCCGCGTGCGGGGGCGCCACCGCGGAGGCGGTCCGTGCGGGGGTAGTAGACGCCTACACCGCAGGCGCCAGGCCGCGAGAGTGGGGGCCGCGAGTGAGGCGCACCGCATCGGCGGCCATGCCGCCCGCCGGGGCTGCCGCGACCGCGCACACCCGCGCACCGGAGTGGACCCACGGCCCGCGACCTGGGCACCATGGGAAAGGATGCGGCCGCCCGCGGGGCTCCGGGACCGCGGTGGGGGCCACTTCCTTCGCCGGGTGGCCCGCGGGCCGGTTGGGCCGTTGCCCGCGAGCTCGACTTGCGGCACCGCGGGGGCGTTCGATGCGGCTACGGCGGCACCGCCAGCGTGCGGAACCGGCGGCCGGTTTCCTGCGGGGGACGCAGGCGGCCACCGCGGCCGCGTCCGCCCGGGACCGGATGGGGGCCGGGGCTGAGGCGGACCCGCATGTGACCCCACAGACGGCGGCACCGCCACCGCACGGCCGGAGCTCGGTCCGTCGCATCACCGCGGACCGCGGCATACCCGGACCGCCGTCGCTACCCTGGCCCGCGACGGACGGACCGCCGCAGCGCGAAGCACGTCCGTCGCCTGACACGGCCCGCACGGCGGCTCGTGAGCGGCGACCGTCGGACCCAAGACCGCCCGACCCGCGGCGACCCGTTGCCGTGCATCGCGGAAGGGGTTGACGACGGGGGCCGGATGGGGGAAAATCTGCGTGGCGGTCGGCTAGCCGCGACTCCGGTCGCGAACGGTGTCCGCGGTGACGGCCGTATCGGTGGCACGGCCGCCGACCGTCTCTCCTGTCCATGCCACCGCCGGGTGTCACCGACCGGGGCAACAAGATGCCACGATCGTCTCTCATCGTCTGGGCGGAACACCTCGTCTTGGAGCACTCCGACGTACACGAGCCTCTGGCACACATTAGTTGGGGCGCGGGGGGCCGATTGATTTGGTATTGCGGGACGTCCGCAACGGGAAAACCACCGGGTACACCACGACCCGCGGGAGCGTGCATTCTGGGCGTTCCCACGGGGGGTTGGCGGCTCACGCACCGCAAAGGCGCACGCACGATCCTGCTTTTCGGCGACGCCGCCGCTGCGGAACACTTCGCGGAAGTGCGGGAACAAGTTCGGTTCGAGGCGAGCTCGCCCGGGGAACTACACCGGCGGTTGGTCCAGTGGGTGCATGACTGCGGCCGCCGGATGAAAGCGCGCGGGTGGAATCTACCGGAGGGTGCCGCGACGCTGCCCGGCCCGGTTGTACCACTCCGCGGGTTCGATGCTCCGGCGGTCATCGAATACCTTGGAGCGCTGTTGCCTTGCTCCGGCGGTCCTGTATTAACCGAATACGACGGCCACCGGGCGCTTGTCCGTTTGCCTAGCGGCGAGTCTCGCACCATCAAGGGGAAGCGTGCCTTAGTGTTTGTCCGTCTGGTAGAACGCGGAACCGCGACTCTGCACCAGTTGTGCGGGGACGTGCAGATGTCTGAACAGACTGTCGCCGGGATACTACGCGACCTGGAAAAGCGGGGCTTCGTGCGCCGGCCCGGGGGCCCCGGACGCGGGGGGTACAGCACGCCGGTCGTGGATGGTCGCTAAAAAAGTTGCCGCCCAAGCACACGCTAAACCTGCGCTTTGGAGCGCAGGTTTTTCTTTTCGCATGCAATTTCATGGCGTAGCCGCCCTATTCTGCAGTGACGGCGGGGATAAACCCTGCGCTGAGAAAGCGCAGGTTTCGCGCAGTTGTCGGGAGGCCGCTTCACCTTAATAGTTCACACATGCAATCCTGGAGGTGCAGCATGAAGCGGTCAGATACGCTGCTACTTTTTCGACCGCGCGAAGCGGCTCACGTGCTGGCAATTTCCATCGCGACCTTGTACAGGTTAATTCGGCGGGGACACATTCGGGCCATCAAGGTGGGGGCCTGTACAAGGATCCCCGCCGACGAGCTACAGCGGTTCGTCCAAGACCGTGTGGAGGGGGAACACGAGCCTGATGCAGGCGATACCGATGAGGAGCGACGAATACGTCCATGACACGGAGCTCACACCGCCCGAACGGGCGTTGGCCCGCCGGTTCGCGACTCCACGTCGCGGGTTGAACGGCGAACAGGTGTGGCTTCGGGCCGATGTGGAGTTCTTATTTGAACCGGACCAGGGTCGTGTCAATCCGCGAAATTTTCGAAGAGGCCGGAAATCCGATCCGCATCCGCGGGGATAAGCGTCGCGCCGATACCGGGCACTCGCCCGTCCACTCTTCCCGAAGCGGGCGCTGTGTTGCACTCGACCTGGAGCGCAACCTCTGGTTCTGCCGGGCCTGCCGCCAGGGCGGGGGAATTGTCGAAGCCGTCATGTCGCTGCGTGGGTGTTCGCGGGCTGAGGCGATCGAATGGCTCCGAGAGCGCGGGTGGCTGCCGCGGACAGGCCAGCGGCCGCGGCACCGTCCGCGGCCGCCGATACGTAAGGCTTTGTAGGGGGAGTAGTTATGCCGATAACACTCAATTGTACGGGATATCGGCGACGCATAAACGGCGACGTCACCGCCGTCGTTTCGATCACGGCTGACGACGGTCCCATCCTGTTTTCGGACCGGGTCGTTCTGACCAGCGCGAAAAGCCGAGCGCAGTTCGCTCGCGCGGTGCTAACCCGCTTGGGGGAGAGTCCAGGAATCGACGCCGATCGCATCGAGACGCAATTACTAGAAATCCTGCAGGAGGCTGAGGCCGCCTTATCGAGCGACCCAAATCCGTACGCGCCAGCGGAAGAACCAGGCACTGAGCGGGTGGAAGATTACCTGCTGACGCCACACGGGTTTTTTCGGATCTACACCTGCGAAACCTCAGACGGGATCCGCGAGCGCGAAGTCCGGCTATCGAATTTTGTGGCGAGGATTCGCCGCGAAGTAATCGTAGACGACGGTATAACCCAGTCACGGTTTTTTGAAATCGCAGGTGAGTATGCCGGAACGCGGCTTCCTGTTATCCGCGTCGCTGCGGCCGAGTTCGAGCGCATGAGCTGGATTGCCGAGAACTGGGGCGCCAGGCCGCGACTTATGCCTGTCGCACGGGTTCGCGATCTGGTCCGCGACGCCATCCAGGCGCTCAGTTCGAGTGCGGAGTTCGCACACGTTTTCGCGCACACTGGTTGGAGGAAGCTAGGCAAGAGGTGGGTATTCCTACACGGCGGCGGCGGCATCACAGGCGATGGGGTTCGTGACAACGTCTATGTAGAGCTTCCCGAGGCGCTCGGCGGGTATCAATTACCCGAGCCGCCTACAGGCGAGCGCCTCAAAGAAGCGGTCCGTCTGGCGTGGGGGTTTTACGATGCCGCGGAACCGTCCGTTTCGGCAGCGTTTCTCGGCGCGGCGTATGCCGCGGTGCTGGCGGAATGGCTGCGGCCGGACTTTTCGCTGTGGG
>JALSID010000125.1 GCA_026981825.1 Planctomycetota bacterium
TCGCTCGCTGCCGGGGGCTCAGGCGGAATGTTAACACATGGGACGACATGATGGCTAAGGTATCCGTCGGCTGGTGGATCGGACGAGTGCTCGCGATCGCGATCATGTTAGCCCCGGTTCCGGCCGGCGTGGCCGGTGACCAGGGCAGGGGGCTGTGGTCGCTGCGTCCTTTGTCCTCTCCCCCTGTACCGTGCCTGGACAACGGCTCGACAGGATACTCGCCGATAGATGCCTTTATCGGGAGGGCGCTTCGGTCGGCGGGCATTCGAGCTTTGGGGGAGGCGGATCGTCTCACTCTGGTTCGACGGTTGCATTTCGATTTGCTTGGACTTCCGCCCGATCCGGAGGCGGCGCGTGCGTTTGCCGAGGATCCTCGTCCCGATGCCTACGAACGCCTGGTCGACCGATTGCTGGCGTCGCCTCGGTTCGGCGAGCGGTTTGGCAGGCACTGGCTGGACGTGGTGCGGTACGCCGACAGCGACGGGTTCAAGACGGACGCGTTACGGCCCCTGGCTTACCGTTACCGCGACTGGGTGATTCGGGCCTTCAATGAGAACATGCCCTACGACGAGTTCGTGCGGTTACAGATCGCCGGCGACGAAATAGCTCCCTACGACCTGGACGCCGTAGCAGCGACGACGTTTTTGAGGCACTGGCCGTTCGAGGACAACCAGCGGGACCTGGTGCGGCGCCGTCAGGACATTCTGAACGACATCACCGATGCGACAGCCGTGGCGTTCCTTGGGCTGACGCTGAAATGTGCGCGTTGCCATGATCACAAGTTCGATCCTCTTACTCAGGAGGACTACTACCGGTTCCAGGCGTTCTTTGCCGGTATTGAGCCAGCGGAGCGGCCGGTGGGGACTCCTGATCAACTCGACGCGTATCGACGGGCCTACGAGAGGTGGCGTGAGAAGACCGAAGGGATTCGCCGGGAAATGGCGGAGCTGGAGCGCCCCTATCGTGAGGCGCATTTCCGGGACGCTCGGGCGAAGTTTCCCCCGGACGTTCAGGCAGCCATCGACACTCCCCCGGAGCAGAGAACCCCCGTTCAGCGTCAGCTCTACACGCTTGCGGCGAATCAATTGCATGCCACCACCGAGCAGATCGTGGGCAGGATGAAGAAGGAGGACCGGGAACGATGGGAGGAACTGAACGCGGCGCTGGAGGAGTACCGTTCCCTGCTGCCTCCTGAGCTAGCGAAGGTCATGACGGTGCGGGAGGTGACACCGGAGCCGCCGAAGACGTTCATCCTTGCGCGGGGGGTAGCGAGGTCGCCGGTCCGCGAGGTGTCACCGGGCTTTCCCGCCTGTCTGGGGGGTGGAACGCCGGACATCCGGCCGGTGCGACGGGGCGAATTCTCCAGCCCGGGGCGTCGCCTGGCGCTGGCTAAGTGGCTGACGGATCCCAGTAACCCCCTGCCTGCTCGAGTATTTGCGAATCGCCTCTGGTTGTACGTGTTCGGTGAGGGAATTGTTGCGACCCCGGGTGATTTTGGAACGAGGGGCGCGCCCCCTACGCACCCGGAGTTGCTCGACTGGCTTGCCAGTCGGCTGATCGCGAGCGATTGGGACACGAAGCGCCTGGTTCGGGAAATGGTCGTTTCCGCCACGTATCGCCGCGCCTCGACCGCTCGGCGCCAAACGGCAGCATTCGCCGCCAACCGGTCGGCGGATCCGCGCAACACCCGTTACTGGCGAGCGAACCGAAAACGGTTGGAGGGGGAGATCATTCGCGATGCGATGCTGGCGGTCGCGGGCGAACTGGACTACACGATGTATGGACCGGCTGTGAGGCCGACCCTGCCTGCCGACCTGGAGTCAAAGTACGCCTGGCAGCCGGACCCGGAGAGCAAGCAGCGCCGCCGGTCCGTGTATCTGCTGGTGCGACGCAATCTTCGTTATCCGTTATTCGAGGTGTTCGACTTTCCGGACGCTAATGAACCCTGTACGCGACGCGCTGTGACGATCACGCCTCCTCAGGCGCACATGATGTTAAACAGCGCGTTTGCGCGGAGAGCTGCGGCGGCCTTCGCCCGAAGGCTGTTTCGCGAATGTGGCGCGGACCGGGAAGCACTGGTGAACAGGTCGTTCTGGCTGGCCTTCGGCAGACCCCCCAGTCGGGAGGAACTCGCCGCCGCGTGTCGCTTTCTCTCGGACCAAGCTGAGCGGATTCGGGGCGAGTTAGGGACGGGGGCACGGGTTAGACTGCCGTCGGGACCGCTGCCGGGCGGCCTGGATCCGGCCACGGCGGCGGCAGTCGAAGATTTCTGCCTGGCCCTGTACAACGCGAACGAGTTCGTTTTCGTGGACTGATTGCCGACAGGTGGCCACCGAGAGGACAAAGAAACAATGGATGGCCGGCTGATCCCTCATCGTCGCTATGCAATGACCCGCCGCGACTTTCTCGCGCAGGCGGGAGCCGGGTTTGGTTTTCTGGCGCTGGGACATCTGCTGGCACAGGACGTGAAGGCTGACATTCGGCTGCCCCATGTGCGTCCTCGAGCGCGCTCGGTGATCTGGCTCTTCATGGACGGGGGGCCGAGTCACATCGATACCTTCGATCCCAAGCCTGAGCTGCAGCGGCTTGATGGGCAGCGGTTGCCGGCGAGTTTCAAGGTTCCGATCACACCCATGGGTGTTGGCACGAACACTCTGATGGCCAGCCGTCGCACGTTTCGCAAGCATGGCCAGAGCGGGCTGGAGATCTCCGATTGGTTCCCTCATCTTGCTCGTCATGCGGACGAGTTGTGTGTGATCCGCTCGTGCTGGGCCAACGGCCTCAACCACGTAGGTAGCGTGTCTCAGATGAACACGGGTGCGGTATTGCCGGGCCGACCGAGCCTGGGTGCGTGGGTCTCCTACGGGCTCGGGTCGGAGAACGAAAACCTGCCCGCGTTCGTTGTGCTGCTCGACGGCGGTGATCCGCCGGGAGGCTCGAAGAACTGGGGCGCCGGCTTTCTGCCCGCGAGCTACCAGGGCACCCGGCTCCGAACAGGGGGCAGCCCAATACTGTACTTGACTCCACCGGAAGGCGTTTCGTCTCGGCGTAGTCGCGCGCAACTGGAGTTCGTGCAGTGGCTGAACCGCAATCACCTGGAACAGCGACCGGGTGACACTCTTCTGGAGGCGCGCATCCGAAGTTACGAGCTGGCGTTCCGGATGCAAGCGGAGGCGCCGGAAGCGGTCGACCTTAGCCAGGAATCGCGGGAAACCCTGGAGATGTACGGCTTGGACGACGAGGCGACCGCTGCCTTCGGCCGCAACTGCTTGCTGGCACGACGGCTGGTCGAGCGTGGGGTTCGCTTCGTCCAGCTCTACTGCGGTTCGGGCAGCAAGTGGGATGCCCATACGAACCTCGAGGCGAACCATTCCAGGATGTGTCGCGCCTGTGACCGGCCGATTGCTGCGTTGCTGAGCGACCTCAAACGGCGCGGCCTGTTGGACGAGACGCTTGTGGTCTGGGGCGGAGAGTTCGGCCGTACGCCCATGAGTGAAAAGCGTTCGGGCCGCGACCACAACCCATACGGGTTCACGATCTGGATGGCCGGTGGCGGGGTCAAGGGGGGAACGGTTGTGGGGGCAACGGACGAAATCGGCCTCTATGCGGTAGAGAATCCGGTACACGTCCACGACATCCATGCCACAATCATGTACCTGTTGGGGCTCGATCACCGTAAGGTGACCTTCCTTTTGAACGGCCGAGACGAGCGAGCCACGGTAGACGGCGGCAGGGTGGTCCGCGAGGTGCTGGCGTAGTGGCCGCGGCTCCAGAGCACCGCCGGACCGCGCTGCAGCATCGCGTGTGGCTGAGGGGAGAGGGGGCTCAGAGGGCGCCGTCTCAGCCATAGAGCAGCCAACGCTGCCGTGTCTCTCGAAACGGGCCTAGATCTGCTTCAAGGCATTCGAGGATGGTGCGGACGTCGGTCTCCTGGTCGACCATTTCGCGCAGTGTGGTGGTACCTGCGATCAGGTCGATCGGCGGGCGAACATAGTCGAACTCGTAGGGGGGCTCCTTCCAACGGAATTCGTCGGGCCAGAGGCGGCGCACGGCAGCGAGGATTGCGACAGCCGT
>JALSID010000126.1 GCA_026981825.1 Planctomycetota bacterium
GTACTTCGCCGCACGCTTTGGCTCGAACTCGGTAAGGTGGCGAAAGTAGTCGCGAAAGCTGTCCGCCGAGCTGCGGTCGAAACCCGCCCAGAACGCCGGTTCGGAAACGGCCACGCAACCGGCTCGCGCCATTCGTTCGTAATCGTCCGTCACACGAGAAACCATATGGTTATGCGGATCGATGTAGTACATCGTGTTCACCTCTGCCTGTGCGATCGCTTGCCTGAATTACTGGGATGCGGGCTGGTTCCGTTCGGGCAACAGCTTCGCCATCCAGTTCGGTTCGTAGGGTCGTGAGAAGATCATCTGCACTTTCTCGGCGCGCGGAGCCGTCTCAAGCAGAGCATGCAAGGCGTTGCGTAACTGTTCCATGCGAGGATCGGAGGCCACGTCGGGAGGAGTACCCCGGTCAATGCGATCCAGCGCTGCGGCGATGTCCAGGATCTTGCAGCGGATCTCCAGGAAATCGTGCTCAAGGATGTCACGTTGGGAACGCCCCATCTCTGCGTGCTCCCCGTTTTGCGTACTACTTGCGTGTGTTTGCCTACCTTACCATGGTACAGGAGTGTTTCGCTCGCTTCCTGTTGAGCGGCGGGCGCGGCGTCGGGGAGAACCCCGCGTCGCCCTGCGCCGCGGCACAGCCCACGCGGCGGGGCCGGCCGAAGCCGGTGGCCGTGGGGTGATGGTGGATCGCCACCAAGCCCGCGGGGGCTGCTATGGTGACCGCGTGGGAGGCGAGGTACGGGCGGAATGGGTTAGTGGAGAGCGGGCAAAGGGGCGAGGATGAGCACGAACGCAATCGACGCGGGGGGCAAACGCATTGTCTCCATGGTACCGGCAGGCACGGAGATAGTCTGCGCCCTGGGACTGGCCGATCGCCTGGTTGCCGTGAGCCATGATTGCAGCTATCCACCCGAGATCCTGTCCCGTCCGCGCGTAACACGCTGTCGATTCGACGTAGCTGCGCTGTCGTCTGGTGAGATCGACGAGACCGTGCGAAGGTTGGTCGCTGCGGGAGAGGACCTGTACGAGATCGATTACGACCTCCTCAAGCGGTTGCGACCCGACCTGGTGATCACCCAGCAATCCTGTGATGTTTGCAGTGTTACGCCTCCGTATGTTCACGCGGCTGTACGCTCGTTGGGGCTGGAGGCGAGCGTCGTTGAACTCCACGCCGATTCCTGGCCTGGCATTGTGGCGGACATCAACAGGGTCGCGTCGGCGGCAGGCCGGCCTGAGCTGGGGGCGGCGTTGGTCAACCGCATGAAGTCTCGCCTCGAACGCCTGGCTGTCGCACGGCCGGCCGGACCGTGGAGTGAGCCGCCGAGGGTCGTGGTGCTGGAGTGGCTCGATCCCCTCTTCGCGTGTGGGCACTGGATCCCGTGGCTGGTCGAGCAAGCAGGAGGACGCGAGGTGCTCGGCACCGCCGATGGGAAGGCGGTTGTCGTGAGTTGGGACCAGGTCGAAGCGGCCGATCCGGACTACGTGATCGTCGCGTGCTGCGGATATGACGCTCGACGGGCGATGAAAGATGTACAGCAGCCGCAGGTCCTGGCCAGGCTCCGTCGGCTGCGTGCTTACCACCAGGGCAGAGTCTGGACGGTGGACGCCCACGGCCTGTTCAGTTGTCCGGGGCCGCGGGTTGTCGAGACCGCAGAGTTGGTCCACGCCATCCTTTACGATCCCGAGTGTGCAGCGGCGTCCGGTCAGGCGCTGCGCGTGGAACCCGATCGAGTTGCGTAGGCTTCCAGGGGGACGGGTTACCGGAGCTGCAGTCGCTTCTCATGTGCGGCCCAGGATCCCCATGTGGTGCACGGCACGTTGGCACCGTTGGAGTGTGGGGTAAGCGGTCTGGTGTGTGGAGGTTCCCGATATCGGTCCCTAAGGCCGACGATCGGGAACGAAGAGCTTACCGTGATCTGGGCGGTGGCCCCGGTCGGCGGAGGACCACCAGGTTCGTGCCGTCGTAGACGAGCTGCCAGTCGCCCTGCCGGTACCAGTCGGCCACTGTCCGGGCGAATTCCTCCCAATCCTGACGGTTCTTGCGCCCCGTTGCACCGCTGACGCGCAGAATGCTTTCCCAAACGGCTTCCCGCAGCGGGGCGGGCACGTCGGGGGACGCCAGGAGCAGGATTCGGCGTTCCACGACGAGCCACCGACAGCGTTGGATGGCATCGCGCCACGTCACTGCGGGGCCGGGCTGGTAGTAGTCGTAGAGAGTGGTGCGTGGGGACAGGTTCGCAAGCACGCCCCGCGCAGCGAGTACTCCTTCGGTTTTCGGAATGCGGTCCAGCACAGCGAGCAATTCGCGCGAGCGGTGTCCTTCGCTGTAGCGGGGGGGCAACTTGAGGATCGCATCTGATGGTCCGGGCATTCGGAACAGGGTGGAGGGACCGACGAGCACCACGACGGCGCAACAGACGAAATTGAGCAGCAGAACCGAAGGGGGTAATTGGCGAAGCAGCTTGAAACGCGATCCGACCAGGCGCCCCGTTGCCGCGGAGGAGCCGGCGAGGAGCACAACCAGCGCAGGAGCGAGGTAACGCACGAACTGCACGGCCGGGTGAAGGGTGAACAGTCCCATGCGCATGGGGGGAAACAGCAGGGGTAGTCCGACGATCAGCCAGTTTGGCTGAGCGAGGCAAAGGAGCACGAGGGGCAGGAAGTTCACCAGCAATCGATGCCATTCACGAGCAAGCGACAGCGCAATGGCCCCCTCAACCATTCCGTACGCTTCGGTGGGGTGTCGTACTGCCCACAGGTACTGGGTTGCCGTGGAGGGGCTGTAGGCCAGAGCAAGGTAGAGCACGTGCAGCCAGAACCAGGTGATACCGAATCCGACGGCCAGGAGTGCCAGGCGTAGTCCTGAGAGCCGTCGCGGCGTTTGAAGGTAGCGCCCTACCCCCAGGGCTGCGACGACTACGCTGTACGGCTCGCGAATGCTCATCCAAAGCAAGCTACGGGTTAGGAATGCCCCTGCGCGGTTCTGGATCAGTGCTGCGGCACACCAGAGACCTACGGGAATGCCCAAATACATGTAGCGGAAGTCTGTGCTGCCAAGCAGCCAGATTCCCGGGCAGCTTGCGTAGAGCAACGCCCCGAGAATCCCGCCTTTCCTGCCCCCCTGTATGGCAGCCAGGTGGTACGCAGCGAATACGCCCAGCCCCAGCACGAGGGACTGGAGCAGATAGAGCAGCTCGGGCCGGGGCCAGAGGCGATAGAGCGGTACGAACGCCCAGGTGATCGGACGCAGATGGTTCGTTCTCCACGGCTCCGGCCCCTCGGCAGCGTAAAAGTTCTGCGGACGGACGGTTATTTGCGGCAGTCGCCTGGACAGTGCCCAGAGTTGCTGGTTGTAGTAGGCCATGTCGAGCGGGGCCGATACCCGGAACGTCCGGAGCCTCCACGTGTTGATCAGGAACAGGCCGGTGGCAAGGGCGAATCCGATGAGCGATAGGAACAACGTCGTTTGCAGTTGCCGCATCGAAGGTCGCAGAGCCTACGACTCGGGGTTCGCTCGCCCGGCCCCCATGAGGGCTCCGGAGTGCTAATCACGACAATGACCGTCGCCCGACTATCGCGGTGCACCGATCGGCTCGGCCGCGGTCCACCGCTTACCGTCGCGGATGACCCGTCGGTAGAGGGTGTCCCGTTCCACGGGTTCGCGTCCGGCCTCTCGGATCAGGGCACAGATCTCCTCGACGGTTAATTCCTGAGGGGTTTCGGCACCGGCGTCGTGGTAGATCTTTTCGTGAACCACCGTGCCGTCCAGATCATCCGCGCCGTACCACTGGGCCACCTGGGCCGTTCCGATGCCCAACATGATCCAGTACGCCTTAATGTGGGGGAAGTTGTCCAGGAGCAGGCGGCTGATCGCAATGGTCTTCAGGTCGGTCATCCCACTGGGCCGGCGCAGGTGGCTGAGCCCGGTGTTTGCCGGATGAAACGCAAGGGGGATGAACGTCTGGAATCCACCGGTCTCGTCCTGCAATGCCCGCAGCCGCAGAAGGTGGTCG
>JALSID010000127.1 GCA_026981825.1 Planctomycetota bacterium
GGGGCGGGACCGATCCACGAGTGGGAACTGGCGCGGATCGGAGCGACCACCGAGAGTGTGGCTCGTTACGTGGATAACGGCCAGTTCGGCCTATGGCGAGAGACGGCGGAGCTGAACGAAGTGTTGCGTAGCGGCGCCGCGGAAGGAGCCGGTTTCGGCGAGGCGGTGGGGCGTGCTATCGCGACTTCGGATTTCCCGTACAAGGATCACTCGGTGCTGGCCCGAGCGTGGGAACTGAGCGTGCCGGCGACGGTTCACGTCGGCATCGGATATGACATCATCCACGAGCATCCGAACTGCGACGGTGCCGCGGTCGGGGCGACAAGTTATCGCGATTTTCTACGGTTCGCTGCCACAATCGAGCAGCTCGAAGGGGGCGTATTCATCTGCGCGGGTACCGCTGTCATGGGCCCGGAAGTCTTTCTCAAGGCTCTCGCGATGGCTCGGAATGTGGCCCACCAGCAAGGGAGACAGATCAAGCGGTTCACCACCGCCGTGGTCGACATCCAGCCGTTTCCAGACGGCCCCCTTTCCGGTGAGCCTCGGCGCGACGAGCCCGCTTACTACTTTCGTCCGCTGAAAACGGTGCTGGTTCGTACCGTTGCCGGCGGGGGGGAAGGATTCTACATCCGGGGGGATCATCGGAAGGTGTTTGTGGAGCTGTACCAGTCGCTGTTGGCCTTACAGCAATAACCTTGGGAGCCGGATGCGGTGGGGGCGCGTTCGAGCAAAGGAGGGCTCTGAGCATCTCGAGCTACGGCGAGCGTTCTTCCAACGCGGATTTTCGCTCAGGACGGCCGGCAAGTTTGCGGGCAAGGGCTCGGACCCGGGGGTCTGTGCTGTCGATGGCACGGGCGCGGAGCAGATATCTCCGTGCTTCCCGAACGTTACCCTTGCTGCGGAACAGCTCGGCAAGCGCCAGCAACGGTTCGACTGCCCTGGGGAACCGTTGGGATGTGGCCTGGAGCACCCGGGCTGCCTTCTCGGCGTCGCCTGCGTATTCACAGGCACGCGCGTATGTAAGCCAGGTGCGGATGTCCAGGGGGTTCCACTGGAGGGCTTTCTCCGCGGCGGCGAGCGCGGCGTCCGAGTCGCCTTTTTGGCTGATCAGAACGGCGGCGAGGAAGTTCCACGCCAGCCAGTTGGAACCGTCTCGTGCTGTTGCTTGGCGTGCGAGAGTCCTGGCCAGGTCGAGGTTGCCGCGCAGCAATGCGATTCGAATCCGCGCGTTGTTCGCCTCACGCGATGCGGGTGCCAGGTGGAGGAGCCGGTCGGCCACCTGGGCCGCCGCCTCCAAATTGTCCGTTTGCGTGAAGTAGTGGATCAGATCGAGACAGAGATCAAGTTTCTCCTCCTCTGTCAGCCCAGAATCTTGCTGGAATAGGTTCACGCGTTGGTAGGCCCGCCAGGCGAGCTCCTGGGCCACGCCCATTTCGCCCAGGTCCGCGCGGGCCAGGCTAGCCCAATAAAGCAGTCGAGGATCGTCAGGGTGGCGGCGCAGCGCCGCGTTGAGTAGGCGTAGTCCAAACTGGAGGTAGTCCGCTCGCTGCCAGGTGTGCCCATACATCACGTGGGCAATGCCTCTTTCTCCGGGAGTGGCTACTCGGAAGAAGTCGACAAGTGCGACAAATCGGTCCGGTGGTTTGGGGGGACCGGGTGGAGCAGTCCGATCGAAGACGGCGTCCTTTCGTATCCAGTGGTCCGTGGTTGTGGTGTGGCGAATGTCCTTGGGGTCGCGTCGGGGCATGTGACATGAGATGCAATCAGCCGATCGGTGCGCCTGCTCGAAATAGGCCGCAAGCGGGTGGGTTTTTTCCAGTGTGGCCGGTCTTGTGCAACTTTCCACACTATGGCAGGTAAGGCAACGCGCGTTGTAAGCGTCCCGGGGGATTTCCCAGCTTGGCTTGTGGGGGGCGTGGCAGTAGGTGCACACGAGCTTGCCGCCCGAGCGGGTGTAGCACCGGCTCAGGACCATCCGTGTCCCGTGGCTTACAGCGGACAGCTCCTCCGCTTCCGGCCCAGCAAGCTGAAAATCGAGACGAAACAGGTGCAACGGCTGGCCCGGTTGATAGTCGAACGCGGAAGCTCCCCCGCGCATCACCACGGCCACTTCGGTGGAAAGATGACACTGCAGGCAGACATCCTGCTGGAGAGCCGGCGCCAGGTGAGCAGGATTCACGATGGTCAGGTCCTTGCCGGTCCGTGGCCGGTTGGGCGGATCGTTCTGCCGTTCAGCCACGTGCAACGAGCCCGGACCATGGCACCGTTCGCAGGTGATCCCCGTCGGTAGAGGAGGCTCATACTTACTGTCCGAGTAGGGCTCGTAGTTGGCGTACCCGTTGTGACAGGCGAGGCAGCGGGGGACGATCGCTCTGGAGAATCTCCGGTTGCCGTGCTCGAAACCAGGGCTGAGCGACCAAGTGGAGGGCGCCGAGTACCACGCGACGGGCATTAACCAGAGGTATCCGTTGCAGTCCAGAATGTAGCTCCGCCCCTTGTGACCTGAGCCCAGGACGTACTCGGCGAGCACTTTCAACGGAGGCACGAGGCCGGCGCCCGGGCCAGTAATGGTCTCGGTGACCTCCAGGTGCCCATCCTCGCGCCAGCGCAACTGGTATTCAAGCTGTTCTGCGGGCGACCGAACGGTTAGCTTGTCTCCCGAACCCGTCGATTCGATCCGGTCCGCGTCGGTGATGCGGTTCCAGGATCGAGCCATCCCGGTGCGTGCATAACTCTCGGCGATCTCCTCATGGCAGGAAACGCACACAGCGTCCCCTACAAAGGTTGCATTGCCTGCCAGGTTTCGGAACCCTCCCGGGTTCAGCGCAGACTCCGCTCCCTTGCGCGTCAGGTGCAACAGTGTCCAGCTCGCCGTAGCGGCCACGGCCAGGGCCACGACGGTTGCTACGATACGTGCCGTGTAAGGACGCGAGGCGCGCATGGGTCGTAGCTAGGTTGGTTTAGGGGACCAATTGCCGAACAACCGGTCTGAACGACCCCTTATTTCTCTTGCCCAGATGCCGCAGGTTCGGACGCGGCCTCCGACGTGGCGAGTTGCTTGAGTCGACCAAGGAGACGATTGACCAGCTCGACGCTGGGATCAGCCTCCTCAGTCGCCTCTTTGGGCTGGGCCTGACCGGCCTTCGCTTCCGCACCTTCCACTTCGCTCTTCTGTGGGGGACGCATGCCCGGGTAGTCTGAGGGGTAAGCACCGGGACCGGACGCCATGCCAGGACCACCCGGACCACCTGACCCACCGTCGAAGCCGCCACCCTGACCGCGACGGTTCCTTCGAGCCGGCCGGATCCGGCGGAGCAACTGAAGCTGTTCTTCCGAGAGAATCTCGCTGATTTTCCCGGCAATCTGTTCGGCGTTGTCGTCGTTGATGCCCGTCCCCTTGATGGGCTCAAGCAGCTCGACCAACTGCTCCGCCTGTTCGGGTACCAGCCCGAATGCGTAGGAGCCGGCCAACAGGTCGAGGCCGTTCAGCAACCCCATCGCGCGTACGCGCGGTGGAATCCTCCCGCCGCCGGAACGGCCACCCGGACCACCCGGTCCCCCCATGCCGCCGGGCATCGTGGCGGACATACCACCCAGCGCCATCATATCGCCCCCCATAGAACCCCCAGCTCCTTCTGACATTCCCACATTTCCGCCGTCATATTCCTCGCCGGCCATCGGGTTTGGCGGAATCTCCACCGGTTTGGTGATGTACACGTACGCACCAACTGCCACACCGCCTACGATCATGCCCACCAGAGCTCCACCCAGCCAGGCGGGCAGCGACACCTTTTTCAAGCCAAGTTTGGCCAGGATCGCCGCCAGAAGCACCAGCACCAGAGCGAAGCCCGCAACGTAGAGCGCCCAGCGAGTGGTGGGATTGGACAGGTCGAGATAATCCGCCGCGTTCATGACCAATACTCCGTACCACGAGGACGATAAGCTACCATAACCGCATGCGAACCTACGACTAAGCCTACCGAATGGGCCATGCTAGTTCAACCTATCGAGGT
>JALSID010000128.1 GCA_026981825.1 Planctomycetota bacterium
GGCAGGGACCTCACTTGGTGGCAGCAGGCTGCGGTACAGCTCGCCACGTCGCCGAAACACAAGCTCGCAACACTCGGCAACCCCCTGCCGAAGCTGCTCGCGGAGACCCGCAGGGCCGCTGAACGAAATTGAAGGACCGGCTTCGGGCAGGTCCGCGTATGGAAACCCGGCACACAGGTTCGCAGTCACCGCACCGAGCCTCTCGGCAGCCCGGTCAAGCCGACCAAACAGGTCCGGCCAGGGGGAATCGGCCGTGTTCTGGCACGCAATGCTGATCAGACAGCTCGGGTGACCGACGACTGTGAGGTACGGTTCCTGGTGCTCGACCAGCCGCAGCACGGTCTCCACCGCGCGCTTGCCCACTTCGAACTGGTCTATGTGGGGGTTTGTTCGGTAGGCAAGCAGTGCATTACAGCAGGCCGCCATGCGGCGGGTCACGTTTGCGTGGAAATCGACGGTCACGACCATCGGCTTCTGCCCCCACACGCGGCGGAGCCGCTCCAGTAGCTCCCCATCGGCATCTGGAGCATGCTCTGCCCACATCGCTCCGTGGAGAACAACGAGCAAGGCGTCGCAAGCTGCGCCCGCCTCGGCCACGAGTGCAGTGGCATCGGCTGCTATCGTCTCGAAAGCGTCCGTCGTCACCGCACCGCCTGGCACAGCCCAGGCTGCGAGCAAAGGCACGATCTCCAGGTCGGGTCGCTCGGCTGCCGCCTGGATGATGCCCGCCAACTCGTGGCGGGACCTTCTCCAGTGCTCGATCAACGCCGGGCCACGCAACAAGCATCCGTTGCTGAAATCGCTCAGCTCCGTTCGAAACGGGGAACGGGGATTCGATTCGTGCTGGACTGCAACGAGGGCGATACGCATGAGAACCTCTGGCTGGAACCGATACGGGGTTGATTGTCAAGTACGGGGGCGGCGTGGAACATTTCCGCGATCCACAGGGACGCTACATTAGTCACTGCGAGTTTACCCAGTTTGGCAGCCCGGATCGGTACAGGCGTGCGGAAGAAGGGGTGCTTCCGACGAACCAGCCGCTGCCCTCGGTTCGATACCGGTTATGGACGACACAGGGAGGCAGTACGTTCTGCTCGGGACTCGACGGAACGAGGAACACGGTTTGATGTGGGCACGATTAGATGCCGCGGTTGTGTGCTTCCCCCTGTGTGCGACGGGGAAGACAACGGGGAAGTTGCCGAGTGGGAGTCAACCCCCATGGAGCGTGACATCAAAGTTGGACTGGTTCTCGGCATTCTCCTTGTGGCACTCGTCGCCGTGCTCTTCTTTCGTCGGGCGCCCCACCCCGAAGAGAAGCTCGCGGCCCTCCAGGAAGCCGATCCACGGCCGGATGAGTTGCCTGTGGTGCGCACGAGAACGGAGCCCTACCGCATCCCACCGGAGTACGTGAAGAGCATCCTGGGTGAACGGTTGGGCATCCCTGTGTCGGGTCAGAAACCAGAAGCGGCACAATCCGCTCGGAGCCCCGCACCGGCCGCCCTCCGTGGCAAGGACAGCACAACCGCCGCCGCAGCCCATTTAGCAAACACGCCCCCCTCCGATAGCGAGTTGGCCACCCCAACCGCCCTGGCCAACGTTTCTACCGTGGCACAGGCTCCTCCACCCCCCGTGATGCCGCGCCGCCCGGTCCCCGGGCAGCGGTACGTCGTGCGCGCCGGCGACACTCTGGCAAGCATAGCGCGGGAAGCGTACGGAGACGAGGCGAAGTACCGGGTCATTTTCGAGGCGAATCGCGATCGCCTCGTTTCCGCCGACGAATTGCCCGTGGGGCTGGAGCTGAGGATCCCGTCGAACCCCGACCGAACTGAGCCGTCGTCTCGGCCCGAGAAGAAGACGGCCCGTCATCGAGGCTCCTCGGACATCGCGACTGAGCAAAGTCGCGTCTATGTTGTCCAGCCCGGCGAAACGCTACGCGCGATCGCTCGAAAGGTCTACGGCCGCGAGTCCATGTACCGGGCTATCCTCCGCGCCAACCGCGACAAGCTCGGCTCACCTGGAGACATCCACCCTGGCATGCGACTCGTGCTACCTTAGCCCCCACATCCGAGCTTCCTTTTAGCCAGCCGCGCTGCCACCCATTTCTCACATGCGTACGAGTAGGCCGACCTTTCGGACCGATCTCCTCCCCACCTTCGTACCAATGTGCTCCCCCCAAGCACCGCAGTGCATTCCTTTCCCCCAACTTACGACCGACCCCCGGAAAGGAGGAACGTCGTCGACGGTCGCTCAGAACAGGCGTTGCTGCGTCTCCGATGCCGAAGGGGGCGAAGCGACGATATCGCGGAGCTGGGGGTATTCGCGCACGAGCCCGTCCGGGACAGGCTGCTTCTCGCCGCTCAGCAGCGACTTCAGTTCCAGAGCGTTCGCCATGCTCTTTGCGCGGTAATGGTTGTTGAAGAAGACAAATGTCTTATCTGTTTTTTCCCGAACGGATTCGATCCTGGGCACCCATTCCTTCAGCTCGTCGCGCGAGTACAGATAGTCGTAGCGCTCATGCACCTCCTCATGCTTGAACCACTTCTCGGCGTTGCGCCCATGGAGCCGAATGTAGCCGACCGGCGAGGTGGCAATTTCGGTGGGCGGGATGCAGTGTCCGAGTCTGGGTTGATCGATGTTGCAGAATCCGACCTGGAGGTCGCGCAGCGTTTGCAGGGCTTCAGGCTTTAGCCACGAATCGTGCCGGACCTCGACCACGATCGGTGCGAGCCGCCGGAAATAGTCGACGACGTTCGCGAGCCATTCGGCATTCTCTGGTGTGTAGCGGAACGACCACGGGAACTGGGCCAAGAGTGCGCCCAGGCGTCCGGCGTCGGCCACCGGAGCGAGCCCGTCGATGAACTGCTCCACCTCGGAGACTGTGGGCGGCTCCTCACGCTCGTGGGTGAACCGCCGCCACAGCTTCGCGGTGAACAGAAAATCGGGAACCTTCCGGAGGCGACGCGCCCAACTTGCGGACGTGGAGGCATCGATCGGCCGATAGTAGGTCGAGTTCACCTCGGCCGCGTTGAAGAAATTCGCCAGGAGGCGAAGAGGGTCGCGATATCGCCCATCGGGAAAGAGAATGGGCTTCCAATCGTCGTAGTACCAGCCGGAGGTACCGATGTAAAGCTTTCCGCTCATCGTACTCCCCCCTCGTCTCGCAAGTCGTGGCAGCTCGCGCTCACCGTATGCAACACCTCCGAGATGTGCCCGGTGGGCGTCGACGCCTTCGGTTCCCTGACCGGGGCTGCGGACCGAGGTGACGCCCGAGCGGCCGCAGCGGTAGTCTGGACGGCACCGAGCCGCGAGCAAAGGTCCGTTACCCAGGGGCCACGAAGAACACCGCTCTCCCCACGGAATGGTAGGGCGTTGGCGTCCCCTGAGCAGCCCGTGTGCAGCAGCCTCGTTCGCTCGCCTGCCGTCAACCCGGGTCCCGCGGTGGCCGTCCGACCGATGGTCGTGACGATCGGAATGAACCGCAAAACGCGCACCGGGCGTACCCGCCTGATGGTGGCTGCCGCAGCCACCCGTCACGCGGATTCGCCGGGCCGGTACTAGTGAGCGGAGCGGCGGTTGGACGTTGTGCGCGGTCGGATGAGCGGAACATTCTCGCCGGCTCCGGGTGTGCCGTACGCCGCGGACGAGACGCACACGCATTGAGGAGTTCGGCGATGAGCTCGGACGAGAAGGATTGGGCCTGTGCGTTTTTATAATGCACTGGTTGGGGGTTCATGTCTGCTTTGGGCGAGCTTAAGACTGGGAGCTACAGTGCAGGCCCGATGGTTGTCCCCCATAGCAAAGGTCTTCTGCGCCGTTGCGGTAGCACTGCTCTTGCTCCGCACTCCGCTCCCGGCGCAGCAGCCCCCCGAGAAGAACCGCCACCGGGAGATTCGAGCTTTTGTGTTCCCCACCGCTGAGGAGCTGGCCGAGGCTCTGGAAAGCG
>JALSID010000129.1 GCA_026981825.1 Planctomycetota bacterium
GGGCGCGCTTGGGTTTTTCGATGGAGACCTCACTCGTCATGAACCCGAACTCGGACTCGGGCAGGAGTTCCGGCCGCTTCACCGGCACGACTCGGATGCCGCGATGACCGACCACGACCAGGTCTCCGGCGCGGACCCGGCTCATCGGGACACAGCGCGCAGAAAGGCTGTCCAGGTCGACCACGATTCCGCAATCCATCTCTTGGTCGTCTACCGGGATCCACCGTCCTTTGATGCGGACTTCGGTCGGCTGGTTGGTCGTGGAGTAGAACCCTTCCGGGAACGCGCCGTCCATGTCGGCGGCGGTGAGTTGGCAGTCGGACTGCTCAATCGGAACGGCACCGTGGGGACCGATTCGGCGGAGGATCTGGTCCAGCCGCGTTTCGGACGGCGCCACTATCGCGATCCGCGCGAAGCTGGGATCCTGGCGGGTCCGTCCGATCCGAACGTCCAGAAGTTCGAAGTCGCCACCGTGTTCGAGTATGGTGTCCAGGACTTTCGGCAGGAGCAGGGAGTCGATGATGTGTCCTTCCAGAACCACTTCCTCGCGATAGACGGATTTTTCGGCCATGGGTCACCTTCCTCCGCCAGGCGCCGGCAACGGCGCAAGGTATATTTTCGCGAGCCGCAAGTTGGGAACCATGTCCGAGCGGCTTCGATGTCTACGTTGGTCTCGGTGCCGGCAGCGAGCAAGCTGCCACTCACGACCGGCTGGTTCGCCGAGACCACCGGGTCATCCGTGCACATTAGCGGTTGGGCAACTCGGACTCAAGGGGACCGGTTGGATGGGGGACTACTGCACGTTCGGGCCGGTAGCGGTATCGGGCAAGCTGGTGCCGGTGCCGCATTCTCTTGCCAAACGGCTCCGCATCAATGTCTGCACCGACGAGGTGGTGGATAGGGCTTTGGAGCTTGTTGCCGGGGGGAAGGAGGACCTGCTCGAGTCGGCCCGTGTGTTTGCTCTGCTTGCTCATGATGTCGAAGCAGCCAGTCGTTTCCTCGTTACCCACGTGCTCCGCCGGTCCGGATGCCGCCGGTGCACCCTGTTCGTGGCCGAGTCGGACTTCATGCTCGCCCTAGCTGCTTACTCCGGTGTCCCCCTTCGCCTGGTGAATTACATTGAGCGGTTGCGGCCGGACCGCGGTGTCATTGGATGGGTGTACAACCATGGTGTTCCTTTGCTGGTGCGCGACGTCAGCCGGATCAAGTTGCCCGGGTTGAACCCCGAGCGGTACTCGTCGCGTAGTTTCGCCAGCGTGCCCATTCGAAACGAAGATGGGAAGATCATCGGCGTCGTGAACGTGACCGATCCCGTCGGCCGAAGCTCTCTGACACCGGAGCAGCTCGTTCAGATCTCGTCGGCTGTGGAGCACGCCGCACCGATTGTGGCCCAGGCATGGCGCAGTTACCAGCTCACCCGTCTCTCCTACCTCGACCCCCTCACATCGCTCTTCAACCGGCGGTTTCTTCAGGTCGCACTGGACCACTACCTCGAAGCGGCATCCCGGGGTTGTTTCCCGGTATCGTTGCTTGTAGTAGATGTGGACCACTTCAAGCAGATCAACGACCGCTATGGTCATCAAATCGGCGACGAGGTGCTTTGCCTGATTGCAGACCTCCTGCGCTACCACTTCCGCGACCAGGATCTCGTGTGCCGGCTTGGGGGTGAAGAATTCGCCATCATCATGCCGAGGCGGCGCCGAAGTGGGAAGCCCGATGCCCCGGCAGCACAGGAGACCGAGGCGGTGGAATTCGCCGAGAGGCTGCGTTCTGCGGTGGAGGCGTATTCTCTGGAGGGGATCCTCGGGGAACCGGCGGGGGTGACGGTGAGCTGTGGGATCGCCACGTTCCCGCAGGATGCTCTTGATGCCCAGCAACTGCTGACCCGGGCCGACGAGGCCCTGTACCAGGCCAAGCGGAAGGGGCGGAACCGGGTGGAGACCTATTGCCCGCTCTATCGCGCGTCGCTTGCCGATCGGGACTCGTGAACTTCGCCTCCCTCGACTGGAGCGTCAGGGAATGGTTCGTGGGTTGTTCTGGGTGGCAACCGCCTGTGGCCAAAATCCGGCTTGTCGAAGGCACGCTCGCGCACGTTGACCGATCCGCTCTGCGTGAGCTAAAATCGCGCGCAATCCTTGGCAGAGCCCGTGTTACTACCGGTCGGTGTCCGGCATGGCCGCTACGTACTTCCTACGTTACCTGATGGAGCGCCCGCTGGTCGACCTGCCGCCGGCGGAGTTGCCCGAGGGGTTTGTGTGGGTTCCTTGGTCTGACAACCTGCTTGAGACCCATGCGGAGGTGCTCTACGAAAGCTTCGCCGGGGAACTCGATTCGGTCGTGTTCCCGTCGTTGGGTTCCAGGGAAGGGTGTCGGCGGGTGATGTCGAATATCGCCAACAGTATCTTTTTTGTCCCTGAGGCCACCTGGATGGTAGCTACTGAGGATATGAGCTGCATGTGCGGCACGATCCAGGGGGCTCGTGCCAGCGATGTCATGGGGGCCATTCAGAATCTCGGCGTGGTACCTCAGTTCCGGCACCTCGGGTTGGGCAGGGCGTTGCTGCTGAAGGCGCTGCACGGTTTCCGGGACTGTGGGTTCCAGCGGGCTATGCTGGAGGTGACGGCGGAGAACGAACCGGCCGTGCGGTTATACGAGGCTGTGGGCTTCAAGATCGCCCGAGTCAAGCGGCGTCCTGCGTCTAGCGGGGAGTTCTGAGAGGTGATTTAGGGCTGATGTGCGAAGGAACGACGGCGCGGTGCTAGTGGAGGGCACAGCAATTTTGCTCGAGCTGTGGTGAGCCGCCGCTTGTCCCAGGTCAAGCTCGGCGTCGCACGACAGGGTCCGAGCACGGCCGAATGGATAGCCGAGGGGACGTACAATCTGTGTCAAACGCAGGCTATAACCGCATTCGGTTCAGTTCGTCGAAGGTAGCAAGGGCTGTGGCTGACCAGGAAAGCACACGCATCGAGCAGCTCAAGAATGGGCTCACGTTGATCGGCCAGTACGTGCCCGGGGTGCGCTCCGTAGCGTTCACGCTTCTGCTGCCCGGCGGCTCTGCTCTGGATCCCCCTGGTCGTTGGGGGGTAGCGAACATCGCAGCCGAGCTAGTTTTCCGGGGCGCGGGTGAACGGGATAGCCGCGCGTTGCAGAACGAACTGGATCGGTTGGGGGTGGTGAAATCGATCACGGTCGGACGCGAGCAGACCACGTTTAGCGGGGCGACTCTTGGCGACAATCTCGAGCCGGCGCTGGAACTCTACGCGGACGCCTTGCTCCGTCCCCACCTTGCGGAGGAGCAGTTTCAGGCCACACGCGCGCTGGTGTTGCAGGAGATCCAGACGATGGAAGAGGACCCGAAGTCCCGGGTTTCCATCGAACTGACCTGGCGCCACTGGCCTGAGCCGTTCGGTGCTCCTCCGATCGGCACGCGTGAGTCGGTGACGTCGATGACGTACGACGATGTCCGTGCTTACTGGGAGGGGAACTACACCCCCTCGGATGCGATCCTCGCTGTGGCAGGTCACTTCGAGTGGAGCCGACTGCGCGACGCCGTGCAGCGACTCTTTGGCGAGTGGCATGGGGATCGCCCTCAGCTCCGTATCGGAAAGCGCCGGGACGATCGCCGGACGCACCTGCGCCAGGAGACGTCGCAAACGCACCTGGCGATCGCCTGCGATACCGTACCGTTCGATCATCCCGACTATTACGGAATCCGGATGGCGATTGCGGTCCTATCCAGCGGCGCCAGTTCCCGCTTGTTCACCGAACTGCGCGAGAAGCGGGGGCTGTGTTACGCGGTTTGGGCGAGCTATTCGTTCCTGCGGATCACCGGGGCGGTGTTTGGCTATGTGGGAACCGTGCCGCAGAAGGCGGACGAGGCGTTGGAGCTTTACCTTCACCAGTTACGAACGGTGGGCGACAATCTCACCGATGAGGAGGTCGAACGGGCTCGCGCCGGGATCAAGTCGAGCTTGATCATGGGTCAGGAGTCGACCTCGGCGCGCGCTCAAATGGCGGCGGGAGACTGGTTCTACCTGGGCCGCGTCCGGCCACTGGAAGAGATCCAACGCCATCTGGATGAGCTCAGCGTGCAGTCCATCCGCGAGTGCCTGGCGCGCCACCCATTCGAAGATTTCACCATTGTGAGCCTGGGGCCGGAAGCGCCCCGGCTTCTCCGCGCCGAGGCAACAGAGTGAAGTCAGTAGCCAGGCCGGCCCCCAGCCCGAACCGTGTGGGGGAGCGAAGACCGCCGTCGCGGGAGGCTGAGCGCCCCCCAGCGGTGTTCCGTTTGGGCTCGGTCAGACGCACTGCAGAGTAGGTGGACCGATGGAGTTCACGTTTAAGACCGTAGAACTCGACAACGGGTTGCGCATCATCGCAGAGATCAATCCCCACGCTCGAAGCGTGGCACTCAGCTACGTCGTGCTGACCGGTGCGAGGGACGAAAGCCCCGAGCAATACGGGCTGAGTCACTTTCTGGAACACATGGCGTTCAAAGGCACGGCGCGCCGGACGGCAGAAGATATCAACCGTGAGTTCGACGAGATCGGCGCCTTGTACAACGCCTACACCTCGGAAGAGATGACGGCTTTCTGGGCTGCGGTTTTGCCCGAGTACATGGAGCGTGCTTTGGATCTTCTTAGCGACATCCTGCAACCGGCCCTGCGCACGGAGGACTTTGAGCTCGAGAAAGAAGTGATCGTGGAAGAGATCCAGATGTATCGGGACCAACCCACCTGGATGTTGTTTGACCGTTCGATCGAGACCTACTTTGCCGGTCATCCCCTCGGTCACAGCATTCTGGGCACAGAAGAATCCCTGCGCGCGCTCTCTCCGCAGCAGATGCGTCAGTACCATGCGGATCGGTACCGGACCGGAAACATCCTGCTTGCAGCGGCTGGAAATGTGGATTGGGACCGGCTGGTTGAGCTCGCCGACCGGTTCACCGCGTCCTGGCCACGGGGGCGGGTCGAACGCAAGATGGTTCCTCATCGGCCACCAACCGTGGTGCGCGTCCTCCACGATTCTCGGGTCGAGCACGCTTACGTGGTGGCTATGTCTCCTGCGCCTGGCGACCGAGACGAGTTAGGCGAGCCTGCTGATTTACTGGCCACAATCGTTGGCCACAGCTCCGGTAGCCGTCTTTACTACGAGCTGGTCGAGCCTGGCCACGCCGATTCGGCGGAGCTGGAACGGCATGGTTTCCTCGACATCGGCGTCTTCTATACCTTCCTCACCTGCTCTGCCGGGGCGGCTGCCGAGAACCTCGCCCGCCTGCTCCAGGTCTACCGGCAGGTTCACGAAGGGGGCATCAGCGCAGAAGAGGTCGATCGGGCGCATCGTAAGGTCTGCTCGCGGATTGTGCTCGGCAGCGAAATCCCCTCCGGAAGGCTGAGCTCCCTGGTTCACGACTGGGTTTACCGGGGGCGGTACCGCGACGTGGACGAACTGATCCGCGATGTGCAGAATATTGATGAGAAGGCTTTGGGGCAGGTGCTGGAGCGGTACTCGTTGCGCCCCCAGGTCGTTGTCGCTCTAGGGCCCGTCGATGAAGCGGGCCTGAGGCAGGCGGTGGAACAGGTGTTCGGTTCTGCCTCGGTAACCCAGGATTAGCAGTTGTCACGGCCTTCGTGAGGCGGTTGTGGCGGAGTGCGGCTGAGCACGGAGCCGGTCTGGGCCGGAATCGAGTCTTCTCGCGATGCCAGCGAACTTAACGCCGCAGTACCTCAAAGCAGGGGAAGAGTACAAGCGGGCACAAACGCCGGAGGAAAAGCTCGCGGCGCTCCGGCAAATGCTGGCCCTCATCCCAAAGCATAAGGGCACCGAAAAGCTTCAAGCCGAAATCAAGTCCCGGATCAAGAAGCTTCGCGAAGAACTGCAGGAGTCGCGCAAGAAAGGACGGCGCGGGCCCAGCTTTCGGATCCCTCGCGAGGGTGCGGGTCAGATCGTGCTCGTCGGTCCGCCCAACACAGGAAAAAGCAGCTTGCTGGCCAGCCTCACCAAAGCAAACCCCCAAATCGGCCCGTACCCGTTCACGACCCACCAGCCTCAGCCGGGAATGATGCCCTGGCAGAACGTCCAGATCCAGCTTGTCGATCTTCCCCCAATCACCGAGTCCTACCTCGAGAGCTACGTTCCCGGCATGATCACCGCGGCGGACGCGGCCGTCGTCGTCGCCGACGCGGGCAGCGACGAGATCCTGGACGCACTGGAGGAGTGCCTGGGGCGGCTGGAACGGGCCAGACTGTTCCTGACAAGCTGGCCTGATCGCTTCCAAGACGCCGACCAGGACGAAGAGGTCGCCCGACTGGGGGGCAAGACCCTGAAGCGAGCGATCATGGTGGTCAACAAGATGGACGCTGAAGACGCCGAGGAGAGATTGTCGCTTCTGCATGAAGCGTACAGCAAGCGGTTCGAACTCTTCCCGGTCTCCGTCACCACCGGGCAAGGACTTGGCGAACTGCCCGATCGACTGTGGCAGCTACTGAACGCTATCCGAGTCTACTCGAAGCCTCCTGGCAAACCGGTCGACCGCGACGCCCCGTTCACCCTGCCGGCCGGCTCAACGGTGATGGATCTGGCCGAGCTGATCCATCGCGAACTGGCCGAGAAGCTGAAGAACGCCCGTGTTTGGGGGGAGGGGGTGTATCCCGGGCAGCCGGTCGCCCGTGACCACGTACTCCACGACGGCGACATCGTGGAACTCCACTTCCGCTAGCCTCTTCGTCTTCTCGTCCCGATCGCAGCCCCACTCCCACGCGCTACGGGAACAGGCGGCCGGTGTTGAACAGTGACTATCCCGCTCATGTGCTCTCACGCAACGTGACGATCCTCGCTCGAGCCGCGTTGCAGGATGGAGTCCTCCCCCGTTCTGCGCTATGGCGTTCCCGCGGTTCGGGCGCGCAGGGTGCCGTCCGCGAGTCGGACGTAACGTTGTACGCCGCAAGCACAGCCACTCGCAAGCCGGACCGGCCGATTCCCGAAGCGGCCTTAGGGGGCCATCCCGATCGAGACCGCCGCACCGATCTCTCGATCGGCGATTTGCAAGGGGGCAGATCCATGCGTGCTCCCATAATGGCGTCCGAGAGAGGGGGCAAAGACCAACGGTGGTTCCCTCTGAGGGCTTTTCGGGCGGTTCGTTGCTTGTGGTCACCGCATGCGTTAGGATCAAGGTGATCCTGGTTTGGTGCCGTTCGGCAGGAGGTTACCGGGGTGATCGCTGAACTATCGATCCGTCTGATACTGGCTGCCCTGTTCACCGCTGGAGCATCGGATGCCGAGATCGTTCGGGTCGTGCCAGAACGTGCTGTCCTCACGACGCCCTACGACCGCGTTCAGATCCTGGTGTTCGGCAAGACAAAAGATGGCCAACCGGTCGATCTCACCTGTCGAGCGGTTTTCTCCAGCGACGCCCCTGACGTGGTGTCGGTTACGGACCATGGCCGACTTGTGCCCGTCCAGAACGGGACGGCTCGAGTATCGGTCGCTATGAGGGGGCAAGAGTACGTGATCCCGGTCACGGTGCGTCTGGAGAAGCACGTTCCGGACTTCGTCACTCAGGTCGTGCCGGCCATCTCGCGGGCCGGTTGCAATTCCGGGGCGTGTCACGGTGCCCCCAGTGGCAAGCGAGGCTTCCGGCTCAGCCTTCGCGGCCATGACCCGGCGCTTGACTACGCCTCACTGACCAGGCAGCTTTTGGGCCGACGGATCAGCGTCGTTCGGCCGGACTCCAGCCTCGTGCTCCGCAAACCATCGGGGCGGACGCCGCACGAGGGGGGTGTCCGCCTTCGTCCGACCCAACTCGAGTATCGGGTGCTCCACGACTGGATCGCTGCCGGCGTGCCGAAGGGAACCTGGGACCGCACGCCGACCGGGCTTGAGGTCTATCCCAAGCGCATCGCTCTGCGGGACGACCGCGACTCGCAGCAACTCCGCGTCGTCGCTCAGTTTTCCGACGGTTCCTCGGCGGACGTCACCCATTTGGCCGTGTTCTCCGTCTCCGACGGCGAGATCGCCGAAGTGGGGCCTGACGGGCTGGTACGGGCGAGGACAAAAGGCGAAACGGCCGTCCTCGTACGCTACCTCGACCAGATTACCAGCGTGCGGGTTTCCTTCGTTCGCCATGACCCCCAGTTCGTCTGGGGCACACCCGAGGAGCACAATTTCATCGACCGCTGTGTGAATGAGCACTTACGAGAGCTGGAGATCGCGCCCAGTCCGCTCTGCTCAGATGAGGTCTTCTTGCGGCGCGCGTATCTTGACCTTCTCGGACGGATTCCCTCACCGGAGGAAGCGCGACGGTTCCTTCTCGATAAGTCACCACAGAAGCGCGAGCGGTTGGTCGACGAATTGCTCCAGCGGCCCGAGTTCGTCGACTTTTGGGCGATGAAGTGGCTCGATGTGCTGGGCGTAAACGCCAAGAAGCTCGGCATGGACGCCGCGGCCAGATTCCATGTCTGGTTCCGGCTTCAGCTTGCCCGAAACGTGCCCCTCGACCGGTTGGCTCGCGAGCTGCTCACCGCCACCGGCGATCCGGTGCGTAACCCGGCCGTCTACTTCAGCCTTGCCTGGAGAGAGCCCGCCGATGCGGCCGAGACCGTGGCTCAGGTCTTTCTGGGCATCCGGATGCAGTGCGCCCGCTGCCACAATCACCCGTTTGAACGCTGGACGCAGGATGACTACTACGGGCTGGCGGCGTTCTTCGCACGCACCCGAATCAAGAAGGACGGGGGCAGGGAAGTGGTGTACGTGGCGGAGGATGGTGGTCTTCGCCATCCGTCCAGCGGGGAGCCGGTGGCGCCCCGTCCCCTTCTGGGCAAGCCTCTGGACAAGCTGGGGGCCGATCCTCGCGCCGCCCTGGCGGATTGGCTGGTCACCTCAGGCCGATCGATGTTCGCACAGGCTGTGGCCAACCGAGTCTGGTACCACCTGCTGGGCCGGGGGATCGTCGATCCCGCGGATGACATTCGAGACTCCAACCCGCCTGCGCACGATCGCTTGCTTAAGGAGCTTGGCGACCACTTCGCCAACTCGGGCTACGACCTGCGGAATCTGATCAAGGTGATCGTGCTGTCGGCAACGTACCAGCGCTCGTCAGTTCCGAACCGCTGGAACAAGAACGACGACAGGTACTTTTCCAGGAACGTGCCGCGGCTTCTCAGCGCCGAACAGCTCCTCAACGCCATCTGTGCTGCCACGGGTGTGCCGGAGCGCTTTTCTGGCATGCCCCCCGGGATGTTAGCCACCCAGATTCCCGACCCCTCTGTGGATCATCCGTTCTTGCGCGCCTTCGGTCAGCCCAATAGAGATCTGCCCTGTGAGTGCGAGCGCAGTAACGATCCTTCTCTGACGCAGGTTCTCGAACTGATCAACGGGACCCTGGTCACGGAAAAGATCACGTCGTCGCAAAACTGTTTGAGTGCCCTACTGGAGCGCGAGCAAGATGACGGCGCGATCGTTACCGAGCTCTATTTGCGAACATTGAGCCGGTTCCCCACCCAGGAAGAAAAGGAAGAGCTCGTTCGCTACGTGAGGTCCCAATCGGACCGGCGGCGCGCTTTCGAGGACATTCTCTGGTCGCTGCTGAACTCCCGCCAGTTCCTCTACCGGCTGTAGCGATTGCAGGGCTCGCATTGGCGCGTCGGCCCTCACGTGCAGGGACGGCGACAGAGTACGGTGGAAAAAGGAGCAAATGAGTTCGCCGGAGGAGGACATGCCGGCTCTGACGCAACCAGCTTGGGCCTCGTGCGTTTTCTTGTACTAGCAGGGCTCGAGCCCCCTTAGAACGGGGTGAACGGGGTCGAGTTCTGCCAGGTGGCCTACGAATGCCTCGGCAGCCGCTCCCGCTTCTGTCACCGTCCAGGCAGCGAGGCCGGGATGACCGGCAATTCGAGCAACGAGGTAGGGCAGGGAGGTGATCGTCAGCGGTGGGGTGCGCAAACGAACGGTGACCGGTTGTCGGGGGCTATGTCCGCTTAGGGCCAGTTCGGGAGCATGGACGAACGCCAGCAGATCTCGCGTGACCGTACACCCCGCGGCGCTTCCTGGAGCGTGCGGTCCGGCCGGGAGTTCGATTTCGATCATCTGACCGGTTCGTAAGCTGACCCTCAGCATCAGGCGGAAAATCTCCGCGCGATCGACCTTGCGCGCCCCAACCAGCCAGGGAAGTTCCGCGCAGGCGGGGCTTGGGCTTTCGGGCGTGCTCCGCGGGGCGGTCGCCCTAAAGCACACACGCATCTGGCCCGGGCAGGAACCAGAGACCGCCTCCGATTCCCCCAGGCAGGTGTCACCCACGTACAGCCGCGCGCTGGCGCGCACCTCCGCCGCAGTCGCCCCCTCGAGTGCCGCAACACACGTCACTTCGAACTGGCCCGATGGGCTGGTAGTTACGACGGCGAAGGCGTAGTCGACCCACACCGCCGGCCACATCTGAAGCTCGACCCCCCAGAGGACGCCACCGAACGGACGATCGTCGGGTGTGGGCTCTTGGACGACCGTAGTCCGAAGCTCCAGTTGGTTGCGGCGCTGCAAGAGTTCGGTAACGTCGAACCGTGCAATGGCCCAGGGGGCGCACTCTCTGACCAACGCCTCGCCGTTCAGCAACACGGAAGTCGGGGCGTCGCAGCCTCCGATCACCAGGAGCGCGCGCTCGTCGTGCGGAATCGTGCGCGGGCGACCGAAGGACCGCCGCATACGCGCCGGGCCGCGGTAACCCGCGAGCCCTTGTGTCGACCACGGGCCCACCCGATACCGCGGCACGCCGCGGCCGGCTGCGGCGTCTTCGGGGACGAGCTGCCACATCTCGTTCAGGCGAATGCGATGGGGGTACAGCCTGCCTGCAAACGCCATTCTTGCTCCACCGGGCGGGATGTCGCTGATCGAGCGTCGCTCGAGCCGCTGCAAGTGCGGATGGCGGTATGCGACGCTTTACCCAGGCCCCACTGTTCGCGCCAATCTTAAGGAGCGAGCACAGGGACCGCCGCCGTTCTTGGGGGCTTGGACCCCTTAGGGGGCGACAGCACAATCGCGCAGAAGCAGCTCCGGCAGCGGGGGCCTCCCAAAGGGCATCGGTAGTAACCCATCATGTGGCCTGCGTGGAGCCCACCGCAGTACTGGGCGGAGGGCAGACTGCTAAGGTCAACCGCGGGGCGGGTGCGCAAAGGCTGATGCCCGGGTGGGGGGCCGTTTGAGCTGATCTGGCCGATCGCTTGCAGGCCGAACACGGGCCGGCGAACGCCCGCTACGGTTGGGTGGTCGAGGGGGGCGTAGCACGGTCGCGTTGCAATCACCCACGCTGGGCGTGCTGCGGTGTCGATGGTCACGCAAGCCTACGGGGGCTCACGGGGGGCCGAAACTGCGCCTCAGCCCGCTAGCGCGGGCGTAGCGTAAGCGAACGGATGCGCACGTCAGGAAAGGTATCAGGGGAGATCGGGATCAGTCCGAGGATTGCCGTGCCGGGCTCCAGGACGACGGAGCCGACCGGTTCGGTGCGGAACCAGTTGCCTTCCCCTGGCACCTCGGTCGGCTCTGCCTCCCACGTCAACGACGCCTGCGAGGACGGCGTGTGGAGCAGGATCCGAAAGCGGCCAGATGTGGACGACTGGTTGAGCCAGTCGGCGAGCAGAAGGAATTGGCCCCCTTCGGAGACCTCCAGTTGCCAGCGAACTCTGCCGGCCTGCGGTCGCCAGGCGCCCAGGGTGGTGATGTTGCGAAAATCGGTCACCTTCGCGGCGTTGCCGTCGATCAGGGCGGCGGTGACAGGCAGGATAAAGCTTCCGTCAGGGCGCGCACGCACAACCCTGGTCGTGGGTACGACCTGTTGGATGTAAGCGACGAGGTCGGCCAGATCCTGGTCACTGAGCTCCTGTTCAAACCCCTCTGGCATCAACGATCGCCCGGTGTTGCGGACAGCTTCGATTTGCGTGCGGGGTAGGGTGGTGCGGTTCCCGTCCGGCAAGCCGAGAACGATCGCTCCCGCCGTTTCCTCGGCAACCAGGCCGGTAATGAGCCGGCCCTCAGTGGTAACGAAGACGTAGCTCAGGTACCGATCGTCGACGCTAGCGTTCGGGTCCAGAATCGATCGAACCAGAGCTGCGGTGCTACGGTCGGTTAGTTCCGCCAGGTCCGGACCAAGGCGCCCCTGGTTCTGATACGGTTCGTGGCACGCGGAGCAGTGCTTCTCGAAGAGCGATCGTCCGCGGGCGGGGTCGCCTTTCAGGCTCGCCAGCGTTGCGAGCTTCTGCTGAACCAGTTCTTCCCGTTCGCTGGTCGGAACGTGAAGTAACGAGCGGGCGGCCCTGGCAATGGTTTCGTCGGGGTGGTTGAGGAGCCGCTGACGCTGCGAGGGGGTCAGGTCCAGAGCCGTGAGCGTGCCTTTCCGCAACGCGTGCAGCAGCGCTTGCGTCCCGTGGGTGGAGCTGAGCAGGAGTTCCAGCGAACACTGCTGTATGGCGGGGGCCAGCTCCGACCATCGCTGTAACACGGCATCCGGAGCACGGGCGGGCGCAGCTTCGAAAAGCGCGTCTAAGGCCAGCCGCTGCACGTGCGGCGGCTCGTGCGAGCCCAGACGCCGGGCAAGGATTTCCACGGGCACGATGCCATGGGCGACCGCCTCACGGAGGGTGGCGACAGCCAGACTCGCTTCCCGTTCAGACGAGGGCGACCTGGCCAGGAGCGCGTCCGCTCGTCGAGCGAGCGTACTCAGTGCGGCTTCAAGCCGCTTGTCTTCTCGCGGCACTCCTTTGTTCCCCTTCTTCCTCATGCCGGATAGCAGGCGGATCGCGGCCTGGTGATAGGCGAACCGCGAGCTCCCGCCGGAGGATGCACGGTCGACAAGCGTGCAGAATTGGCTCACAGCTTCCTCCGGGGAACAGTAGAGGGCCACCTGTTCCCAGAAAGCCCCCCAGAAGGGATCCGGGGCGCCCGGGCCACGTGCGAACTCATCCGCCATCGCTTTCCAATGGGGGCCGCTCGAGCTGAGCACGGCCGCGGCGAAGTAGGGATCTGTGCCATCGTGCCGGGCCAACCGGACGAGGAGGCGAGCAGCTTCCGGACGCTTGGTCTGCCCGAGTGCGAGGGCCACCTGCAGCCGTACCTCAACCTCGTCGTCCGTTACGCGGCGAGCGACCGTGCGAAACAGGGAGGAGTCCCGATCCAGTCGCTGCTCGGTCCAGCGGATCGCCCAACGGCGTACCGCGGGGGATGGATCAGTGGCGGCATGCTCAATCACCTGGTTCCGCAGCGAGCCGGTGGAGCCCAAAATGCACAACGCCTGAAGCCGAACGGCGGCGGATCGCGCATTGCTGACCAGACGTTCCAGGAGGGCGACGCCCTGCTCGGAAAGGCCGCGTTCACAGAGCAGCCGGTGCACGAGGTCCCGGACAGGACCGTTCTCGGTGTCGAGCCGCGCGATGAGCTCCGTCTCGGAAAGAGCAGCCAGGTCGCGGACCGGTCGCGTCTTCCGCCCGGTCGGCACCACTCTGTAGATGCGTCCCTTGTCGTCCCCGGCCCGAACGTCGAGCTTGCGGAGCCGTTCGGGGCTGATCCAGCGGGGATGCTCGATCACGAAGCGGTACATGTCCACGACCCACAGGGCACCGTCGGGGCCCGTACGGACCTGGACAGGTCGGCACCAGTTGTCGCTACTGGCGAGGAACTCGCGAACTTCCTCCCCCTTCGCACGTCGACCCTTGTAAAGGAGCCCCTCGCGCCGCAGTACGAGTCGGGTCACCAGGTTGTGAACGGGTTCGCACACAAAGGCGTTGCCGTACAGGTGGTGCCCAAGAATGACATCGCGGTAGATCTCCGGCCCGCACGCAGAGGTGACCCGGTTATAGTGCTCGGGATTGTTGAACCGGGTGAGCGTATGGCTCTTTGGGAACAGGCGAGCCGATTCGTAACTGGAATCGGGCACGTAGACCGACAGAGGGGGCAAAAGCTTGACCGTTGTTCGCTCGAGGTAATACTCCGCCAGGGGGTAGAACAGGAGTACCTGGCTGTTCGTGTTGCCGAACCAGTGGCCCCAGTCATCCCGCACCCGGCCGTACTGGCTCCGCCCTCCGGCAGGGCGCAGGGCTATCGGCTTCATCGATAGGCAAAAGTCCCGTTGTCTCAGGCGAACCGGTGTCTGCTGGCCGTGTACGCGGATCTCGCCGCCGAACAGGCCACAGGAGCCGTAGATCCAACCATCAAGCCCGAGGCGGAAGCCGTTCACGCGTGCCTGGTAGTTGTCCGTGTAAAAGCCGGTGGCCACGATGAGCCGATCATCCGCTACCCCGTCACCGTCCTTGTCGCGAAGCCAAAGGATGTCGGGCGCTGCCCCGACGAGCACCCCGTCGCCCCACTCCATGATCCCGGTTGGAAAAGGGATCCGATCGGCGAAGATGTGCGCTTCTTCAAAGCGGCCGTCGCCGTCACGGTCCCGAAGCCACTTGATCCGACCGCCAGGACGGTAGCTGTCCGGCAACCCCATTGGGTAATCACGGTACTCGACCACCCACAATCGGCCGTCGGCGCCGAAATCGATCGCCACCGGGTCGACGACAAGAGGTTCTGCAGCAGCCAGTTCCACCCGGTAGCCGTCGGGCACGATGATGCTCGAGCGAGTGCCTTCCGGGTCTAGCGGCGGGGGATACTCCTTGCGTTTCTCGGGTGCATAGAAGTCATGGGGGAGTAGCCGCTGCACCGTGTCAATGATCAGGTCTTCGGCGCGGGGGCTCAATCGGGTCGGCTGGCCGTAGTAGATCATGGACGAGTCCGCTTCGTAGCCCCCTTCCTTGAGGACGCGCTTGGAAGCGATGTAGCACGGTACCACATTGGAGTAGCCGTGGATCCAGAGACGATCGGCCGCGAACTCGCGCCGTAGCCTTAGTGCGTAATCGACCACGACCTCGCCGCCCAGGAACACCATGGCCAGGTTCTTGTCAAAGCACCAGGTCTGGACCGGGTACCGTACGGAGCGCGGGATCGGACGACCTTCGTCCAGCAAACGCAAGAAATGGCGGGCGTGGTATGCGGTTGGTTCGTGGTTGGACCTGGCGCGCTTTTCCCATTCGGCGCGCGTCGGTGGCTTGTCGAACGGCAGATCGATCCATTCCAGCCGGGCTCTTAACGGACCATGAATCGGGCGGGACTGTATCTGCGACAGGCGCATGACCTCGTCCGCGATCTGAACACCGTACTTGCGAGCAAGCTCGGCGGAGCCGCGCGGCTGGGGGTTAGCGTCGGCGCCACAGCCGATCGAGACGAGGGCAACGGCACCGGGCAACCGTTCCTCGATCGTCAGGGCGGCCACCCCGGGCCAGTCTCCGTGGAACTTATTGTCCGACGGCGGGATCGTGGTAGCGTGGCACGCGTAGGTGGTCAGCACCGCTAACGGCTCGTTCGTGGTGGTGGATCGTGCCCAAAGGACTGGAAGAGAGTGGTCTACGGGACCACCTTTCGTGCGTCGATTGGCGGCGAACCTGACCTTGCCGACCTGCCACATCAGCCGAGCCGGTCTGCGGTTCTGCAGCGCCTTATCGATCGCCGTGATAGAGGCGGCGAGGACACGCTCGGTGTATTTGCGGATGCGGCCGAGGTGTTGCGAAGGGATGTCCATCCCGAAGATGAAAGGGATCGCGTTCGCGAGGATGGGAGCGTAGTGGGTGTGGGTGCAACTGAGCGCCAGGCAATTGGCGGGCAGACCGAACCGATCGGCGGCCAGCTTTTCGAGCTTCAGCCGGAACCAATGCGGGATCGCGCACGTGTCGATGGTGACAAGGACCACCGTCGTGTCGGTTCGGTCTGTGATGGCGAGGGCGCGGACGAACAGTGGCGTGTCGGCTTCGCTGGCTTCGGGAAGGTTCCTGCGGGCCAGGTAGCCGTTGAGCCGCACGGGATGATCTGGCGTCACGTCGATCCGCGCCGCACCTACCCGGAATTCCGGTTCGTCTGCCCGGACGGCCGGGTGGGCGAAGAGCACGGCAAGAATAGGCAGCGAGAGCCGCCCCAGACGCCGGAAGGAGCGTGTGTACGGTTGCCTGCTCATGTTGCACCTCGGTGGGAGGGGTTCTGAGGCGAGGGACCGCATGTTCGTGCCATGCATCTGATTGTAATGAGAGCTCTGCAGTGGCAGGCGGGGATGTGGTAGGGGGCGGTTGGAGCCGGCCGCCCGGGGTACCTTTCTCTTGCCCTCATCAGGCCGAGCATTAGAATTCATGCGAACCCGACGCGTTCATGGGGGTGTAGCTCAGCTGGTAGAGCATCGCACTTTTAATGCGAGGGTCCAGGGTTCGACTCCCTGCGCCCCCACTTGGGTCGTTTCGACAGGCGATCGCGGGTTTCGCTGTGGAGGGGAGCGCGTTGCCACGCGCCGCCTGCTGCGGCGCGGGGGGGCGCGGCGCACGGGGTCATTTTCCGGCGTTGGCATCCTGTTGTGTGGACGAAGCCCGGAGGCCAAACCCGGTCACTTTGATCGGGATCGCCGGCAACTCGTCCTCGAAATCGATTCGGACGTGGCCCTCGAAACGGCCCGGTCCAGGCGGCACGGCCTTTAGCTTCAGCACATCATGTGCCGGATCCAGCTCGGCTTCTAGCCAGTCGCTTTCCGAGACTAGCTGCACGTCGTCGTCGGCGCCGGGAAGCAACTGCGTAATGGAGTGTGTAATCCCAGGCACGACCGGCATTCAGGGGGCCGGGGAGTGAGAAGGCAGTGTTCTCCTTCGTGCCGGTTGGTTCGTCGCGTCGTCGGACGCGGTGCAGCCACGCCAGGGGCATCCCCGACCCACAGCGTACCCGCATGCATGCCCTATACTCCGGGTCATGCTTGTCGACGCGCATCCGGCGGCTGTTCAAACGACTCCTCCCAACGCAACACGGCCTCAACGATGTCAGGACGGTCTGTCAAGTTACTGTCCACATTCACAGGTTCCAATGAGACCGTTGGGACCCCTGGAGCTTCTGCAGCACCGTACGCAACGACGATGCCCAATTCCTTCAGCCATGGCTTAGGAGGCTCAGCATAAAGCTTTGTCCCCGACTTGAGCTCGATGACGAGACCATCCCACAGCGCATCTGGGTACGGGTATACCCGCTCAATGGGATCCTCGATAGCTGCCTCTTTGATGCGATGCAGTTTGCTCACGCCAGATCCTCCAGTTCTGTGCCGCCTGCGATCCATCCAACGTAGCGGCCAGGGATGCCCTCAAAGAATACTAGGACCTTGCGCCTCTAATCCGAGGATCCAGGGTTCGACTCCCTGCGCCTCCACTTGGGTCGTTTCGACAGGTGATCGCGGGTTTCGCTGTGGAGGGAAACGCCTTGCCACGCGCCGCCTGCTGCGGCGCCGGGGGGGCGCGGCGCACGGGGTCATTTTCCACCGTTGGCGTCCTGTTCTGCCGACGGAGGGCCGAGGCCAATGCCGGCCACTTTGATCCGAATCGGTGGCAGTTTGTCCCCGAAATCGATTCGGACGTGGCCCTCGAAACGGCCCGGTCCAGGCGCCACGGCCTTCAGCTTGAGCACATCATGTGTCGGATCCAGCTCGGCTTCTAGCCAGTCGCTTTCCGAGACTGCCTGCACGTCTTCATCTGCGCCGGGAACCAACTCCTGGTAGTGGAGCGTGTAGTCCCACGCACGACCAGGGTTCAAGGCGCCTGCGAACAAGGTCGTTTGGTCAAACAGCAGCGGTTCGACCACCCGCACCAAGACATTAAGAACGGGCGGTTGCCAACGCCGTCCGACGTCCAGGCGAAACCTTGCTACGTGTTGTCCGAGGGGGAGCGTGCCGGGTACGCGGAGCTTCAGGCGCCGAACGTCCTGTACGACGGACGAGCCGCCCGGGCCCACGCGGACCTCGGTTCCACGCCGTACTGGCACCAATGTGATCGGGGTCCTCGTGAGAGGGACAACCCGCACCTCGATGGGAGCTTCTTCGGAAGGTCTAATCCCGACCAGCTCGACGGTGCACTCGTGCTCGCGCCCTACCGGCAGGAGCAAGCGCAGATCACGTGGAGTCAACCAAGGAGGGGGAAAGAATCGCCCCCTCATGACCAGCGTGGAGACGGGCAACTTTCGCACCGGCTTCTTGGAAAAAGGGCGGAAAAATCGAGTCCCCCAGACCCGCGGGGCCGGGGTCGTTGGGCCTGGTGGATCGGTTCGGATCGACCAGACGAACCACTGTTCAAAGCCGCTGCCATTTCCGGTGACCATCAACGTCACCGTCTTGCGTTCGCCTTTCTGTAGGACCTGGCCTACGAGACTCTCGAGGGGGGTAACCGATGTGCCGAACGACGTGAAATCGAGGATCTTTACGGAACCACGCTGCCATGCTTGCAGCGTAACGGTCACTTCGGTCCCGCCACGACGCACAAGCCCCAAATCAACATATCTCGGTTCGATCGTCAGCGGTGCTTGCTGCCGGCAACCGGCTACGACCGTCAGCACGATCGCTGCCACAACAGGCAGCACGAGGGGCGTCGCGGTGCGAGTACGCGCCGCTGCCGAGCGCCGGGCCGGGCGGGCGAGCGGTACCGGCCGGAGCGCCGCACGCTTGCCGGTGCCGGTTCCCCAACTTTCGTTCCGCATCTCTGGCTCGGACCGCCGTTCGGCGTCCGGCGGAAGCCGATCCGAAGCAGGCAGCGCCGCGGACTCGGCCCACGGTCTGAGCACAGCCACCAAGCTCATCGCAACTTCCGGACTGTGTATTGCACGAGGAATCCGAGGGCAGCGAGAAAACACGCGGTCAGGAAAAGCAACCACAGGGCCGGGCGGCCCCCCGGGCCAACCGCGGCTCTGCGTGTCTTTCCAAACGGCGTGGCCGGGAACTGCGCCGGTTGGGTTGTGCTAAAAGCCGTCGGTGCTGCAGAGAACGCCGGGGACGACCCTGAGGGGGTATTAGCTGTGATTGCCAGCACCTTCCAGTACCGCCGTTCTTTGACAGCAGCTCGCGACAGGGGGCATTCGCCACGCCGCCGAATTCGGTCTTCGAAGGAGATCCCTTTCCTCGCGACTTCTGGCTTCAGCACGAATTGTCGCCAAACGACCTCCACTGGATAGTAGCCCCCTGGAACGATGCGCCGGACGCGGGTGATTTCCAGGTCCGGCCGTCCGTGGCGGATGTGCAGTAATGGTTTTTCGGGAGTCATTTCTTCCCCGTCCAGGTAGGTGCGTGACCACTTCCACATGCGCACCGGCAGTCCGCCGTGTTCGAAGTTCACCTCGATGAGCCAGCCCGTGAACAACTGCGCCCGCGACCGGTACTTGCTACGCTCCTGGGGTGTTAAGTACCGTTCGTGAGGCACTTCGTCCCCCAGCAACTCGAAGTAGTGCCGTGGGTTCACTGCCGTGCAACGGTCGCAAATGTGACGCGACGTCGCCCAATCCTGAAGCATTACCTGGTCGATGATGGGAAGATTTGGCTGTAGCTCCATGAGGGTGCTTCCGCGGACAGGGGCAATTGGGGGGAAGTCCTCGCGCCTGGGGCTAGAAATCCTGAACCACGCGTTGGTGTCCTCTTGCCACCACAAAAGCCGCCACTTTGTGCCGTCGGTCCAGAAGTCGAACGTAGAGATTTGGGGGGCCAACACCGGCTCCATACCGGACAGTTTACGGTAAGCCCGGTCCGTCTCCGTGTATTCCACGGTGCGGCGCCATCGCACGTGAAGCGATCGAAACGCATTTCGGTTTTGCCGGTACGCCGCCTGAGCGTCCTCGAACTCGATGGGCGCCTGGTCACATGTCTGCACGGGCTTACCCAGGTCGGGCGTCGTTACGTAGAGAACGATGGGCAGGACCATGTAGGGCGACATCGGCGGCGGCCTCCCTTGATCCACGTCCCGACGTGGTCTTTTTCCATGCAGGCTTCCTAGAGAAGACCACCGATAGTCTAATCCTACGCGATCCCCAGGGAGGGCCGGTGTCGCCTCCAGGCTGCCGGACCTCATTCGGGGGCCGGTTCCCGAAGCAGATCGATACGGCGCGGTCACCTGGGGGCAGGTTGTTGCCCTATTGATTGTCCGCGTCGCCCTAACCCCCGTACCTTCGCCGAACCGTTGAGCGGAACGGTCCCCTGGCTCCTTGGCCCGAGCCAGGCGGATGTAAAAGGCGTGCGCGCAGGCAGTGAAGAATCCACCGTGGTCGAACAGCCGATCGCGGTTATGGGATCGTCAGGCGGCGCGAAGATGGGCGCGCTCTCCAACGCCGTATGGGCGAGCATTGCTGCGTCTTGCTCTTTACGGCGGACGATCCCGGTGCCAGCATTCGCCGTTTCGAGTCGCCGGGGCCCCGGCCAGGTTGGCGTTTCGAAGAGGCGAGGGCGCAAAAAACGACGCAGGCCATGACGTCGTGGCCTGCGCCGCTTCGCGCAAAGATAGAGGGGCCTTTCCTACTGAACGTTCGAATCGACTTCGAAGCCCTCCAGTTCGGCGGCCGCCATGCTGGCCAGCACTCCGATCGCTTTTAGCACCCCCTCCTGGACTTCGAATCGCAACTCGTACACACCGTTCTTTACTTCCGCTAAGATCGCAACCTGCGCCGGAGCATCCCCTATCGCGTCGAGCATAGCCTGAGCCTGCTGGCGGTCCTCTTCGGTGTCGCCCGATTCGGCTTCGAACGCGATGAGCCTTTTCGCGTCCGCGACCAGCGCAAACGGTCTGCTCAGCGCCTGGCTCGGTGCCGCCTCGACCGCTCCGCGCGCCTCTTGCGCCAGCTTGGCGGCAACGTCGGACCGTCCAACCGCTGCATAGAAGCTGTTGTCGCTGAACAGGATCGCGAGCTCTTCGTTCTCACCGGTCGCGATGCTGATCTGGGAGTCGGTGACCTTCACGTTCAAGTCGGGGTCGGATTTGGCCAGCGCAACAATACCTTCCTGGATGGCGGCCGGGTCGGCGAGCGAACCGGCCACGATAAACACGGGGTGACCCTCTACGACGCGGGCTGCGGCGGCAAATTCGATCGTGGTTGTCTTGCTCAGGCACTGTCGCACCGCGTGCAGCAGGGGCTTGACTCGCTGGACGTCTGCTTCCTGGTCTTGGGCGAGGTCTTTTTCAAGTTGCGTCAGCAGATGGATCAGGTCGTTGCGCACCCCTTCGTTGAGGGGCACGGCGCAGACAACGCGCGCGAAGTCCTCCGAGGAGAGGATTGCCGTGTAGCGCGAGCGTGTCTGGCCCAGAGAGGAGATCAACGCAGCAAGTCCGGTATCCGGCCGAGCGGATGTGCTAAAGGCCATCAGTACCTTTTGATTCTGGCGGTCAACATCGAGGGATACTCGGATCTCGGCCGCTTCGGTCAGCAGTGTCTTCATGCTCTGGACGACGACCTTCTGGCCGAGCTCCCCCGCAAGACGTTCGGTTTCGTTCTCTGGTTGCTCTGGCGCGGCTGCCTGAGCCTGCGCGAGGGCGATCTGAAGCTGAGCATCCAGAGCGGTCAGGAACTCCGGGGGAAACCGATCGAGATGAATAACGAGCTCGATGTCGCGTTTCGGAGCAGGTAGCTTCGCCACGTTGGGGGGCGACTCGAGAGCCGTCGGGAGCAGGGAGAGGTAGCACGTCCGTTCGGTGAACTTGGCGTAGATTGCCTGGTCCGGCGACTGGTAGAAGTAAAGATCGTCCTGGAGCTTTTGCTCCTGCAAGAAGTACTGCTTCAGAAACTTGCGGAAGGCATCCTGATCACGGATCGGGACGAAAAAGACCGGCATCTGAACTTCGCCGAACTGGCCAAATCCAATCACCGCGCCTACGGGACGCGTTTCGTCTACCCCGGGGATCTTGCCCTGAGGTGCCACCTGTTGCAACAGGCCCTCGAAGATGCCGGCTCCGGCGGGGCCACCGATCGTCTCGGCAAGGTAACGTGCGTCGTCGATCAGTTCCTGGACGTTGCGCACCTGGATTACAACGGCCGGTGCGTTCGCCTGATTCTGGGCCAGTGCCGGCAGGGTGCCCCCTGCCAGCAGCATCGCGACAACCGCTACCGCGACACGGCGCCGTTTGCTGACCAAGAACATGTCTGCCTCCTTCCTACGCTCAAGGTCCGTGCAATATCGACTGCCTACACGACCATGGGCTACCTAGGCTAAACCATCAAGTGCGGGGAAAGTTTCAGAAAAAGCCGGCCGCAAGCGGCTGTTGCCACTTACGGCCTGCCCTACACCGCACACTGCTCCCTGTCTTTCCGTTCCACCTATTCCTGGGCAAAGGCCGCGTCGAAGACCTGGGCCGACGGCTTGAAATCGGTCTCGCGAACAAACCGAGCTGCTTCGGCTGCTCCGTGTTCGCGGTCCATACCGGAGTCTTCCCACTCTACGGAAAGGGGGCCCTGATAGCCGATCTGGTTGAGGGCACGAATGACGGCTTCGAAGTCCACGTCTCCATGTCCGGGTGAACGGAAGTCCCATCCGCGTCGGTAGTCGCCGAAGCGGAGGTGCGAAGCCAGGATTCCGCTCCGTCCATCCAGCGTCACCGCCGCGTCCTTGATGTGCACGTGATAGATCCGATCTCCGAACGTCCGGATGAACTGGACCGGATCTACCCCCTGCCAAACAAGATGGCTGGGATCGAAGTTGAACCCAAACTCGGGACGGCGGTCAATCGCCTCCAGCGCCCGCTCGGCAGTGTACAGATCGAAGGCGATCTCTCCCGGATGCACTTCCAGCCCGAACTTGATCCCTTCCTCCCGGAACACATCCAGGATCGGGTGCCAGCGGTTGGCGAATTCCTGGAATCCGGCATCCACTTCGGACGGATCGGTGGGGGGAAAGTCATACACCCAGTGCCAGATTGGCGAACCCGTGAATCCGTTCACGACGATCTCATGTCCTGCGGCTTCCGCCAGCTTTCGAGCGGCGCGAGCAGTGTTCATCATCTCATTCGCGGCCCGCTGGCGCACCCCCTCGGGATCCCCGTCGCCCCAGACGTACGCAGGCAGGATCCGCTTGTGTCGAGAATCGATGATCGCATCACAAACGGCCTGGCCGACCAGATGGTTCGAAATCGCCCACACCTTAAGGCCGTACTTGGCGAGAAGCTCGACCTTCTGCTTGCAGTAATCCGGCTCCTCCAGTGCCCTGGGCACCTCGAAGTGGTCGCCCCAACAGGCAAGCTCAAGACCGTCATAACCCCACTGCGAAGCCTTCTCTGCCAGAGTCTCCAGCGGCAAGTCCGCCCATTGGCCGGTAAAGAGAGTCACAGGCCGAGCCATTGGCTTATTCCCCCTATGTTTGCTCGGTTCACATCGTCTCGATCCACTGGCCCGAACGCTTCGCTCCTTGCCACACGGGCCCGCAGGATACCGTACCGGTCCATGACCGTGCGGTCTCGGATTAATCACCGATTATGGCACACTGTGCGGAAATGTCAACCAGGTTCTTCACCGGCGCAGCACGCTCACGAATCGTGCGGCTCGAAGCCGGCGCCGATCGCCTGGCGAAACCGCTGCATCTGCTCCGGCATCGGGCAGGGGGCGACAGGCTGGAGATCCTCACCTGGCGTCGGCTGCACATGCAGATCGACGAAGACCGGCCCCCGGAGCCGGACGAACCGGGGGACAATTTCCTTCCAGTCCGCCATCGTACGGCA
>JALSID010000130.1 GCA_026981825.1 Planctomycetota bacterium
AGGCAGAGGCCGAGCGGTTGGACACGCCTAGTGAGTTGAAGCGGCTTCGGCGTGAGATTGCGCGGATCCTCACGATCTTACGGGAGCGGGAGCTTGCGGCTGAGCGTTCCTAGTGGCCGCGGAACTGGTGGAGACCCATGAGAGGACACAAGAAGCGCTTGGTGGGTGTGGTGGTGAGCGACAAGATGAACAAGACGCGGCGCGTGGATGTGCAGCGTCTTGTCAAGCATCCCCGTTATGGCAAGTACATCCGCCGCCGCACCAAGTGTTACGCCCACGATGAGCACAACGAAACACGGGAAGGGGACCTGGTGGAGATCGTCGAGACTCGTCCCCTTTCCAAGTTGAAACGGTGGCGGATTGTGCGCATTTTGCGCCGTGCTCCCGGGGTTGAGCTGGAGGCGGTAGCAGAGAGCGCCGCCGAGCTGGTCCCAGAAGCAAACGCTCAGGAGGGGGAAGGCGATACGGGCGAGAGCAGTGTGGGGTAGTGAGCGATGATTCAGGCGCAGACTCGGCTGGATGTCGCGGACAACACGGGTGCTCGGGAGATCATGTGCTTCAAAGTGCTTGGCGGTACCCGCAGGCGGTATGCCAGCCTGGGGGATGTGATTGTAGCGAGTGTGAAGAAGGCAATCCCGGGCGGTGAGGTGAGCAAGGGGGACATTGTGCGGGCGGTTGTGGTGCGGTGTCGCCACAAGGTGCGCCGCCCTGACGGCACGTACGTTCGTTTTGACCGGAATGCTGCGGTGATCATCGACAAGGACGGGAATCCGCGGGGCACGCGCATCTTTGGCGCGGTAGCTCGGGAGTTGCGTGAACGCAACTTCACCAAGATTGTCTCCCTGGCAGCGGAAGTGGTGTAGGTGGGGCGGCTCGGTTCGGCTGAGGTGGTAGTCCGATGGCGTTGAAGATCCGGCGTGACGACCTGGTCGAGGTGATCACCGGCGATGACCGGTCGCGTGGCGAGAACCGCACGATCTCGCGGGTGCTCGCCGTCTTCCCCCGCGAAGGCAAAGTGCTCGTCGAGGGGGTGAACAAGGTTTTCAAGCACGTGCGGCCGAGCCGGCGCAACCCTCAAGGGGGGCGTCTCTCCAAGGAGATGCCCATCGACATCAGCAACGTTATGCTCGTTTGTCCCCGCTGTAATCGGGGGGTACGGGTCGGTTTTCGGTACACCGACTCCGGTGGCAAGGAGCGGTACTGTAAGCGGTGCGGGATGGGGCTTGGGGCGGTTGGCCCAGAGAAGCCCAAGCGCAGGGGCAAGGCAGAGTGACCATGGCACGCCTATACGAGAAGTACAAGAACGAGGTCGTACCGCAGCTTCAGGAGAAGTTCGGTATCAAGAATCGCCTGGCCGTGCCTCGGCTGGTGAAGATCGTGGTCAACATGGGGGTGGGCCGGGCGGCTCAGCCGAAGGAGCGGCACATTCTGGAGGAAGTGAGTCGTCATCTGGCTTTGATCACCGGGCAGAAGCCGCTGGTGACGAAGGCGCGCAAGTCCGTTTCGGGTTTTCGGATCCGGCGCGGCTTTCCGGTTGGACTAAAGGTGACCTTGCGCGGGCGGCGTATGTACGAGTTTCTTGACCGGTTGATCACCCTGGCCATCCCGAGGATCCGCGATTTTCGCGGCCTTGATCCGAACGCTTTTGACGGTCGGGGAAACTACACGTTTGGTGTAAGCGAGCAGTTGATCTTTCCCGAGGTGGATCCTGACGACGTGCATTACACCCAGGGGATGCACATTACGCTCGTGACCACGGCGAAGACGGATGACGAGGCGAGGGAGTTGCTGCGGTTGTTGGGCATGCCGTTCCGCCGCGAGTCCGCTCGCGTGGCACGGGCCGGGTAGGCGAGCACGAAGGAACAGCGATGGCGAGCAAGGCGAAGATCATCAAGGCGTTGCGCGAGCCGAAGTTCAGGGTTCGCAAACGGAATCGGTGTAAGCTGTGCGGGCGGCCGCGGGCTTATTACCGCAAGTTCGGGATCTGCAGGATCTGTTTCCGGGAACTGGCCAGTCAGGGGCTAATTCCTGGGGTGAAGAAGGCCAGTTGGTAGGAGTGGAAGAGCCGAGTTGGTCGCCAGCGACAAGGGGCAACGAAGATGAGTGAAGCGGGAGTGCGGTCCAGGCGGCGACGACCGAACATGGTCACTGACCCGCTCGCGGACCTGCTCACTCGGATCAGAAACGCCCTCCAGGTACGGGCGTATTTTGTCGACGTTCCCACGTCGAAGCTGAAGGAGCAGGTCGTGAGGGTATTGAAGGAGGAGGGCTATATTGAGGACTACAGCCTGGTGCAGGTGGAGGACCTGCCCAGGCCGGTGTTGCGGATTGTGTTGAAGTATGGTGAGGATGATGAACCTGCGATCCGGAGGCTCACTCGAATCAGCAAGCCGGGGCGCCGGGTGTACATGGGCGTTGAGGACCTGAAGCCGGTCGTGGATGGCATGGGGATCCGCATCCTCACCACGAACAAGGGGGTAATGAGTGACCGGCAGGCGCGGAAGCTCCGTGTAGGTGGCGAAGTGATTTGCGAGGTCGTCTAGGGGAAGCCGGCCGTTGGCTTTAGTTGGCGGAGAGCATCCAGATGTCTCGGATTGGAAAGCAGCCGGTGCCTGTTCCCGATGGGGTGCAAATCAACCTCGACGGGCGCAGGATCACGGTGGAGGGTCCCAAGGGGAGGTTGGAGTTTGAGCATCATCGGCTGGTGCAGGTGGAGTATGACCCGGACCAGCGGGTGGTGCGGGTGAGTCGTCGGGAGGAGAGTGGGTTTGCCCGTGCTCTGCATGGCTTAACGAGGAAGCTGATCGCGAACATGGTCGAGGGGGTGACAAAAGGGTTTGAAAAACGTCTGGAGATCCATGGGGTGGGGTATTCGGCCCGCATGCAGGGCAAGCAGCTTCGGCTGGATGTAGGGTTTGCGAATCCCGTGTTGCTGACGCCTCCGGAGGGGGTACAGGTAGAGGTGCCGGACGCGACGCACATTGTGGTACGTGGACCAGATAAGCAGAAGGTGGGCGAGTTTGCCGCTCAGGTACGTCGCGTTCGGCCACCGGAACCGTACAAGGGGAAGGGGATTCGTTACGAAGGGGAACAGATCCGGCGCAAGGCGGGCAAGAAGGCCTTAGGGGCTCGGTAACTTCGGCTGGTGGCGGGCGGCGAGATTGTCCCGACGAGCTGTCCGTTTGGTGAATGGAATGCGGGAGTGGCGGAAGTGGAAAAAGAACAACGGCTCAAGCTGTTGCGCCGACAACGCCGCGTGAAACGGGTGCGGAAAAAGGTCTTTGGGACGCCGGAGCGTCCCCGCCTGGCCGTGTTCCGCAGCCAGAAGCACATTTACGCCCAGATCATCGACGACCTTGCCGGGCGGACGTTGGTGAGCTGCTCGACGTTGGATCCGGAGATCCGTGGTCAGATTCGGACCGGGGCCAACAAGGAGGCAGCGCGTCTGGTCGGGTTGAAGCTTGGGGAGCGTGCTCTGGCCAAGGGGATTGGCCAGGTCTGTTTTGATCGTCGGCACTATCGGTACCATGGTCGGGTGGCGGCGCTGGCGGATGGAGCTCGCGAGGCGGGCCTGAAGTTTTAGGGCACGGCACTGAGGAGCGATGAACGTGGCTACGGGACAACCGATTGAGCAGGAACACGGGTTGTACGAGCAGGTGATCAAGATCCGCCGCTGCGCCAAGGTTGTCAAGGGGGGCCGGCGGTTCAGCTTTAACGCGCTCGTGGTGGTGGGGGACCGCCAGGGCCGGGTGGGCTATGGCTACGGCAAAGCGAACGAGGTGCCGGCAGCGGTGGAGAAGGCGCTGAAAGACGGTCAGCGGCGGATGAAGCAGATCGCGCGCAAGGGGCGTACGATTCCTCACCGGGTGATCGGACGGTTTGGCGCCTCGAAGGTGATTATGATTCCGGCCCGGCCGGGAACGGGGGTTATTGCCGGCGCGGCTGTCCGCGCGGTGTGCGAAGCGGCTGGTATCCAGGACATCTTGACCAAGGCCCATGGCTCGACGAACCCCATCAACCTGGTAAAGGCGGCGATCAACGGGCTTGAGCAGCTCCGCACCAAGGAGCAGGTTGAGAAACAGCGAGGAGTGAAACTCTAATGGACCTGAAAGCCGTACACGTGGGCGTACACCGTCGCAAGCGGCGCAAACGTGTCGGACGTGGCCCAGGCTCGGGCCACGGCAAGACCGCTACACGCGGTCATAAAGGGCAAAAGAGCCGTGCGGGTACAGAGTTCCCGCACATTCTGTTCGAAGGCGGGCAGATGCCGCTGGCCCGTCGTATTCCGAAGCGTGGGTTCAACAATCGCTTCGCCAAAACGGTCGTCTGTGTCAACGTGCGCGATCTGGAACGGTGTTTTCAGGATGGTGACCGCGTGGACGAACAGGCGCTCCGCGCCCGTCGCCTCGTCGACGGTCAATTCGACTATATCAAGATCCTCGGAGACGGTAACCTAACGAAGCGGTTAACGGTCGTCGCCCATCGCTTTAGCAAGAGTGCGGTGCAGAAGATCGAAGCGGCTGGCGGCACCGTCGAACGGCTCAGTTGAACGGGCGCGTGCTTGCGGCGGCGTGCGCGTATGCCGTTGAGCGGATGGGCGAAGCGACGGCGGGTGTCCGACGTCGCTTTTGCTGTTCCGGGTGGGAGCCCCGAAGCAACGGTGAAGCCGGATGATCAGGAAAATCATCGAGATCTTCAAGATTCCCGAACTCCGCCAGAAGCTCCTGATCACCTGCCTCCTTCTGGCGATCTATCGGATGGGTGCTGCGATCCCCCTGCCGATCGTCGACCAGGAGGCGGTCTACTCCTACATGCAGGGGCTCATGCAGGGCGTGGCCGGCCGTGTGTTCGGCTACGTGGCCATGCTCAGTGGCGTGAATGACCTGACCAACATCACGATCTTCGGCATGGGCATTATGCCTTATATCTCGGCTTCGATCATCTTCCAGCTCCTCGCCAGCGTCGTCCCTTCACTGGAACAGCTCATGAAGGAAGGTGAGAGCGGGCGGCGGAAGATCAACGAATACACCCGTTATGCCACGGTGGGCCTGACCTTCTTTCAAAGCATCTTCTGGGTCAACTACATGATGCATGGGATGAATGCGGTGCCGGAGCCGATGCAGACCTTCTTCCATGGTTTCATGGCGGTGATGATCATGACCGCCGGGACGGTGTTTCTCATGTGGATTGGCGAGCAGATCGACGAGTTTGGCATCGGCAACGGGATCAGTTTGATCATTATGGCCGGGATCGTGGCCAGGTTGCCGCGAGCGGTGGCGACCATGGTCCAGGAGACCGAGCTCACCCTCGCCCCCCCCTCGGGAAAGTACGGCGTCGACACCGTGATCGTGTTGATCCTGCTCTTCGTGGCTGTGGTGCTGGGCGTCATTGCCATGAACGAAGCTCAGCGTCGCATACCGATCGAGTCGGCCAAGCACGTGCGTGGGCGGCGGGTCTACGGTGGCACGCGGCACTATTTGCCGTTCCGGGTCAACCAGGGTGGGGTGATGCCGATCATCTTCGCTTCGAGCTTGTTGATGTTCCCGTACTTCATCTTCACCTGGCTTGACAGCATTTGGCCTCCGGGTTGGGTAGGTGGTCGGTTGATTGCAGAGCTGCGGGAGGCATTCACCGGGCAGGGGTTCGTGTACACGCTGACGTACGTCGCGCTGATCTACTTCTTCTGCTATTTTTGGACGGCGATCACGTTCAACCCCAAGGACATTGCGGAGAATTTGCAGAACTACGGCAGTTTCATTCGCGGTTACCGTCCGGGGCAGCGTACCGCCGACTTTCTTGAGAAAGTCATGACGCGGATCACCTACGTGGGGGCTGCTTTTCTCTCCGCGGTGGCGGTGCTACCGATGTTGGTGTCGCGCTGGATCGGTGTGGAGCCGTTTATTGCCAGCTTTTTCGGCGGAACGGCTTTGCTGATTGTGGTGAGCGTGGCCTTGGATTTCGTGCAGAAGATCGACACGCACTTGGTACTGCGCGACTACGAAGGGCTCCTCGAGCGCGCCTGACCGTGAGGCACGAGACCGTCGACTTCCATGACTGGCGAACCGTAGCCTGAGGACGACTCGATGCGGTTGGTGTTATTGGGGCCTCCTGGGGCGGGCAAGGGCACGCAGGCCCGGCGGTTGAGCGGCCTACTTGGGGTGCCCCACATCAGTACGGGCGACATGCTTCGCCTGGCCATCGCCCAGGGGACGGACGTTGGTAGGGCGGTTCGCGAGTTCGTGGAGTCGGGCCGTCTGGTGCCGGATGAGCTGATGGAAGAGATCGTTCGCATCCGGCTGCGTCAGCCGGACACGGGGTCCGGGTTCATCCTGGACGGTTACCCAAGAACACTGCGGCAGGCGGAAACACTGGACCGCATCCTGACCGAGGATGGGCGGCGTCTTGATCGGGTTGTTCTGTTCCGCGTGGATCTGAACGTGCTGGTGGATCGTCTAAGCGGCAGGCTGGTATGTCCGACTTGCGGTGCAAACTATCACCGGAAGTTTCATCCTCCCAAAGATGATCTCCGCTGTGATCGAGACGGGACACCGTTGGTCCAGCGCGCGGACGATCGGCCCGAGACAATCCGCTCCCGGCTGGCTGGCTATGCGGCGCAGATGGAGCCGGTGGCGGACTACTATCGGCGGCGGAGCCTTCTGTTGGAGGTTGACGCTGGCGATGCGCCGGACGCCGTGACGGACAGGATTCTTCGCGGGCTGGGCATCGACAGCGATCGGCCTTTTGACGAGGTGCGCAGGGCTTAACGGACAGGCGGGCTGGTTCCGCTGTTTGAGGCGATGATTCGATTGAAAACCGAACGGCAGATCAACCAAATGCGGGAGGCGGGCAAAGTCGTCGCCCGCGCGCTCCAACTCGTACGACGGCTAGCCCGCCCGGGAGTTACCACTGCCGAGTTAAACCGTGCCGTGGAGGAGTTCTACGCTTCCGTGGGGGCAGAGCCGCTTTTCAAAGGGGTGCGCAGTGGGCCGGGGAAGCCCCCGTTTCCCGCGGTCATTTGTGCATCGGTGAACGAGCAGGTGGTCCATGGCATCCCAGGACCGTATGTGCTCCGCGAGGGCGACATCTTGAGCGTGGACACGGGCTGCCGCCTGGACGGTTGGTGTGCCGATGCCGCGGTGACTTTGCCCATCGGGAAGATTTCGCCTGCGGATCGGAAGTTGATCGAAGTGACCGAGGCGACGCTCGATCTGGCCATCCGCGAATTGGGGCGGTGTCGCCACTGGTCCCAGGTGGCACGCAAGATGGAGAACTTCGTGCGCAGGCATGGCTTTTCCGTGGTGGAGCAGTTCGTGGGCCACGGGATCGGCCGCCAAATGCACGAAGAACCCCAGGTGCCGAATTTCGTGAGCCCGGCGCTGCGCCGCAACGACTTTCGCCTCTCGCCCGGGTTAGTGCTGGCGATCGAGCCGATGGTGAACGCGGGCACGCCTGACGTTCGCTTGACCGAGGACCACTGGACTGTGGTGACCGCGGATGGTTCGCGGAGCGCCCATTTTGAGCATACGGTTGCGATCACCGAACAGGGGCCCGTTGTGCTCACATCCCTCGATGGGGTAGAAGCGACAACTGGTTCTTGAGTTTTGCGGCCGGATCGGTAGAATGTAGCGTCCCCGCAACGACCTTTCGCGGCAGAGGCGCTCGTACGCCCGGAGTGAGTACCATGAAGGTTCGTGCAAGCGTGAAGCGTATTTGTGAGCACTGCAAGATCGTAAAGCGGCGCGGGCGGATCTATGTGATCTGCAAGCGGAATCCGCGGCACAAGCAGCGTCAGGGCTGAACGGACGCATCTGGCAGGAGTAGCACGCGATGCCACGAATCCTGGGTGTTGATATCCCCGGCAACAAACGGACCCATATTGCCTTGCGGTACATCTACGGGATCGGCCCAACGACGGCCATCGAGGTTTGTTGGAAGGCCGGCGTTGACCCGCTCAAAAAGGCAAATGACCTGACGGACGACGAGTTGGGCCGGATCGCTTCCGTTATCGATCGGGATTACGTGGTTGAGGGGCAGCTCCGCCGCCAGATCCAGCAAAACATCGCTCGTCTCCGCGACATCAAGTGCTACCGAGGTATCCGTCATGCTCGTGGCCTACCGGTGCGCGGCCAGCGCACTCGCACGAACGCCCGAACCCGGAAAGGCCCGCGCAAGACGGTGGCCGGCAAGAAGAGCATCAAGGCGATGCGGTAGGTCGGTGGGAAGCTAGCGTACCGAGGGTCAACGGCAGATGGCCAAGACGAAACCCAAGAAGGGTGCCAAAGCAGCAAGCAAACGGCGTCGGGTGCGCCGCCAGGTATCGCGTGGCATTGCCTATATCAAAGCGACCTTTAACAACACGATTGTAACCATCACCGACCCCAACGGAGACACCCTCTGCTGGGCGTCCGGGGGGACGGTTGGCTTCAAGGGGAGCCGGAAGAGTACGCCGTTCGCGGCTCAGCGAGCGGCCGAGCAGGCGGCCACTCAGGCGCTGAAGATGGGCGTACGGGAGGTGGACGTACGTGTGCAGGGGCCTGGGGCAGGGCGCGAGTCCGCCATCACGGCGCTCCAGAGCGCCGGGCTGCAGATTCGAGCCATCGAAGATGTCACCCCATTGCCTCACAACGGTTGCCGGCCTCCCAAACGGCGCCGTGTCTAACTCCACCCCCCCAACGATGGTTCCTAACGATATCCATTGAGCGTGAGGAGGTAACGTACAAGAGCCATGGGACGCTATACCGGGCCTGTTTGCCGGCTTTGCAGACGAGAGGGGGTAAAACTGTACTTGAAGGGCACACGCTGCGATACGCCCAAGTGTGCTCTGGAACGACGCAAAAGGCCCCCCGGAATGCAGGCACGTCGTCGCGGCAAGTTGTCCGATTACGGCGTGCGTCTCCGCGAGAAACAGAAGGTGAAACGGTACTATGGCGTCTTCGAACGCCAGTTCCGCCGGTTCTTCGATATAGCCCGGCGGAAGCCGGGAGCTACCGGTGATGCGCTGCTGACCCTCTTGGAGCGGCGGTTGGACAATGTGGTTCACCGCCTTGGTTTTGCCGTGAACCGCAGGCACGCGCGGCAGTTGGTCGCCCACGGGCACATCCTCGTCAACGGAAAACGGGTGACCATCCCGAGTTATCTGGTTCGTGTCGGGGACGTAATCACCGTGAAGAAGGCCAAGATGCGCGAGCAGGTGAAGGCTTTGCTCCAGGAAGGCATCGTCCAGGTGCCCGACTTCCTCCAGGTGACGAATCAGGATCCGCCGGAGGGACGGGTGGTCCGACTGCCGGAGCGCGACGATGTCTCTCTGCCGGTGGACGTGGACAAGATCGTAGAGTTGCTGGCACGTTAGGCGGGCTGCCCCTTGATGAGCCACGTGCGGCGATGGCATCGATGGGGGCTTCGAGGAGGCTGTCGACCATGCGACTACGCTGGCGAGGACTGGAACTACCCTACCGCGTCGAGGTGAACCGGGAGACGCGGTCTTCGACGTTCGCCGAGTTTATCGCCGAACCGTTTGAACGCGGCTTCGGACACACGATCGGAAACAGCCTGCGCCGTATCCTTCTTTCCAGCATCGAAGGGGCCGCGGTCACCAGGGTCAAGATCCAGGGGGTCTACCACGAGTTCTCCGCGATCCCGGGGATCGTCGAGGACGTGACCGATATCATCCTGAACCTGAAAACCCTCGTTGTCCGTTCCCTCTCCGACGAACCCCAAACCATCCGCATCGATCGGCACGAGAAGGGGGTCGTGACGGCCGCCGATATCCAGACCAACCAGTTTGTCGAGATCATCAATCCGGACCATCACATTGCCACATTGAGCGACGATGTGCCCTTCGTGGTGGAGATGACCGTGGAAAAGGGCAGGGGGTACCTGCCCGCCACCGAGCGGATGCAGCAGGAGCAAGAGCCAGGTGTGATCCCGATCGACGCGATTTTCTCCCCTGTCCGGCGGGTGGAGTACAAGGTCGAGGATACGCGGGTGGGCCAGCGAGTGAACTACGACCGCCTCACCATGCGGATCTGGACCAACGGAGCGGTGACACCCGAACAGGCGCTCGTCGAGGCCGCCAAAATCCTCCGCAAACATTTGAACCCCTTCGTCCAGTACCGCGAACCCGGCCCCGAAATCCCGCTGGACGAACAGCCCGAACCTCTGGTTACCGGCGTGGACGAGGAACTTCAGCGCAAGTTGAACATGAGCCTTGCCGAGCTTGAACTGCAAAACCGTACCATCGGTTGCCTGGAAGCCGCCGGCATTTGCACCGTGCGCGACCTGGTCGAGCGGACGCCCGAAGAGCTGCTCAAAGTGCGGAACTTCGGCGAGGCGGCTCTTAAGGAGGTTCGCGAGAAGCTGCACCAGATTGGCCTGGATGTTGGCATGTTTGCCGAGCAGAAGCAGGCAGACTAAGCGGGGACAGGCCAGCCGCCACGACTGGACGCGTTTTGCGGGCAATCGTTTGGGGTGGACTTCGCTTCGTGAAATTCAAGTAGCCAGTGTGACGGGAAGGATTAGCCAATGAGGCATCGTAAGCGCGGCCGGAAGCTGGGCAGGAATCCAGCCCATCGAAAAGCTATGTTGCGCAACATGGCGAATTCGCTGTTCTTGCATGGGCGGATCGTGACCACGGTCGCCAAGGCGAAGGAGCTGCGGCCGTTTGCCGAGCGGCTGATTACCCTGGCGCGCCGCGGCACTGTGCACGCGCGTCGTCTGGTCATCGCGCGTCTTGGGAAACAACCCATTCCGCCCGACCATCCCGACCACGGTCGCTATCGGAACATCGTCCACAAACTGTTCGCGGAAATCGCCCCCCGCTACATCGACCGCCCCGGCGGCTATACCAGGATCATCAAAATTGCCAAGCGAAGGCTCGGCGACGCGGGCGAGCTGGCGATGATCGCGCTGGTGGAAGAGTCCATCGCCGAAAGCCGGGAACGCAATGCAAACCGGCGCGGCCGCCGTCGAGCAGCCGAGGCTGAGGCCGAAGTCGAAGCCCCCGAACCGCAAGGAGAACAGACCGAGGAGGGGGCAGAAACCGCCGCTGTGCAGGCCGAATCCCGAGAGAAACCGGCGGCAACGGAGAGCCCAAGCGAAGCAGCCGAGGAAGGGGAGAAGGAAAAAAAGGGCTAGCGCCCAGATCGATCCGGCTCAGCGCGCCTGGATGCGTGCCCCACAATAGCAGGCCAGGGGGAAGGAAGGTGGCAGCGAGGTTGCTGTTCGGGAGGACCTAGCGTGGCAGGGGCTGACTGTGTGTTCTGCAAGATTGTGCAGGGCCAAATACCCGCCGAGATCGTGTGGCAGTCACCGTGGGCGATTGCCTTCCTCGATATCAACCCCGCCAACCCCGGTCACGTTCTGCTCGTCCTCCGTGAACACTACGCCACAGTCGATACCATACCCCCTGCGCTTTTCGGGTCCGCCCTGCAGGAGCTGCCTCGACTGGCGGACGCGGTGATGAGGGCGACCGGAGCCGAAGGGTTAAACGTCGTCTTAAACAACGGCAAAGTCGCCGGACAGGTGATCGACCATGTCCATTTCCATCTCATCCCACGCCGTTCGGGGGATTCGGTGACGATTCGATGGGAGCCAGGAACCTACCGTGACTCGGCGGAAGTGACCTCAACGGCCGAGCGCATTCGCGCGGCGTTGAGTACTGGGGGGCAGTGAGCCGACACAACCGGCGGCCAGCAACGGCCCGTCCCTGTGCAATCGGATGCGGCAAATGCACGGACGCCGTGTGCTGGTTCTCGACCCTCGGCGCCACAGTAGGTGGCTCGAACCAGCCGTGCCCCCGAAAACGGTAACCCCCACCCCGGATGGTCCGGTCGAGCAGGCTGGGTGGGGGGCTACGCTTCGCTGTTTTCCTCCTTCGGGGCTTTCTCTTAATCAGATGCCATATGCAGGCCAAAGCCCAGCACTTTCGGCCGTAGGTCAAGCCCGGAGATGATGTTCTGCTGGGCCGCGCCGCGGAGACCCTCCATGAGCCGCGCTTTTTCCTGAGCGTTCAGCAGTGCGATCATTTGCTGCATCAGCATTGTTCGGATCGAGCCGACCGCGCCCGCACGCGCCTGCATCGCTCGCATCGAGTTCTCCACGTTCGCACGCATGTGCATCGCGTCTACGAAGCCGCGGATCCCCGCCTGGGCTCGAAGGACAATGGCCCTGGTCTGCAAGTCCCGCATCATTCTGATCATCCTGATCCTGGACTCAATGTCCGCTTGCACCTTCATCTGTTCCTGAGTGAGCCGGACGGAATCTACCTTGACATCGTCGACAGGCTGAATGCTGGAGTCGGCCGGTCCGCCGTTCCGGAGACCTACTTGCAAACGCATCCGATTCAAAACCTGGCCGACAGGGTGACGCGGTGACGCTGGGATCGGGCGCCCGCCTCTACCCGCAGGCCGCCCATAACCGATCGGATGGCGATTCACGGCGCTACCCAAAGGTCGGCGCGACGCATCCAAACGGCCCAAGGGGGATCGGGAAGAAGGCCTGCCCAACGGACGCCGCTCGCTCACGCTCCCCAGTGGCCTGCGGTTACTGATGCCGCCTAGCGGCTGGCTGCTAGCAGGACGCCCTAGAGGGTGTTGATTTCCGATCTTGCCCAGGGGCGTTCCAATGTTGCCATGTCCAACGGGGGGGTGTGCGCCCGAGTAGCCAAGAGGCTTCCCAACACGCGAACCATCGCCGGCGTAGAGGGCCACGGCAACTGCCAACGACGTGCCGAACACCAGGCCGCGAAGCAGACCTGACACCTTCCCACGGGCCATCTCTTTCCTCCCTTCGGCCGACCAGATCACACCACCTCACCACAATCTAGAAAAATGTCGACGCTTATGTCAAGTGGTCACGCGGCGACGCTCTCTTCCGGCCGACTGCGCCTGGTCGCACGGTCGGCCGATCGGCCTACCAAGAACACGGCCGGGCCAGAGCGGCCCGGCGCACCGGAACCGACCGGCGAGAATGTTCACGACTCCACCTGTCAGTTCGAGCCCTGCTCTTACGGCCGATGCCCTGGCGGCTCCGGGGCAGAGCCGCCCAACGTTTCGGCCGAATTCCGAGTAGCGTTCCTGCAACAACCGTGCCCGTCCTCAGAGCCCGTCGGAAAGAGAGCGGAAGGGCCGTTTTCCCGAAGGGCTCCCACCTGCATGCGGTCAGATCGATATCGGTCGTAGCAGCAATGACAACTGTTCGCTCTCTGAGAGGTGTCGGGCCGCTCAGCCTGGGGGCAGAACGTTGCCCGGATAGCCCGGCCCAGGACGACAGGGAGCTGCGTGCGGCCTTAATGGCAGGAGCACTCGCCGCGTATCCCTTCCAGCCCTTCGCGGACCAGCCACGGTGTCATGAGCAGTGCAGCGACAGGATCGGTCCACCACCACCCCAGGATTGCGTTGCCTGCCAGGCCTAGAAAGAGCGTCAACGACAGATAAGAACAGGCGAGCGTTTCTTTGGCTTCGGCATACAAGGCGCGACTGCCCAGGTAGTTCGCGCACCGCATCTTGGCCGCGGCTACGATCGGCATCACCACGAGCGAAAAAAGGGCTAGCAGGATGCCAAGCCAGGACTCCTCCGGGGCTTTCCGCGTCGCAAGTACGTATGCGGACTGGATCAGAATGTAAGCCGCTAACGCGAGAAAGGTCACCCCAACGACCCGTCGCGTGCGCAGCTCCAGGGCTTCGGCTTCCTCCGTCGGTCGGGCGGACAGCATCGCGCGTACCCGCTGGAGGACTGCGACAGCCGCGATTGCTTCGATGATGCTATCCAGACCGAACCCGACCAGGACCACGCTCCGGTCAATCCAGCCCAGGCTCACGGCGACAGCAGCCTCGGCTACGTTATAGGCCAGTGTGATCACCACCAGCCGGTACGCGCGCCTGGCCCATAAATCGCGCTGTCCTTCCTCGGTTGCGTCGCGTAGAGTCTCGTGCTGCAACTCGGCCACGGCTGGATTTCCATTGTGCTACCGGCTCTGCCTGTCAATCTGGTTTGACATAAGCTGACACCGGATTCTAGCGCGGCGGCTTGCTCCAGCCACCCGTCCCGGAACGCCTGTTCCGGTCTGCGTCGCGGGGGTACTGCACAATTGTTCGAGGGCCGCATCACTCAACCGCTCGAGTGGGGCGTTGCGGACGGACGCGTCACCCGTCGGCGCGACGAGCGTCCCCGACTCGCTGTGCTCTGCAGGCACAGCCCCGTTAGAAGGTGCCGCTTTTGCGCCTTGGTTACGCGGGCCATACTTGAGAAGAAGTACGGCCGCTCTACTGCGCCAAGCGTTGGACCTCTTCCGGCGTAAGAGCGCGAGCGAATACGGCGATCTCGTCCAGCCGCCCTTCCCAGTTCGCCTGATTGTCGCACCGCCCTCCAAAAAACCAGCTCGTCACTTCCCGTGGAACCGGCGGCACGTCGTGGGCTTCGATGTCCAGCTTTCCGTCCAGGTAGACGCGGACTTCGGTGCCCTCCCGCACCAGGGCAACGTGGTGCCATTGCCAGCGCCCGGCATTAGCTGTTCCTACGGCTTTCGTGCGCGAGCCGAACCGGTAGACCAGCCGGCCCCCCGTTTCTGTTCCCCCAACACCGAGCTGCTCGGAGTAACTCTGCAGGCCGTGGTCGTAGCCCCGCGAGTAGAACCAGCCGGCGATCGGTCGGGCATCGAGGGGCATGCCGTTCCATAGCCAGAGCGACACGGTGTAAGCATCTCCGGGCAAGACCACACGTGCCCGCATGCGGCCCCCCGCGAACATGGCCGCTCGGTTCACCTTGCCGTTGCCGGCGAACAACTCGCTGGCGGGCCCAGGTAGGAAGAACACGACCCCGGGCTCGTAGATTCCATCGTTGCCGGTGCCGATCAGGTTTACCGCGGTGGGACCGCTGAACTCGTCCAGACGCCAGTAGGCCAGCGGCTTCAGCTCCAGGATTTCATCGACCGCGGGTCCGCGTGGGGCCACGTATGGCCTGCGCCGTTTGCCTGAGACCTCTTCCAGCAGTTGTAGGCAGGCCTCGACGATCCTGGGTTCGGCCGTCACTTCGAGGCCGGCAGATCGGGCCGGCCAGGTGTTGTAGCCACCCAGCAGATGCTGTTCGGGAGGGGGGATATAGCCGTCGCCACCGTTCGTGAGATCAAGCACCACGGTGTGATCCAGGGGGCTTTGAGCTTTGATCTTCAGGCCGGAGATCGCGTACGTCTCCGTTGGGGTGGTGGCGATGCCGATGTTGCCGATGCGAATCGCCTGGACGACAACCTCCGTTTCCCCCCACTGATGCAGGTAGACCTGCTCGCGCGCATAGACCTCCGTGACGTTCTTCGGGGGGCGATCACCCATCGCTTCTACGATCCGTTTCGCCCACTCCAGCCGCTGGGCGTCCGGCACCCGGTATCTCATTGGCAGCCGCCGTTCGGCCATCGCTACCTTCACGTCTGCGGTGTACCGCACGCCTTTGAGGGCGCTCAGAGTCAGATCGCCGAGCGCGTGGGCATAGCCTTCGAGCGTGGGGAACGGGTCCCACTGCTCGCGAGGCTTGCTGTAGTCGCGTCGCCAGATGTCGCCGCTGCACCCGTGTGACATGATCGCCAGGAACGGCGCACCCCGGGTAAGCCGCTGCTCCAGGTAGTTGCAAAAGACGCCGAAGTAGTCCGAACTGATGTCCCGATCGCCGAAGTAGTGCATCGAGAAGTTGGCAAAGATGCACAGGGGACGGCCGTCGGGGCGGCGAAAAGCGATCAGGTAGAGGTACGGATCTTCCGGTCCCGCAACCCCGGTAACGTTATCGGGATTGCGAGCTGCATGCATGTTGGCGCGAACCGTGCGGTTACCGAACGGATCGACGGCAATCCGATCGGGACGACGGATCCAGCGGCGCGGTGCGGTGAAGGCCTCGGCATTGGCCTGCGCGAACCCTACCTCGGCCGGTTCCAGGGAAGCCACCGCCCGGTCGATCACTTCCACCAGCTTTTGCTTGATGAACGGTACGTAGCGCGGATCCGCGTCCGTACCCAGGCATCCCATGCTCGCCGGTGCCGTGTGTGTGTGGGTCGCCCCAATGGCGATATGGTCGGGGCGAATTCGCGTCCTTTCTTGAGCCTGCCGCTTAACGTCATCCAGCAACGTTCGCGGCAACATGCAACTGTCGACAATCACAATGCAGACCAGCTCTTCCCCGTCTGTTACCGCCAGCGCGCGGGCGTAGAGCCGGGACTTTATCTTGGTTCCCGTGCGAGCCAACATCCCTCCGTTGATCAGCACCGGAAGCTGCGGCGCACTCACGTCGACCCGAGCAATGCCAACCCTAAGCTCACCGCCGTGGCATGGGGGAAAGCCCAGTGGACCACCGAGCACCAGAGCCAGGAGAACCGTTGCGGTGATGCCGCCGTTGCGCATGGGTTCCTCCGTCGGTAGGGATGCCGAAAAAGTGGGGGTGACAGTTCATAGGATAGCCAGAGAGCGCAGGGCGTGCGCAGCGGCGTCGCGTTCCGCGATTCCAGGGGACAGGAGGGGCGGTAGTCAGCTTGTTTTGCCCGCTGTGTTCCGAGCGATGTAGTTGGCGATGGCCTCCAGGGTTTCGAAGTTCTCCGGCACCATATCGTCCTCATCGACCCGGAAGCCGTACTTTTCCTCAATGAAAGCGGTCAGTCCGACCATCACCATAGAGTCGATGATGCCGGTCTCCAAGAGCGACTCGTTCAGCTCCATCGTCCGCAAGTCCTGGCGACCTGTGCGGGATTCAAGGTAGTTGCGGATTTCCTCGATGATCTCGCTCATGCCCAACCTCCGCTTCCCTTGGTCGTTCTGTACAACTCTACATCCGCTGACGGCGGCTGGCTTTGTTATGCTGATCGATCATCGCTGGGCTTCTGGTGGCCGGCCTGAACGTGCCCGAGCGAGCTGCTGCCGAGGGGCAGCTCGCCCGCAAGCCATCGTGCCGCGGGCCGACGCTCCGTGACGGTTTCGTCGGTCATCAGATTCGCGCGAGCGAGCCGGCGTTGGAGGGCCGCTCCGCAGCGTGCCGGCGTCAGGACATTCGGCCGGTCCGTACGCTTAAAGAAGGCGGTGTCCAGGGTGCCTTAGGCACGGAAACGCGAGAAGAAGCCATGAAAGTGGTCCAGACCATTGCGGAGACGCGAGCTGCGGTGCAGGCGGCGCGTGCGGCCGAGAAGACGATAGGGTTCGTCCCAACGATGGGGGCACTCCATGCGGGTCATCTCAGCCTGATCGATCGTGCTCGCCGCGAGACCGGGTTCGTGGTGGTGTCGATCTTCGTCAATCCCACCCAGTTCGGTCCAAACGAAGACTTCGACCGCTACCCCCGTCCGTTCCAGCACGACGTGAAGCTTTGCAGTCAGCACGGGGTTGACCTCGTGTTCGCACCCAGCGGTGACGAGATGTACCCGCCGGGGTACGGCACGTACGTGGACGTCACCGGGGTTACGGATCGGTTCGAAGGAATATGTCGGCCCAGTCATTTTCGAGGAGTTACCACGGTCGTCGCCAAGTTGTTCAACATTGTGCAACCAGACGTTGCCTATTTCGGTCAGAAGGATGCCCAACAGGCTGCCGTGATCCGCAAGATGGTCCAGGACCTGAACTACACGATACGGATTGTGGTTTGCCCCACGGTTCGCGATCCCGATGGACTTGCAGTGAGCTCCCGAAACGTCTACCTCAGTCCAGAAGAGAGGAAACGGGCCCTGGCCCTCTCCCGTGCACTGTTCGCCGCTCGCGATGCCGTGAAGCGGGGAACGCGGGATGTGGGCGAGCTACGCGAGTTGATGTGGAGCACGATGGAGAAAGCGGGAGTGGATGTGGACTACGCGGACGTAGTGGACCCGGACAGTTTCGAGCCGTTGGCGGAGTTGACACCGCGTGCGCTGGCCATCGTTGCCGGACTGGTCGGCACGACACGCTTGATCGACAACCTGCCTCTGTTCGAAGAGGCGGAGGCAATGGAAGCCTAAGGCGAGCGGCGATGCGACAGGTTCTTTTTCGTTTTCGTCTGCCGGGAACAGGGATCGAAGTTCCGATCTTCGGGTACGGTGTGTTCGTGTTTCTGGGGTTTCTGGCGGCCTGCTGGCTGGCCGCTCGCCGCGCCCGCGCGCGGGGAGTATCCCCGGAACGGATGCTGGACCTGGGCATTTCGATCCTTTTGGCCGGCATCGTAGGGGGCCGACTATTCTGGATCGCCATGTTTCATGACCAGGTCCGTTCGCTCTACGACGTCGTGGCCATCTGGGAAGGGGGGCTAGTGTTGTACGGCGGTGTGATCGGGGGAACGCTGGCATTCTTCCTATTCGCTCGGCTGTTCAATCTCCCCGTGCGTCGCCTTGTGGATATCGTGGCGCCGGCGATCATCCTCGGTGTCGGCATCGGCCGACTCGGCTGTTTCATGAACGGCTGCTGTTGGGGGGATCCCACTCTTGTCCCGTGGGCCGTGCAGTTTCCCGTCGCCAGCCCCCCGTACATGCAGCACCTGCGCCGGGGACTTGTCAGTCCTGGTTTCGAGGCAGAGACGAGTGGTGGCCAGGTGGTGTTGGTCTCTGTCCTGCCAGGGGGATGGGCCGATCACGCGGGATTACGAGCCACCGACCGGATCGTTGCCGTTGGTCGTCCCGGGTCGCCGCTTCGCGCGGTCCGCAGCGTCTATGACCTGCTTGTGGAGCTGCGCGATATCGGAACCGGAGAACGGGTCCAACTGGATGTGCTGCGATCCGGCGAGCGCGTCCCGCTCAGCGGTGTTTTTCGCCCAGTGCCTCCGGGCAGCCTGCCAATTCACCCCACACAGCTCTACAGTTTCGTCGGCGCCGCCTGCATCGCTTGGTTCCTCTGCGCCGCACGTCTCGAGCGGATCGCCGACGGGATCAACGGCCCTGCTCTGATGATTCTGTATGGAGTGCACCGATTCCTGATCGAAATCCTGCGCGACGACCTTCCCCCCGTGGCCCTGGGCCTCACGATCGCCCAGTGGGTGAGCCTCGTCCTGATCGGACTGGCTATTCCGCTTGGGTGGTTGCTGGTCCGGGCTCCCGGAAGGCCCGCTCTCAAGGAAAGCTCGCCCGCCGTCTGATTCGGTCGAACTCCACCGCGGCACGTACCGAACCGCTTCGCTGTTCTCCGCCCGCCTCTCTCCGAGGCTCGTTACAGTACGAGCAAGTGCTCACGATCGGTGGCTGGCCTGTGCCGGAATGGAGGTGAATCCAATGCGGACCCGAATACTCGGTGTAGGGGGCTTCATGATCGGTCTGTTCGCGGCTGCCGCTCCGTGGTTCGGCAAAAGCGGTTCGGCTCCCCAAATGAGCGGCGCGGTGGTGAACGCTTCGAATTATCCCAGCTTGCAGGCGGCCGTCGACGCCTTACCTGATGAGGGCGGAATCGTGTTCGTCCCACCGGCTACGTACGACCTTTCTTCGCCGCTTCGGATCACCAAGGGCGACGTCACCATAGTCGGTGCGGGGACATCCACCCACATACGGAACAAGAATGAGCAGGGAAAGCCGGCCATCGTGATTGAACCGGAGGAGTACTCCGGCAATCGGCGCGCTCGCATCTGGAGGGTCGAGTTGTCTGAGCTTCGCTTAACGGGCAACCCACGCTCGGGTCCCGGGATACTCGCAAACGGGGTGAACGAGCTCTTCCTTCACGACATGACCATCAGCTACCACGGTGGTGACGGCATCCGGATGGTCGACTGCTACGAAGATCCCCGTGTTGCCGACTGCCTGATCACCTACAACAAGGGGGCCGGGCTGAGGATCGTGCGGGGGCACGATATTGTCGTCTCCGCCAACCACTTTGAGGAGAACCTGGACGCAGTTCAGTGTATCGATAGCTTCAACCTCTGTATGACCGGCAACAACCTCGACGACCACCTCCGCCATGGCGTGGTCATCGAGAACACGTATGGGTCCATTGTCTCGGCGAACATGATCGAAGAGTGCCAGGGGGCGGCGATCGTGCTCGATCGCGATTGCTACGGCATAACCATCTCTGCCAACGTCATCGCACACGAGATGGGAGGCGGCGTCCTGCTCCTCGACGCCCACGGGTGTGCCGTGACCGGGAACACGTTCACAATTGTCAAGAAGCAGGCTCTGTTTATCGGGCCGAACAGTGGCCGCATCACGGTCACGGGGAACAACTTCTCCAACAGCTACATCGGCCACGGGCAGCAAAAGAGAGCTTTCGGTGACCGGGAGGCGTCCGGTCTGATTCTCGAAGGTACACGCGACGTCGTGGTCAGCGGCAACGTGTTTTCCGGGCTCACAACCGAAGCGATCGAGATGCGCAATGTGGCACCGGATGCGGTCGTCATCGAGGCGAACGTGATCGTTGACTGCGCCGGGTCGGCAGAACGCCCGTAGTACGAGGGAGTGGGGCCGGGTCTTTGCTCGGCCTCCTAAGGGGGCGCAGCAGGCGGCGTATGTCTTCGGCCGGCCTTCAAGCAAGGGACGCTTCTGCTACAGCGGCGTCCGACGTGTGCGCCGTGGTGTGTTCCCCGAGGCGATGGCAGAGAGAGCGCTTTCGAACGCGCGAGCTTGACGGATGGCGATGTCACAACAAACAGAACCAGCCCGGTGGTACGGAACGTCGAGGATCCGGCGGTTCCTGCACTATCTTGTCCTGACGGGATGCGTCTTGGTCACGGTTGCGCTGCGGCTGCATACCGTTACCGAGCCGGTTGACTGTGACGAGGCTACCTACGGATACGTCGCGTGGCGGGTGTTGAACGGCGCTCGACTGTACGCGGATGTGTTCGAGAACAAGCCTCCGCTTGCTTACGCACCCTACGCGATCGCTGTTGCGGTAGGAGGCTACACGGAGACCGCCATTCGCTTGCTGCCCATACCCTTCGTTCTGGTGACCCTTTTTGCGGTCTGGCGCGCCGGTGCCTGGCTTTCGCGGTCGGAAGCGGGGGCTCTTGCCGCCGCGCTGAGCTTTACCGTGATCCAAAGCGACCCGTTCGTATTCGGAAACGGGGCTAATCTCGAGATCTACATGAACGCCTGTCTCGCGGTGGCGTTCTGGTTGGCGGTGCGCTCGGCTGCTGCGGGGAAATCTTCCCTGGCCACAGCGTTTTGGATTGGGCTTCTGGTCGGTGCTGCGACTGCGATCAAGCAGGTGGCGGCGGTCTTTCTGATTCCAGCCCTGATCGCCACGGGGTGGGGGCCGCTGGCGTCCCGCAACTGGCGCAGCCTCCTTCCCCGTTGGGCCACTCTGGTGCTGGGCGCTCTTGTCCCCTGGATCCTGTGCGCCGGATTCTGCCTGGCGCAGGGGGTTTTCTGGGAGTTCATCGACGCCGTGTTCGTGTACGCTCCTGAAGTCGCCCGGCACGCCTCGGAGCGCACACTTCGGGACTACCAGATTCTTCTGAGCGCCGAACGGGTGCCCGTGCTGCCGGGGTTAGCTGCGGCCACCGGTGATGCTTCCGTGCGTACGTTGCTGTACACGACGCTTTTCTTCAGCGGCAACCCTTTGGCCAACGCATGGTGGGCCACCGGCACGTGGCCGATTGCCGTGCTTGCTGTCGTAGCCGTTGTGCGAGGCTTCCGAACGGGGGGCGCATCGGGCCTCATCTTTGGGGTCTGGGCGGTGGCAACGACCGCTGCGATCTGTTGGCCCGGACTGTTCTGGCAGCACTACTATATGCTCTACCTTCCCCTGTTCGCTGTGGGGGTGGGTGACGAGTTGGCCGATTTACGGAACATCTGGGTGGCAACGAAGCTGAGGGGGGGGTTTGCCAAGCTCGTGGGGCGGGCCTACGTAACCGCTGTGCTGTTCGCGGTGCCGGCAGTGGCGGTGTTACAGGCATACTTCTACTTAGGTCGGGCCCCCGAAGAGATCACGGAGCGTTACAAGGGGGGCCTGCAGTGGGTTGCCCTCCGCAAGACGGGGCAGTCTCTGCGGCAGCAACTCGGCGAAGGACGTAACCTGTTCGTGTGGGGCTGGCAGAGCCCCTTGTACCTCTACACAAACTGGACGGCGCCGACACCCTACTTCTTCACCGACCCTCTCATGCAGGAGTTCGTAAGCCGCCCGCATCCGATGGTCGACCGTCGTAAGCGCCGTATCCTGGAGGACCTGCGGAAAAATCCTCCGGACGTGATTTTCGTGGGCGAGTCGCCATTTCAAGGATTGGTTCTCTTTCTAACCGACGGGTACATCGGCGTCACGAATGTTGTGCCGGACCGAGGACTATTTGTACGCATCGGTGTATTGCGCGAGCGGCTTTGGATCCGATAGCACCCGCTTCGGCGATTTCGCTTCTGCGGCCCGGCGCGGCGCGTAGACGGTCAGGACCGGTGGTGCTGAGGTCACGGACGCGATGCACCGACCGTCCTGTGGCGAGATTTCGTATCATGGGCTGAAGTCGACGGATGAGGGTGTGGATGGTGAGGGGCAGCGAAAGCTATTGAGGCGGCCGGTTGCGGTTCCTGACGACGAGCATCGAACGGAGCCGCTCGCGCGACGAGGCATAAGGGCCGTGTACGACGATAGGGGCGAGGCCGCCTGGTTCGGCTGGCTACCTGGGACGTCCATTACCGACGAGAGCACTATGACTCTACCTGGAACACAGCCAATGGCGGCGCGGTTTGGCATCCTGCGGATCGTCTTTTGGGTCTACCTGGCGGGGGCGTCTCTATTGCTTGTCTCGCCGTTGCCCTTCGATGTTGACCAGGTTGGGCCCGCGGGAAAACTGGCCGCCATCACGGGGGTCCGTATGTCCACCCTGGGACATTTCGTCCTTTACGCGGTGGGTGCCGTACTGGCCCTGTTGTCGGAGAGAGGCCGATTCCTCCGGCTTGTCGTCCTGTTCGTTCACGGACCGGCCATGGAGCTGGTGCAGAGCTTCGTGCCCCAACGGACGGCGGAGCTGAGCGATGTTGTCGCTGACTGGGCGGGTGTCGTTGTGGCCGTTGCTGCGGCACCTCTCCTGTACCGCGCCCTGAGCTGGGCCATCGCCGGGCTGCCAGGTACCGCCACTGATGGAAGCGCGCTGCGTCGGACGGCACAGGCCGGCCGAGTGCCGGCCGCGGCGCGCGCCTCTGCGGACCCGCTCTCCACCTCGTAAACCGGTTTTCACCGGCCGTGCGCGACTGTGCCGAGGGACGTGCGCCCGCGCCGCGGGTCCTTGGTGACCCGGAAGACACACCAAGCCGCGCGGCGCCCCGGGGGTACCGTGGCCTCAGCGTTGGGTGCGCCGCGTCGATCAAAAGTCGTCTGGGCCGCCTCGTGGCGGAGTGCCCGCGTAAGCTGCGCGGCACAAAGATCAGCCCATCAGGCTCGTGTACACAGTTTCCAGGTCCCTGAGGGTGCGGTTCACGGAATGCGAGGGGAGCTCCATGGACGGGGGGGCGCCGCGGGCGCGCAGTAGCTCCTGCATCGCCCGTCGCAGGTTCTGCAGGAACTCAATCGACACGCTACGTTCGAACGCACGACCACGCCGCGCTATCCTGGCCAAAAGCTCTCCGGCCGG
>JALSID010000131.1 GCA_026981825.1 Planctomycetota bacterium
ACGACGAAGCGTTAGGCCGTTCGCGGGGCGGGTTTAGCACGAAGATCCACTTGACCTGTGAGGGGAACGGGATCCCCTTGCACGCTGAAGTGACGGGGGGACAGGCGAAAGAAGCCAAGGTTTTCGTCCGGGTGTTCCGTGCGACCGAAGCCGCTCTTGCCGATGACCGGGGAAGCCCGCCGTCGCTTCCGGCGAAATTGGCCGGGGACAAGGCGTACCGGAGCGAGACGATTGATCGCACTCTCATAGCTCGCGGTGTGACGCCCGTCATTCCGTCGCGTGCGAGCGAGCGTCCGGAGCGGCGTGCGGTGTCCTTCGACCAGGACGCTTACCGGGGCCGGAATGTGATCGAGCGTCTGGTGGGACGGCTGAAGGAGTTCCGTCGTATCGCGACCCGGTACGAAAAGAAGGCGACACACTAGGCAGCCATGCTTACACTAAACGTCTTTTCAGCGATCCGGCGCGGCAGCCCACGCTCTTACCGGGTTCCAGCTCCATGGTTGGTTCCGCGTCCTCCGTACGTTGGCAATCGATCGCTTGCGGAGGTACTCGCGCGCCGCGGCATGCAAGCTGTCCAACTCCTTCTCCTCGTGTAACACCGTCACCGCCTGTGCAGTGCCTGCCACTCGCCCTCTACAGGGTTTGCCTCCGGACAATAGGGAGGCAGAAGCAGAAGTTCGACCTTCCCCCCGTCGATGCGACAAGCTCCTGCACTGCCGCTGCCTTATGAATGCACGCATTGTCTGCAATCACGTAAATCCAACGCTTGTGCCTATAACGCCTTAATAACGCTTCCAACAACCCCAAGAACAAGCCAACCTTCTTGGATCGACCATGCACCACCGTCAAACGGCGGCTGCCGTGGTCGAAAGCCATCGCCAGGTGCAGCTTCCGGTTGTCCCCCGGCGTCCGTACCCACCGCTGCACCCCACGTAGGCACCAATCGAAGCCCAGCTTCGGGTTCAAGTGCAGCTTGCTTTCGTCCACAAAGACCACGACCTCGTCCGGACGGCACTCCCGTGCGAGCCGCCAGGGCTGACGTAACGTGCGCAGCACACGAGACTTCGGCCACCGGTTCGGTGGCTTTGGAGCCACGCGCATCCGCCGGATGCCCAGCCGCTTCAGCCACCTCCATACGGTGGCTGTCGAAACCACCCGAACCGTCTCCTGCCGAAGGAACTCCTTTATTCGCGTCAGTGTCCAGTAGTTCCAGGGGTACCCCAGAGCCTTCGGTCCCAACCGGGCAGCACGAAGCAGCAGCTCACGCACCTCAGGCTCCGGCGGCGGGAGACGGCCATCGCAGATCCCGTCTATACCGAGGTCAAGAAAACGATCCACCGCGCGCCGTACGGTCCCGTCACTGCAGCCCACTTGCGGCGCCACGGCGCGGTAGCTCGAGCCGGCCAAACACAGTAAAATGATTCGCGGTCGAAGCCATCGGGGCCGATCCTTGGAAAGACGCGCCCACTGCCGGACGGTCTCCCGTTCCGTTGATGTCAAGCGACTCCATCGCTCCTGTAGGCGATGAAGCCGATTGCTTGGCTTCATCGGGGTTCCTCCCTGCCCCTATTTGTGGTCGTTTCGTCCTAGCGACCCCGGGAGGAACCCACTTTTCGCTTCGGTTGCGCGTGCGCACAGTCGGTGAAAAGACGTCTAGTCGCGCTTAACGCGGTCGAGGGAACCGCAATGGGCGAACCAGGCGGTCGATCTCGGGCACTTCTACCCACTCCAAATGCGCGCCCACAGCAGCGGCAACGGCCCGAACTGCCTCCTCGAACCGGCTGGATAGCGCCTCGCGCACGACGACGATGCCGGAACCTGCCACGGCGAGCACCCTACGCGAGAGGATGCGTGGCAGCCCGTCGGGCAAAAGCAAGCACCGGGAAAGGAGACGTAGTCGCCGGTAGTCCAGGAACCGTGCCAACGCCTCGTGCTCGACGATGAAGCAGGCGTGCCGCCTCAGGCTCTTGGCAACGAAATTGGCAAACCTAGGGCGGCGGTACCAGATCCGGGCGCGGACCGGGTGGCGCAGGGCGATCGAGGCCAGTTCCGGAGCCCAACGCAGGTCACGTGTCGCGAAGGTCCACATCACCTTCTGTTTGGTCGCATGGTGGCGATGCACTATCGCGTCATCGGTGCCATGGCCGTAGAAGGCGGCAGCAACGGGAAGTTCGGCGGAGGCATAGCCCCCTAAGTAAAACCACGGCAAGCGGCGCGTTGCAACGCCAGCTACCAAGTACCCCAGCGCGGCCAACGCCGTGCCCCAGACAGTACAACGGAATCGCCCAGCCCACGCTGGCTCCGTGCGAAGCCTCGTCGGTCCGTAAAACTCATCCTTGAGAACGACGTCTTCCAGTCCTTCTGCCGTATCAATGAGGTAGGCGGCAAGAGGCCCCAAAATCCGTGTCCTCCAGCAGAGGAGGCGCTGGGCAAGGCGCCTTCTACGACGACGCCCCGGGCCTTCGCCGCCCGGGCGCATATCCCCACAACGAGTGGTGACGCTTGCGCGTTCGTCTGCTCGCTCACCGGAACCCTCTCTGCTCGAAGGCGGACCGCCGGATGCCGGCGCGCTTAACTTGGCGGAGGCTACCGCGATGATCCGCTGGTGGGTGTAAAAGGGCGGTAGTTCCCCTTCGTAACGTCCATCAAAGGTCACGACGAGCTTAGAATCTGTTTCGTCGACGAACCGAACCCCGTATACCTGGCAGGCTTCGCCCATAGCCCGCACCAGTGCCCTCCACCCTAGTGCGGGGTTAACTGCCCCCAGCAGCCAGCGCAGACTGGCACCGCTCCGCACGTACAGCAGCGTGTCATCGGCTAGCTCGTTCACGCTTACTGCAATGCATTCTTCCTCGGGCGCGAAGGCGACGTGTACATCGTGCGGCTTTGTCCGCTGCAACTCGTCCCAGCGCCGGGCATATGCCACCGGGTCCATACTGACGACACACGTGCGCTTGCCAAGGCACCGGTAGGGCACAGGGGCAACTAAACACCTCTCTGGGCCGGCTTCGTGATGAAGATCGATAGACACGAGCTCAACGACGCCGCCCAGCTTCTCGAACGCCCAGCCAAGCACCCTATGCATACGGCTGCTTTCATACCTCCAAGCCCACGCGTCGCGACCGTGGACGTAGGTAACACTAAAAAGCGTCCAACCGCGGCGAGAACACAATGTCCACAGTTCCGGCAATGTCGCCTTCAACGTCTCGCCGAACCAGGTACCGGTGAACACACTCTCCGCGTCAATCCGCCGCGCCAAGGCGAGGTTCTGGCCTGACCACGCGAGCTGGTGCCCTCTATGCGCGCCCATAGAACGACGTCACTCTCAAGGAAGCCTGTATGAAACCAACCAATGGATCACCAACTGTCGTGAGGAGGAAAACTGCACACGTCAGCGCACTGTACATTGAGCGAGGTGCCTTAAGTCGTCCTGCACCTCGGTGGAACGCGGTCTACGCGTCAGCACCCGCTGCGCAAAATTGTAAGCAAGATGACAGAACCATGTTGCCCTATCTCTGGACGCTCCTTACGCCTCACCAGACGCCAGCGAGTCCCACGCTTGCGCCGTCGTTGAAGGGGGAATCGAGCATCGCCTCGACCGCATGCGGCATGATGGTCCTCCAATATAGGTTTTTCTCGCTCAATGGCACGCTCGTGACGTCTCCTTCCTACACCGCTAGCTCACGCCCCCTGCGCCCAGGGGGACCTTGCAGCCTAAACCGTTTTCACGCGCCGTGCGGGGTTTTACGACAACCGGCTTGCCTGTGCCGGTCACGTGACCGAGACAGCTTTGCGGGCTGCACTCCGTTCTTGGGGGCGATCTGGGGCGCTCGTCGGATGCGCCGGGTCGGTGAAAACTGGGTTTAATAGGTCCACTGTGCCAAGCGTAAGCGAACTAACGGG
>JALSID010000132.1 GCA_026981825.1 Planctomycetota bacterium
GCGCGGCTGGTCGCGAGAGCACTTGCGCGCAGGCGGCTGGAGCCGGGCGGAGGCTGGCGGGCGGGCCCCGCCCGCCGGGGCCCGGCGGGCGTACCAATGCGCCGTCGCCGGCGCGACGGCGGTCCGGGTCTTTTTGCGGCCCGCTTTTTATGTGCCGCCGGAGGGGGGCCGCCGGCCGGCCTGGGGCCGCTTCGGGCCAGCGGCCGAAGCGGCGGGTGACGAGGCGCGACCCCCTGGTGGGCCCACCGAAGGGCGGCTTTTCTTTGTTCCGACGGGGATGCTTTTTGCCTGCGCTTCCGGAGGGCCGTTGGGTCTGGGGCGGACCCGGGCCGGGTCGCGCTACCACTGCTCCGCCGTCGCAGCGGCGGAGGTCCGGTCCCGCCAGGCGGCGGGCAGCATCGCTGGCTTTGCCGGGCGGTTGCGGATGGGAGAGGCGCAGGGGCCGCCGCCGTCGCGGGTGCGACGGCGGGCGGGCCTACGGCGAGCCTTGCGGCTCGCAGCTGGGAGAGGGCGCGGCTGGTGGGCAATGGGCCTTCGCGTACGCGGCCGGGTCCGGGCGCGGGCTGGCGGGGAATCCCTGCCCGCCCGGGCCGGGCGGGCGTACCAATGCGCCGTCGCCGGCGCGACGGCGGTCCGCCGCTCCCCTTGTCTCGCCGGGCGGCGGGCAGCATGGCTGGCTTTTCCGGGCGATTGCAGATGGGAGAGGCGCAGGGGCTGTCGCCGTCGCGCAGGCGACGGCGAGCGGGCCGGGGGCGAGCCTGCGGCTCGCGGTGGGGAGAAGGCGCGGCTTGTCGCGAAAGCGCCTGCGCGCAGACGGCTGGGGCCGGGCAGCGGCTGGCGGGCAGGCCCCGCCCGCCGGGGCCCGGCGGGCGTACCAATGCGCCGTCGCCGGCGCGACGGCGGTCCGCCGCTCCCCTTGTCCCGCCGGGCGGCGGGCTCGTGGGCCGCTTCGGCGGGTCGCCGAAGCGGCGAGGGAGGGCGCCGCATTGCCCTTCCCCGGCGACGGAGGCTTTTCTTCCGCTCGGTGGAGGTCGTTTTTGGCACCGCTTGCTTGGGCCCAGCGCCTTGGGGCGGACCCGAGGCCGGGTCGCGCTACCAATGCGCCGTCGCCGGCGCGACGGCGGTCCGGGCTTTGTTTGCGGCCCGCTTTTTATGCGCCGCCGGAGGGGGGCCGCCGGCCGGCCTGGGGCCGCTTCGGGCCAGCGGCCGAAGCGGCGGGTGACCAGGCGCGACCCCCTGGTGGGCCCCTCGAGGGCCGGCTTTTCTTCGTTTCGACGGGGATGCTTTTTGCCTGCGCTTCTGGAGGGCCGTACGGTTTGGGGCGGACCCGGGGACGGGTCGCGCTACCAATGCGCCGTCGCCGGCGCGACGGCGCTCCGGCGCTCCCTTCGTCCCGCCTGGCAGCGGGCGGGCTTGGGCTACTGAGCGGTCGCAGATCGCGCCGGCGCGCGGGACGGGGCGCCGTCGGCGGCGGGATGGTGGGCCGGCGCTCAGTTGGCGCCGCGGGTGTTGGCGGACTGCGACGACGACCCGGTCTGCCCGCGGTCTGAGGTGGCCACGGGGAAAGGGGGCTTCCAGTTCGGCGGCGGCGAAACTGCGCCGGCGCGGAGAAGGAAGGTGGCGCGGCCGGGCGTGGGCCGACGCCCCCGGGGATGGGGGCAGAGCAGGATCGCCCCGGGTAAGCGACCGCCTCCGGCAGTAGGGCGCATAAACGCTGCCGTGTAGCCGGCCGCCTGCTGGACAAGGCGCGCCGATCGGTAGTCCGCTCACCGGTGGCTTCCGGCCGACGGCGCTGAGGCCCCCTGGCGGAGCCGGTGTCGATCGAGCTCACGTGACGGGAATGACGTCGGGCAAGGCACGAAGTGCATCTATGGAAACACCGTCTAGGATGAGCGTTACGCTGGTCTTTGCAATCGATCGCCTAACGCCGCACACCTTCACCGAGTAACCGGCACGCTGCAGGCGATCGCGCACGAACTGGCAGATGCGGTTAGGATCCACTTCGGTGGATCCGGGAGGAGAATTCTCGTGCTGAACAGCGGCCGGAGGAAATACGACAAGCAAGGCCCATTGTCGCAGTAGCAAGGCAGCCCAATTGCGGTTGCCTGTGTGCGCCAGCTCCGAGAGCCACGGGTCCGTGGGGATGACCACATTGGTGACGGTCTGTTGAGCCAACGATTGATGCTTCGGCGAGGGGGGTCTCATGCCCGGTAGGGGCCGGCGCGCGTTGTACTCTCTGAGCCAGCGGTCAACCGCCTCCACCTTCTCGGGATTCGCGTCACCCCCCAGGAACTGAGCCAACCGCTGACAAAACTGCCCGAAGTCCTGGCTGTCAATCAGCTCTATGCCCAGGCTGCTGCAAAGATCTTTTAGCCACGGGCGAGCCAGCCAGTTGGGCCGCACCAGCATGTAACCACCGGAAAGACCACCGAGCTGGCGGCGGACATGAGAGGCCGTAAGGCACTGTGCTATGGCCGCGGTTTCCCCTGACTGCGGCAGCTTACAGTCGACCACGCACACTCGCCCTCCCGCGTTGGCCACAATGTCCAGTTCCTGCAATACCATTGCCCCGTGGCGTCGCTCTACGTTCATGACGCCGTTGGTTACTCCGAGGTGCCGGATACAGGCACCCACGAACTGCTCGAACAGGAAACCGGCTTGGCTTTGGCCACCACGGCCTGTCGCCCCGGCGATGGCTGTAGCCAACGCCTGCTGCCACGTGTCCGGCTTTCCAGTGTTCGCGCACGCCCGTCTCGCAATTTCCTCCACGGGCAGTTCGGGCAGGTCCCCCTCAACGATGACGTCGTACCCACCAATCCCCCACACTTGCTCTACGAGGACTCTGACGTTCAAGACGTCGGTGGGATGCCCCGGCGTTTCGATCGGAATCGCGACGATTTGCCGGTTATCTTCGGCCCTTTGCAGCTCGAACCAGGTGCCCCCGAATTCTCGGTAGATGGTTGCTGTGCCCGGTTCTCCAACCCAGCGGAGCATGCCCGCGGTCATCAATTTGGTGCCGCCCGTGGCGTTGAGCACGACTCTCAGCCCCCCGCGGTTCTCAAGGATTCCGCGCACGCCTTGGGTAACCTGGCGCGGTTCCATTCCGACCCGGACGAGCTCTGCCGGGATCCCGAATTGGGCTTTGACTATGTTCGCGATGGCATGGGCGGGTTGGACAGAACGCGTCGGATGGTCGGTGTGAAGGATGAACAACCGGCGCAGCACGCGCCGGTACAGGCATACGGCTTCCAGGTTTGGCCAGAGCTGTTCGCTTGCCAGGATAACGAGGGCTACATCGCGGCCGTCTTCCAGGTAGGGAAGCGGTCTTTCTGCCTTTTTTCCCGTGTCCTCCCGCAGCTTCGTCACAACGGGCGAGGGCGTTGGATTTTGGGAGGGGGGCCGATCGGCGCTAAGGATGCGTACCGGTGATCTCGACACGTCCACACTAACCTCAATCCCGGTCAACTGGCGGCGTCGCCAAACGTCCTCCCACAGAGCCTTCAGATCATCCGGCAGACTGGCGACGTCCACGGGGTACTCTTTCCGCTCCGGCTCCACGCCAACCAAGAGCGTCTTCTGACTCTTCGAGACTCGCAAGGTGCCCTTTAGCGTCATTTCTGGCTCCTCCGAAACCGTGCGTGTCGCCACTCCGGGGGAGCCTCCGTGCCGTCGTCCGCCGCGGCCGTCGGAGCCAGGAAGCTCCACGACCGCAAGTGGTACCGCGTCTGCTTCCTATGCTGCCCATTCGAGCCGATGCGGGCCGCTTCTTCGCACCAAGCGGCTGCGCCTTACAGATAAGGCAGGCCGCCTGGATCGGTGATGTGCGGCAGGGAACGCCCATGGGTGACATTTCCTCCCTTGACTCGCTCGTTCTCTACGAACCACTTGAAGTTCTCCCCGCTCGGATCCGGCGGCGATTGCCTGCCGTTTTCGCCTCGACGAGGGTAATGAACCGGGAGCGGCGACGGAAAACCCCGGGCGCTCGTCAGGAACGCTCGGATGAAGGACACCTCTTCGAACTGCCGCCCCCTCCCGTAAGCTTCGCACACAGCGGATCGGAAAGCGTCGACCAGCCCCACAGGGCCCACGCCCCCCGGGCGGTCACCGAGAGATGCGTACGAGTCGCGCAGCTCGTCTCCCCGGGCGATCTTGTGGTCGAGAAGGTCCAGCCGGACGCTTCCAAACCCCAAAGGCTTAGCGCCACCAAGGCGGTGGTAGTGATCCGGCGGCAACTGGAGAAGCCAGAGGAGCGCGCCCAGCTCTACGTCGGAAAGGTTGTCAAAGTGGATGTCGAAATAGAACACCGACCCGGGGCTTATCCAGGCCTGAATGGAGCGGTTCTGGTTGTCGCGCACCTCGTTACCCTCTTTGTCCACCGGGCGGCGGTACTCGCGGTAGCGTCCGTCCGAGGCTTGCAGTCCCACGTCCGGCTTCGCTTGCCAGTAGTCGGGCGGAAGATGATTGTGATGGGGGTAGACCTTGCGCCCGCGAAGCCCTTGCGATCGACGCGAGTAGCCCCTATCTTTGGGGGTTCGGTCCTGCAGAGGCGTGCCTTGTTTGTCTTCCGCCACATAGAAACGCGCCTGCTGTTCCTTGGGCGCGCCGAGGATGGCCAGCGGTAGTCCGGGGTTGCCAATCTGCTCAACAGCGTTCGGTGTGTCGCACTGAACCGGACCAATGCGGACGTGACCGCGGTAACTCCCGGAGCCGCTCTGGTTGACCCAGCCAAAGACTCGGTCCGCCGGGGAAAGCGCTTGGATAGAGGAAGCCGGGCGCAGCTCGTCGGGAAGAAGAACGGCAGGGGCGAGCTCGTAGAGCGTACGCGACACACTGACCGGATAGACGCCGACTACTTGTTGCAGGCTGTTGTCGAGCTTCACGTAGCACAGGGTACCATCGTCAAGTCTCTGCTCCCGCTCCTTCACTTGTTTGTTGCGCCCCGCCGCGATATGCCTGGACCACTGAGAATTGCTTAACGCCGGTGGCCCATCCATCCCCCGTGCTATCTCGTCTTCGTGGATGCTCTGGTAGTTTGCGACCAGGTTCGCATAGAAGGCATCGTGGTCATCGGTCAGCGGGATTGTCCGTATGTGGCCGTTCGAGAAGAAGACCCGTTCGTCGTGTTTTCGGTCGATGTTCGGGCCGGTGACGCAGACGTACCCTGTCACGTCAATGAATTGGTTCCTCGGATGAAGATGCTGGTGGGAGTATTGCTCTGCCAGTTTGGTCCTCACCGAAGCAGGTGGTACGGCGTGCTGACTAGCCTCGGGCGCGATCCAGATCGCTCGCCATACATTCCAGGATTGGTTCTTACGCTGGTATCGATAAAGGGCCAACACGCATCTGACACGGGCGCCGTGTTCAGGGAGGTCCCCATTGGGATAACGCACGGCGTTCTTATCGATCTGTCCCTTGAAATACCGTGGCAGCCAGGCGGCGTAGAGCGGACCATTAGGGCCATTAGAAGTGATCTTGCTGGTTCCAGGAAGTAGTTCGAAAACGCGTCGGCCGTTGGGTTGCCTCGCGACGCGTGCCGGTACAAGCGCCTTGGCATCGGCTGCGGCCATGCGGTACGCCAGGGGGACATCGTGGTCGACGAAAACGCCGAGCCGCGAGTTTGTGATCGCCTCGTAGGCGGCACGCAGCATCCCCTTGATCGAGGTCGGGGCGATGTAGGGCACACCGTTGTGTGTGCGGATGGGATAGGAGTAGTGATCGCCGGGGAGCTCGGTCCGACGTGCCGCATCGATCGCCAGGAGCGGAGTCACGACGGTCATTCGTACCTTTAGCGAGCCGGTGTACCTGTCGGAGTCGTAACGGTCGTGGCCCACCGGGGGGCCGTCCCCCAGTGCTGGGTGCCGCGTGTCTCGCGGGGGCGCCGGCACGAAGTTGTAGGGGTTATGAAACGAAGCCGCCTGTGCCCCCTGTGGATAGGTTCTCTGCGGTGAGGACCGCGTCGCCGGTGTGCGGCCGGTGGGCGCAGATCCAGCAGCCACTCTGACACGCATGGGGGGCCTTTTGCCTTCCACAGAGACCTCCACCCCGTCAAGATTGCGACGTGTTGCCGGATTCGACCAGATCCGAGCGAGGGGTTCCGGCAGCCGATCCAGATCAACCGGGTATTCCTTCTCCTTGTTCCCCTGCTGCACGCGTACCAAAAGGTTCTTTCCGCTCTTGGATACCCTCAATACCCCCTTAGGCATCTACGTTTCCTCCACGTACACGGTCAGGGCGCGCTCCCGAGTGGCCCGACGACGGCCCAAAGAGCCGGCCAGCTTCGACGCCATGTCCTCGACTCGCGTCACGTCTTTTCCGCGGTCCACATCCCACCTAAGCACGAGCCCAAGGGTACGCCGGTCGCTGCAGGGCATCCCTGACCAAACGAGCGAAGCTGCAGCTCGCTTCCAGGCCCCGCGCGTTATACCAGCTATGCCGTCATTAGCGCGTGGTGTCTCGTCTACTTCTTGCCCATGTTTCCGCCTTTGCCACCCTTGTCCTTCGGCGGCTCTTTTGGCTTCGGTGGGTGGTACGGTAGGCCCTTGTCTCCATGGATAGCGGGGAGCGACAGCCTCGGGCCGTTCGTCCGCTCGTTTTCCACAAACCACTCGAAGTTCTTGCCCTCGCGATCCGGTGGTCGACGATTGCCGTAGCCGTCGCCTGTACGGGGGTAGTGAATGGGTAGACCGTCTCTGAATCCACGACACGAGATCAGAAAAGCGTGGATGAACGGGATGTCCTCGAACTTGGGCGCAGGGTAGGCTTCACGCAAAGTTTCCTTGAAGGTGCGGATCGCTTCCGTGACGCGTCGCAAACTGGTTTTCGTGTCGATGGGGAAGGATGCGAGCTCGCGGTACGAAGCTTCTAACTCCTCTGCAGTTACGATGTACGTTTGGCCTGGAACAATGGTAAGCCGGACGCTGCCGAAGCCGAGCGGCTTGCCACCGCCAAAGCGGTGACAATGGTTCTGTGGTAGGGAAAGCAACCAGAGAAGGGCGCCCAGTTCGAAGGCGGTAAGGTTCCAAACGAAGATGTCGAACTCGAAGGCGCTGCCTGGTTTGACCCAGCCGCGGATGGAGCGGTTCTGGTCATCTCTTTGTTCCTCGGTCTCCCCCGTGTCCTTTTCTTTCTTCGGCCGTCGGTACTCCTGGTAGTAGCCATCGATTGGCGTCTGTGTGCGATCCTCAAGGGGGTTACTCCAGTAGCCATCCGGCAGGTCCGCATGATGGGGGTAGACCTTTCGGCCCCGCAGTCCTTGCTCGGGACTCGAATAGCCTGCGCGCTTCGGGATCTTGTTAGAAAGGGGCGTTCCTTGCTTGTCCCGGGCCACGTAGAACCTGACTTGCTGAGGTTTCGGTTCCCCGAGGATCGCGAGCGGAACCCCCTTCGGTCCAAAGGATTCGACGGCTTTCTCGGTCAAGCACCGTACGGGGCTAATGCGGAGGTGCCCTCGGTACGCGCCCGGACCACGTTGGTTGACCCAGCCGAAGACGCGGTCGGCGGGACTGAGCTCCGCAATCGAGCGCGCCGGATGCAGGGACTCGGGTAGCAGAGCACCGGGCGGATAGTCGAACAGTCGCCGCGAAATACTGACCGGGTAAAGGGCGGTCACGTGGCCATTCTTGCCCAGTTCGACGTAGCAGAGCGTCCCTTCACGGAGCTCTTCGTACCCGGGCTGCCAGACCTGGCGCGACCATGCCGTCTCGCCCGGTTTGTCCCCCAGGTAGTCCCAGGGCTTCTGCCCTCTGCGGTCCCGTAGTTCGAGGTCTCGGATATGGATCTCTTTGTAGTCCTTGATGAGGTCTCGCCATAGCTGGCGAATTCGGTCATCGACAGGAATTAGCGTGGAGGAATTGCCACGAGGCTCGACGAATACACGTTCGTACGCTTTGTTAGCGATGTTAGGCCCTGTCACCACCGCCCAGCCTCTCCGATAGCCTTCTGTAGAAGATCCTGCCTCACATCGCACCTCCGTTACCTTCATGCCCTTGCCGGTCTTCACCAGCACTTGCTTACCGTGTTCCGGAATCTCGCCGGTTTTCCTGTCCCTCGTCGCCGTAGCGTCTTTTCCCCTGTCCACCGTTTGAAGGGATGTGTCGTAAAAGCGGATGCGCACCGCTTCGAGCAGGCGCAGGGCGAGAGAATCGCCTTCTTTCACGACAATGGCCGGACGCGTGCTTCCCTTTTGGGCCGGCAGCCGGAACCCGAGCCGGCGGTCGTGTCCCACGAAGACGCCGAAACGGGAGTTCGTGATCGCTTCATAAGCGGCGCGCAACATCCCCTTGACCGATGTGGGGGCGATGTAAGGCTTGCCGTCCACACCGACCCGGACCGGAAAGTACGGGTGCTGTTCGTCGTCGCGCTCGCACCGCGCAGCGTCCAGGACCAGGAGGGGGGTTACCGCCACCATGCGCACGCGAATCCGCCCGCTGTAAGTACCGGGTGCCCAGCGGTCGTGGCCCGTAGGAGGACGGTCACCGGGTTCCGGCTGGAGCCGGTCACGAGGCAGCGCCGGAACAAAGTTGTACGGGTTGTGAAAACGGTCATCATTTCCGGACATTGGACGACCCCAGGCCAACGAGTCTCTCGTCGTAGACGAACGTGTTCCCGTGTTCTTGATCCACGCAGAGGTACTCAACGGTGCGCAGGAAGACTCGCTCGCCCTGCTTGATGTCCGAGACCGGAAGCAGCAAGGCGCCGATGCGAGCTTCCCCCACTTGCGACCATCCTTGCGGGACGCTTCGCCCCGTGCCCTCACCCCAAATGAGGTATTGCTGGCAGAGGGTGCCTGCTATCGGGACCTGCTCGCGGTGCCACACAGGGGGCATATCCAGCGAGTCATCAGATAGAATCGCAGCTCTTCCCGCATCCGGCGTCGCGGGGGTTCGCAACCAGCGAAGTTCGGACTTCTCGGTAAACGCGCGGACTTCATACGGATCAGGGCTGTTCTCGTCGGGGTGCTCAAGGTTCCCGTCGGGTGTGACGCGCGTCACGAGGCAGCTATCGCGGCCGTACGCGAGGGCGGTTACGTCCTGGTGCGCGCCGCCGTTGCCCTTTAGGGCGGCGAGCCATTGGCTCAGGGCCTCTCGCAACGCGATCTCTTGGGCGCGGTACAGGAAAAGTGTGTCCGTCTTATTTGCCTCGAACACGTTAGATTCCTCCCAGGGCGTTCTGGAGCTCTCCGAGATAGGTGGTCCACGCACGCCTGACCTGATCGAGCAGTTCCACGGGCAAGATGCGGTCCGTCTGACTGTCCAGGGAGCCGTCCCACCGAACACCGTTCAACGCGTGAAGGGGGCTTTGCTCGGACGGCGGCTCCAACTGGAAGCGAATCTCCTTCACTTCAATGGCCCCAAGGCCGCGGTTGGTGCCGAAGCCAAGCGGGATCCAGCCAGCAGCCATGTCGCGCAGGAGAAGCAACAGGAGCCCGATGGCGGGCAGGTGCAACTCTTCAGGCAGCCGGAAGAGGTCGAGCTCGAGTTCGATCGGTTCCCACTGGGCGGCGTGCGGTTCGAGAACCGTGTAGAGCATCCCCTGAGCCGCACCGCCCGTCCAGCGATCCACGGCCACATGGAATGCCACGTCCCAATGGATGCCGGCGCCGGACCGCTGCAGTGCGTTGAGCACTTCCTGTTCGGAGGAAGCCAACAGGAGGGTGCGCCAGATCTGTTCCTTAACGGCGTGGGACGTGTGGCAGTCCGAAACACGGAGGACCCCGCGATTGCTTGTCTGCGGCTCGTGCTCGGCGGCGTCCTGTTCGTTTTCGTCGTCTTCGTTTTCTTCGTTTTTCTTCCGCCTACGCGCATATCCGAAGACTTCACGAACCAGGGGGACATCGAGCTGACACAGGAAACGGTTCCGGTCGTCTGTTTGGTCCGAGTCGGCCTTAAGCCCCAGCAACGTGCGCATGATTCGCTCGGCGTGACTGCGGAGTGTGCCTTTGACGGAGCTACCGGGTATCACGAGCGCCACGTTGCTCCCGCGATTCGTGACCAGAGGAAGAATGTCTACACCGAGCCCCTCTTGACCAGCCTTTACCATCACCGGCCCAACGGGCTGCCAGTTGATCTCGATACGCAGCCTGGTAGCGGTCGACAGCTTCGCGGCCTCAATAGGACCGAGGTCAATCTGTTCAGGCCGTCCGGCGAGTGCCTGTAGGATGCCCTGGCGATCAGCCAAGCGCAGCCGTTCTACGGTGTACTCCGGCAGGGAAACACGGCCGAGGCCGCGGGTCACGGCAGCGCCAAGCGAAAAGCCTTGCTGGGTAGCTACGTCGAGAAAGGCCTTGAGCTCGCTCAGCACATTGCGCTCGTCTTCTTCGTCTTTTGTTTCGACATGCATTTCGAACTGGAACGTCGTTCCTTCCGGTAGCACGGCACGGTCGAACTTGATATGCGCAGCCGCTGTACCCCATTGGCGGTCGATGCCGACGCCGTCCCGGATTTCCTGGGAAACGTCGCCGTCCGCGAGGGCGTCGTCGATGATGATGCGCGATGCTAGCCCCCCGCCGTTCTCTTCTTCCACGTAGCCCCAGCGATCTCGCACCTCGTCTGGATCCCGCCCGTCGGTTTCGTAGATCGACAGCTTACCATGGGCGATTGAGTAGGCCGCGCGGAACCAGTCACGTAGCGCGCCTGCCAGGCTTGTGCCCGGAATGTAGAAGCGCCCCTGTCCGTCCCTGGCCAACGGCAGATCCGTGTCGACGTCGAAGCCTGTGCCGCCCACGTGAATGGGCGAGCTGGCCCGAAGTTTCCCCCGTACTGTGATCAAGCTGTAAATTGTCCTGGCCATTGTTGATCTGTCCCGTTCGCGTACGGTCGGTATGTGCCCACCCTACTGCTCCGCGTCTCTCTTGTGAGCCCGTGCGTAGGCGTCCACGAGGCATCGCACCGCGTAAGCCCACAGCTCATCTCGCAATGTCTCGGCGTCTTCCGTAATCCGCGGCAGCTCGCCTGGCTGGTCCAGGCCCAAGGAAGCCCAGACCTTGTCGGTCTTCTCGAGCAGTTCTTTGCACCTTCGCAGAGCCGCCGTTTCCTCCCACTTCGGGCGCCGGTTTCGGCTTTCCTCCAGACGTGCAAACCACTCCAGGACGACGTTCGCGTCCTCTTTGCTTCGAAGCTGGGCGACCTGCTGTCGGAAGGCCATGATCTGCGTGATCGGCGGTTTACTCCCTTCATTGAGCGTCCAGCCGAGGTCCTCCTGACGCTTGTTCTTTTTCGCAGCCTGTTCCAATGCCCGCCGCGCAATGATTCTCTTCCATGCCTCGCGCTCGATCAGCCTGGCGTAGTCGTACCCCTCGTCTTCTTTCGTCAGAAGCTCCGGTTCGGCACGGGGTGCGGTCTCGGGCCCCCTGCGGACGTGCCACTGGGAAGGGGGCTGGGTGAGCGCGGGATGGTTCAGTCGGATCTCGCCGAACCCTTCGGCCTTTCGTTCGCCTACCCCCTCGATTTCCGCACTTGCGATGGCGTTGGGGGCCAAATTTCCGGACACCGTGAAGGCGAAGCAGGAACCGGCCGCCAGCGTCACGAGAGAGGGGCGGGGCAGCCCCCAGCGGGTGTTCCAGGATTCAAACCGCCGTTGCTGGGCGTAGACGCCTTGGGCGGCGAGCGTGACGCCAAGCAACCTCTCAAGTTCCCGCTGCAACAGCTCGATGTCCGGACGAACACGCAGATCGTCGCTACGTAGGAGCGCGTCGGAGACGAGCCACACGTACAGTGTGGACTGCTGCGTTCCCGGAGGCGACGCTTTTGGTTCGCGGGGTTCTGCGGTGGTGAGAATCGCGAGGCCGTAGTCGTCCTTCTTCGACCGGCCCAACCGCACGGGTCCGTTCAATCGGGTCCACCATTGGGAATCCCGTTTCGTAAGCTGCTCAGCGATTCCCCTCCGGATGAGTAACCGGCTGCGCAGGACCACGGGGCCATCGTCGTCGGTCGGGCTTATCGCCTCGTAGGAGTACACGCCACCCACCTCCGTGGTTGGACGCTGGGCCTGGTCGTCGATCGTACTGTGCGTGCGGACGAGGATGGAGGGACGCCGATAGCCCAGGAACGCGTTGCCCTCCCAGCCGACGTAACCCGCACGTACCGGCTTGAGCTGCGCAGCGCCGTCGGATTGATGAAGGCGGTTCCGAAGGGAAGCTCCGAGTTCCCTCGATCGGTACCCCTTCGTGTCCTTGACCATGTGTACCGCGTGCGGTGCCGGCAGCCCCCGCTGGCCATTGATCTCCACGTAACCATTCAGCACGCGGATGTCTCCTGCTGCGATAGCGTTGGACGGGTCTACGCCCAGAGCACCCAGAGTACGGGTCACGTGGGGGAGCAGGTAGTAGCCGGGCACGAAATCCAACGTCTCCACGACGTTGCCCACCGTCCTGTGGGGGACGAGCACCGGGGTTTGCAATACGAGACGAAGGTCGACGCAGAGCCACGAATCGGAGCTCAGGCTGCTCGGCAGCGGCTCGCCCTGGTTGGCCGGTGACGCGGGGCGTTGCGCGCCGGTTGGGGGATTGGTCTGGAGCCGGTCCTCAATCTCGTTTAACGTGATGGGGCGGCCATCCGCGTGACATAGCGCGAAGCGGCACCGCCCTGGGCCACGCCGCCGTTTTCCGCCCAGGCGATGTGCCAGAGCAGCACCGGCAAAGAGGAGCGCCTCGGCAAAGGGCTGGATCTCCTCGGGCACGTCCAGCACACAATCGGTGCTCAGCGATATGCCCCCTCGACACATCTCTTCGAAACGAAGGAAATCCTCTTCCGCCTGACCGGTGACGGGATCGATCTTCACGCCGGGCTTGGTGAAGGTGAGGGCGGCCAGCAGGCGCGCGTCTCTGGACAGTAACTCCCGCAGTCGTTGGGGGAGTCGTGCGGGTTGGAGTTCGAGAGCGGCCGGGATGGGCTTGTTGGTGGGGTCTTTGTGGTATTCCGTGGGGCCCTGGTCAAGGGCACCCGGTTGGCTGCCGAAGACCAGGTCGACCAGATTCGACCAGGCGCCTGAGGAGCCGTTATCCAGGCCGCGAGCGACCAGTTCGCAGGCATCGCGCCAGATACCAACGATGGTCTTGGCGGGAATGAACGGTAGCCCCGCTTCGTCCCGAGCGACCAGGGAGTCGAGATGTCCTGGTGCGGCCCAGCCTGAACCGACGTGCCAGTCGGAAACCAGCTCGATCTTCAGTTTGAACCTCTGCATGGCAGCAACCTCAACATGCGCGTCCGTCTACGTGCGCTTGCGCGAAGCCTCGCGCTCCAGCCCCTCCACCTCGAGCAAGTCGAGCAAGTGGGTCCGCCAGCGCGGACCTTGTGCCTCGCCCGCACCGCTTTCCGTTGGTTTCGTGAAGAAAAGCTTGCCGTCCCACAGAATCGGCTCGAGCGCGGAGTAACGACGCCGGATCAACTGAAGCTGTGCCTCGGCTACCTCTTTGCCTTCGAAGATTGCTTCGCGTAGGAACTGGAGTTGCGAACGGGGCAGGCGATCTCCCGATTCCGACCGCGACAAGTCTGCGAGCTGGTGAGCCCTTTGCTGGAGCTCCTTCCAGGTTAATTCGCCGTCTCGTTCCCGCAGCCGGTAGGGCCTCGCGGTGAGCTCTGTGGTGCCCCCGTTTAGCCGCCACGCCCGGCGTGCCTGTTCCAGCGTCGATGCACTCGAGTCGTAAACGATTTGAAAGTCGATGGCGGGATCGGGCTTGAGTTGCTTTGCCGAGCGGAGGAGTTCTTCGACTAGGTCGTACGCGGCGTGGAACGGAAAGTGGGGTTTGACAACGGCAACCCCAACGGAGCAGGTCAGGCCAAGCGCCTTTCCGGAGGCCCCGTCTTCTCGGGCGGCTTTGACTATCTCGGAAACGTTGAGCCCGGTACTGCCCGGTCTCCCAGCGGCCTTCTCAAACTCTTCCGAGTAGGTGGCGGCAAACCGTAACCCGATTGCCCCGCTACAGATGACCGTCAGGTCATCTCCCCCCAAGATAAGGGGAATTACAGGCACTCGGCGCCGTCTTTTCTTCGGCAACCAGTGCCTCGCTTTCTTGCACGTCTCCAGGAATGCCCGTTGTGAGCACTCGTCCAACTGCAGCGAGAACGAGCGCAGCTTGTCGATGTACTCCCGGTTTCGGGCCAAAGTATCCCCGGCAGGAGTGATCGCCTTGTCGAAGTTGAGGAAGACCTGGCCGAGCCCGTTGCCGTCGGCGTGCACTACGGCAACCCAGCTTTCCTGCTCGAAAGCCTCGAGGTTTTGAGCAAGCGTGACGTCGCTTCCTGCGAGGATCTGTGCAAGGCGATCTTCCCAGCTCTTCCGTGCACGCGCCTTAGCCAGCGAGGCGTGGGAGATCGGGACGCCCCACTCCGTCTTCGGGATGCGATCCTGGGCCTCGGTGAGCCGCGCCGCCGGCCCGCCACTCGTGCGGCATTCCGCCACGATCGGGATCCGCTGGAACCGACTTACCGGGCCGGGCAGTCGGGAGCGGACCGCCGTGTGCAGCTCGTGCACTTGCCTGATTTGCTCGTGGATCGGGTCCGTCGCAAGATCGAACTCCTTGTTGCTAACGACGCCGGTAATATCCAGTCCGGGCGCCTCACGCAGCGCCCTTTCGGTGACCCGCCGCACAATCTCTTTGCCGAGCTTGCCGTCCCTCACGAGCAGGAGCGCTTTTCCGGACGCGGCCAGGATGACCTCGACGTTGGCCCCCTGTTCCAGGGGGACGTTCAGCGTTCGGTCCAGCAGCTTCCTGCGCAGGTCGTCCGGCGCGGATGCCGTGAGGTCTGGCCCCCCGACTGCGCGTACGGCATCGAGCACCCAGTTCGTTCCGGCCAGGTAGATGAGCTCCGAAGCTCCGACCTGCTCACGCAGCTTGTTGGTGGAGAAGATGTACCTCTGGTTGCCCGAGGTCTCGATAAGCACGAGGTGAGCGGGACAGGGTTCCCTCGACATCAGCGGTTACCTCCACGCTAGGCGCGTAATGTTCGTGCGCGCCGCGCCTCCCCTTCTGGACGTACGACGAGCGCGCGACAAATCTGACACCGGTGTTCTCAGGCAAGAGCGTGACCGTTCCCGGGAAGGGGGGTGATTAACCCGAGTTGCCCTGGTGTACCGACGGACGGGTCGCGCGGCCATAGCGTTTCCTCCCGTCTTGCGAAACCCACTTCGCCCGCCCTGGCGCTCCAACAAAGCCAGAGTGTAGCACACCGCCTGGTTCGACCGCAAGCCCCGCGCAGGCAAGTTGGTCTGTTGGGCACGCGGTCGCATCTCCCGTTCGGTCGGCTCGAAAGCAACACGATGACCCGCCGCCGCAGGGCCGGGCGACTTCCCGCAGTCGGTGCCGTGGGTGCGGCTGTGCGGAGGATTAGCCCCGCCGGGGTACGACTGTGCCGCTGGAGACGGGAAGCAAGCCGGCGCCTTGCCGCCAAAAACCAAGGCGCGTACGGGTGGACCAGGCGCACGTGCTGTCGGATCGTTGACCCAACGTTGAGCGGCAACCCAACTTGGGGTCTTGTATTGCGATCCGGAGTTTGGTAACGTACAACGAGGGCCGGTTACTGTCCGTCACAGGTCGGCCAGTTGGCCAGGAGGTGTTATGGTCCGGTTATGCGTTCGATCAGGTGTTGTGGCTGCGGTGCTCGCCGCAGCTCTGGCAGGGGTGCCAGGATGCTCATCGGGAGGTGGGCCTCCGAGCGATGAAGAGCCTAACGAGGCGCTACAGGAGTCCGCCGAACAAGCGGCCCCCCCAGGAATGGGAGACGCTCTGCAGCAGATGTACGAGGGGGGAGAGGTGGACGAGGCGACGGCTGAGAAATTGTTCCAGTCCGGGGCGATGATGCCCCAGGGGTATCCGACGCAAAAGGCGCAGCAGCAACGCTAGGGCTGGATTCCGCGGTGTTGTTTCGGTCTTATTCATGGTCTGATGTGCACAAATGGGAGGATGCCATGTCACGGAGAGCTTTCACGCTTATCGAGCTGTTAGTCGTCATCGCGATCATTGCCGTGTTGATCGCTCTGTTGTTGCCTGCGGTGCAGATGGCACGAGAGGCGGCCAGGCGAGCCCAGTGCCAGAACAACTTGAAGCAGATCGGAATCGCCCTGCACAACTACCACCAGGCACACGGTTTCTTCCCTCCAGACTTCATTCAGTCTGCAGGCCGGCGGTGGGGTAATCCCTACGCTCCATGGGACCAACTCTGGAGCATGAAGGTCTTCCTGCTTCCCTACATCGACCGCTCCGATATCTACAACGCGGCGAACCTTGAACTGCCTGCGTATGGCCTGCCGCCCTGGACCGCTCGAGGCTGGGCCGGGGACGCCAACGCTACCTTGCGGCGGTCCAAGATCTCGACCTACATCTGTCCGTCCGACCCCCACTTCGACCATCCGAATCCGTACGCGACCTCGCAGAACTACGCGGGCAACTGGGGTACGCAGCGGTTCTTCAACAACTGGCGAAGCAACGGGATCTGCTATTCGCCAGGCTGGGATTGGTCGATCAACCGGCCCATTGGGATCAAGGACATCACCGATGGCACGGCGTTCACGGCAGCTTTCTCCGAGTGGATTCGGGGGGCCATGCGAGGCGACCGCGAGTACGCGTTCGAGGATCCTCTCGCTGCTACCTGGTACACGCCTGAGCCATGGCGCTCCGGCCGCAGAAGAAATGAGCGGCGCGAGGGGGACAAATGGTGGGAGCGCCAGTGCGAGAACTCTTCCCGGTACCAGTGGAACTTCAAAGGAGAAGTGTGGTACTTCGCCAACTCTGGCCGTGGTTCCAGCATCGGCTTCACCATCCGGCCCAATCGGAAGACCTGCAACGCCGGCCACGCGTCGCCGAACATGCCCCAGGCCCCCAGTAGCCTTCACCCAGGCGGCGTGAACGTGCTGTTTGCCGATGGCAGGGTGCGGTTCATCTCGGAGGACATCGACCAAAACATCTGGTTCGCAATCGGCACTCGTGATGGACGCGAGCCGGTAAGCGAGACCGACCTGGCCTTCTAAGAGCGAGGAACCTTCGCTGTCTACATAGTGGCGCGGTGCGTGGCAGTGTCCGCTTAGGTGCGGAGCACCCGACCGGTGCGCGTAGCGCCTGGCCTGGGCGCGGGCGGCCCCTGTTGGCGCGCGGCAGGCGGCTTGTAGCACAGGATGGCCGACGCCTGTCGCGTGCCAATATGCCGAAGCCGTGCCTGCCGTTGCGGGTCATGTGCGCTCGCGGTGCGGACTTCTTTGCGCGAGCGCGGTGAACCATGTTCGAACCCCCCCTTCATTGCGCGGTGCTGCGATGGGCAGGGCGCCTGTCCATAACCACGCAGGCCCGTTTCGGCTCCGTCCCTCAGCAGTCGGGCCGCGGCGGAGTACGCCCCTGTACCGTTCGGACGTTCGCGAGGCGCAGACCACCAGAACACCCGGCGAGACGGGCCTGGGACAAGTGCGCCGGTTCTGAAGGCATAGCTCGCGTCTGCCGCCAACCGGCAAGTCTAGCGCACCGATCTTCGTGCGAGTTGCGAAGACACCACTGCGCGGACCACAGCCATGGCCGAACCAACCTAAATCGGACTCTGTATATCCAGATAGGTCCCCGTGTTTGCCCAAGCGGCCGATGAACGCACGTGGGGAAACTGGTGCCGGCCATGGGATCCGTGAGGTCTCGCCCAAAGCGTCGTCTGTGTCTCCTTCTTGTTCTGCTGGTGCTGGTGGTGTTCGCGGCGCTCGCCGAGTATGCGTGGCTGGCGGGTAACCGGCGCGCGGACCGGCCGGGTCGTCCTGCTGCAGCGAAGCGACCTGCGCAAGAGCTTCGGGAGCAGCCCCCGGTGCCCAACCTGCTTTACCGGGAACCGATGCACATCGTGGTCGATCCGGAGCAGAAACGCGCTTACGTCACCGACTTTGCCAGCGCCGCGGTGAGCGTTGTCGACATGATCGAGGGGCGGGTGGAGACGGAGGTGGATGTGCCGGCGGGGCCTACCGGTCTGGCCCTGGCGGCCAAACGGGATCGGCTCTACGTAGCTTCCCGATTGGCAGACGTTGTTTCCGTGGTGGATCTCCATAGGAAGCGTCCGGTTTGTGATGTACGGGTGGATAACCAGCCGTACGACGTGGCGATTACCGGCGACGAGAAGCTTGCCCTCGTCACGTGCGCCGGCAGCGAGGAGAGCATCTGCGTAATCGACCTGGATCGGAACGAAGTGGTCCGGCGGATCACGCTTCCGGAGAACCCCACGTGCGTCGCCATCAGCCCCCAGGGCCGGTGGGCGGCGGTCAGTTGTGACAGTGGTGGCTTACGGAGGTACCTTGTCCTGGTAGATCTGACGGACTGGAGCAGGCGGACCATTCCCATCGAGCCGGCCGCTAATCTCCGGCGAGTTGTCTTCTTCGATGAGCGGCGGGTTGCCGTCGCCTACTCGATCCCTCGACCGCACGTCGGAGTCGCCGGCGAACCGGCGCCCTACAACCATGCGCTGGCCTTGTGGGACCGTTCGGAGCCGGACATCGTGCGGACGCTGGTGCTGGACGAAGCAGAGCACTACCATGCGAACCCCTACGATCTCGCCTTGCTTCCGGGCAATCGGCTCGCGGTAAGCTGCAGCGGCGACGATGCCATCCTCGTCTTAGACCTCGCCTGGTTGGAAGAGCATTGGACCGATTTACCGCTCGCCTCAGAAGCGCCCGGCCCTCGGGAGGGCGTACGCCGTTGGCTCAGGCGGGTTGCCTGTGGTAGGGGGCCGCACGGGCTGGCAGTTTTCGCCAACTTTGTCGTCGTTTGCAACCGGTTTGACGACACGGTTCGGTTCTTCAACGTCCGGTCGCTCGATCGTGGTGCCGTGCGCACCGTGCGGATAGGTGAGGCCGCCATGACCGTGCGCCGCCGAGGGCAGATCCTGTTCAACAGCGCGGCGTTGTGCTATCGTCGCCAGTTCTCCTGTTCCACCTGCCATCCTGAGGGGCACACGGTCAGGCTGGCGTGGGACCTGTTAGACGACGGCATAGGCACACTGAAGGATGTTAAAAGCCTCCGCGGGATCGCCGGAACCGGCCCATTCCGGTGGCAGGGGGAAGCAAGAACGGTCGGCACCGACGAGTGCGTGCCGACCGTGCTCAAGGTGATGAGGGGTACGAAGCTCCCCCCTGAGGACGTCGAAGCGATCGAGCAGTACGTGCTCGCGATCCCCCTGTTCCCCAATCCCTTCCGTCGCAAAAACGGTTCGCTCACTGAGCTGGCGAAAAAGGGCGAGAAAATCTTCCACGAGGACTACACGGCCGGCTGCGTCAAATGCCATTTCCCTCACGATGAGGACCTCATCGTGAGAAGGAATGCAGGGACGGGCAAAGGTCGGCCCGACGTGCTGATGCTTCCCGGCGGAGACCGCATTCTTCCCGACGAGTTTGATGTGCCCGACCTGCGAGGCACCTGGGACAGCGGTCCCTGGCTTCACGATGGCCGGGCAAAGACGCTCGAGGAGGCTATCCTCATGCACAACAGCGAAGAACACCAGCACCTCAAGGGGGAACTCATGCGAGCTATCGTCGAGTACGTGCGGTCGTTCTAGGCCCGCCCCCCACCTTTCGCCCCGGGGCGCTTCACTCGGACGGGGGCAGGAAACCGAGCGCCGCGCGGAAACTTGACAAGAACGGTCGAGTTTGCATACATTAAGAGCGCCCACCAACAGAGACACGCTTTTCTACCCAGCATTGCCCGCCAGAGGATGGTACTCCGATGTCGGCTGCGCGAGATCTCCTTCAGCCGGCCCACCCGACGCGGGCCAGATGGTGGCGCCGGGTCGTGATCGCCTCTTTAGGCGGAGTGCTCCTGGCCGGGTTGGTCGCCGTACCAGGGGGCATGGTAGCCGTATCGAACAACCCCGCCTTTTGCGGCTCCTGCCACGAAATGCTGCCCGCGTACGAGACGTGGCGGCGCTCGGTGCATGGCCAACCGGAAAAAGGCAAGGTCGCCACTTGCCAGGATTGCCATCATCCCCCCGGTCTTTCCGGCCAGTTTGCGGCAGGACTGCGTGGAATCGTGCACATCTCGTCCCACCTGTTCCGCTCCTACGACGAGGCAGCGTGGGCTCGTGCCGAGCCGACCCGGGCCAACCGAGCGCGCGCCCTGATACCCAACGAGGTCTGCATTCGCTGCCACCCCCTGGAGAGCACCGCACCCTATCTGACCACCGTGGTCCATAGCCGTATTGACCGGTCGATCCGGTGCGTCGATTGCCACCGCGATCTCATGCGACCAAAGCGGCTTTCCCGGAGCCAGCTTTCCGGGCGCGTCCAAAGGAAGCCGTTAGCCGGGCAGCGGTTCCCCGAAGGTGACCGGGCAGCAGGGCAGGCTGAGCCCCCAGCGTCCAAGCCATGAACGGAGAGGAACGATGCGCCTGGGCAAGAAGCGAGTCGCCGGCCTCCTCGTGCTGGTCGGCATTGTCGCCTTCTCGGCAGCGCTGGTTGCCGGGTACTCCAGATTGGGCAGAACGCAGCAAAACGCCGGGCTGAAAGCCGTCTTCGTTCCTGCGCGGTTCTCCCTGGCCGAAGCTCGCCTTGTCGAGCAAACGCTGACCGACCGTTTCCCGGCAGCCGCTCAGGGGTTCCGCCTCAGTAAGCACGCTGCCGTGGGGATGACCTGTGTCACCTGCCATCAGGAAATCGAGGTGGCACCACCCACTGCCGGCGGCATTCGCTTCGTCCAAACCGAGGTGCCCCCGGAACGCTGCGCCGAATGCCACGAAAAGCAGTACGCCGGGTTCAGGCAAAGCCGGCACTACAAGGCGGTGCACGTGTTCGGCGAAGTGATTCGGTACAAAGCCTTGGCCGGCTACGCGGCGATGCAGCGGCAGGGCTGCAACAGGTGCCATGAGCCGATCGCTCAGACCTGCTCCGCCTGTCATCCCGCCCACGTCTTCGCCCGACCGAGGCCCCCTGTAAGTGAGTTCGGAGGCTGCGAGCGTTGCCACCTCGGTCCGGACCACCATCAGCTCGAAGCTTACACCTCCAGCGTGCACTACCAGGTGGCCAAAGCGCGGGGCGACGGCATCCCGAACTGCGTCTACTGCCACACCGAGGATGGGAACAACCACGCCATCTTCCGGATCAAGGGCGCCCCCGATCATGGCCGAGCCCGGCTGATGGCCAAGTGCACGCGCTGCCACGAGCGCGCGTTCGCCGAACAGGCGTTCGAGGAAATCGACGCGGTGAAACGCGAGACCAATGCGATCCTGGACGCCGCTCGGGAGATCATTCGCGATCTATACCGTGACGGCATCCTGAAACCCGTACCCGGTTCCCTGGTCGACCAGGAAGGACTCCCTATTCTCAACCCGAACGTGACCGCTTACGACCAACACGTGCACCCGATCGAGGGGCTGATGTTCCACATGTTCAAGTACGATGCGGTCGCAACGATCGCCGGTGCCCAGCACTTCAGCGCCGTGCGAACTCACTGGTACGGCCACGCCAGGCTGATGGAGACCTACAACCGCATCCGGCAATGGGCCACCGAACTGCGGTTCCTTCATACCCTGGGCCGAGAACTCGGTCTGAAGCCCCCTCAGATCGAGCCGTACAGGTACTCCGGAGAGACGGGGCATGAGTTCGACGAGGCATGGCGTGATCCCGCCGCGTACCGGAGACGGTTGGAGAAGTTCTACAGCGAGGTGAACGAGTAGAGCGTTCGACAGAGCACCGCTGGAGGTTCGTCCCATGACCGGCACGCGTCCCAACACAAGGACTCGTCGAGAGTTCCTCGAACTGGGAACGGCCGCGGCAGTCGGCGTGGCTGTCTCGCCGCGACCTTTGTGGTCTTCATCTGCGCTGGATGAGGTGGGGTTAGGCATCATTGGGTGCGGCACGCGCGGCTTTCATCTGCTGCGGGCGTTCCAGTCCGTCAAGGGGGCTCGGATTATCGCCGTGTGCGATGTGCACCGCGGCCGCCTTCAGAGGGCGAAAGACCAGGCAGGAAGTCAGGTGCTCGCGACGGAGGACTACCGCGCGATCCTGGACCGCAAGGACGTCGATGCGGTTGTCGTCGCCACCCCGGACCACTGGCACGTGCTGATTACAATCCACGCTTGCCAGGCCGGTAAACACGTCTATGTCGAAAAGCCGCTCGGCGTCACGATTGCCGAAGGCCGTGCCGCAGTTCGGGCCGCTCGCAAGTATGGCCGCGTCGTTCAGATCGGAACACAGCAGAGAAGCTGGCCGCACTACCACGAGGCGGTCGAGATCATCCGCTCCGGCCGGTTGGGGGAAATCACGGAGGTCAAAGTCTGGGACTACGAGAACCAGTATCCGGGCTTCGGGCTTGCTCCCGATGAGCCTCCACCGCCTGAGCTGAACTGGGACATGTGGCTCGGCCCCTGTCGAGTGGTTCCTTACAACCGCAACCGTTTTCTGCACCACTATTGGTTTTTCGATTATGGCGGCGCCTGGCAGGTGGATTGGGCGGTGCACCACTACGACATCGTGCACTGGGCTATGGGGGTGAAGTGGCCGCGTGCTGCCGTGGCGATGGGGGGTAAGTACTTCTGCAACGACAACCGGGACTGGCCGGATACGTTCGAGGGGATCCTGGAGTACGGCCCGTGCGAGCTGGCACCGCGCGGCTTTGTCTTGCAGTACACCTTCCGCGGCGGATGCCGCGGCCAGCGGCGCAACCACGGTAAGCTCTTCTGTGGAACCCGCGGCTCGCTGCTGCTGGACAGGAGCGGCTATACCATCGTCGGCGAAACCCGCCAGGGCCGCAAGCTGGCCGAGGATCTGGACAAGCGGGCTACCGAGCCACCGCATCACCAGAGGGAATTCATTGAGAACGTGCGCGCGGGGAGGAAGCCGTTCGCGGATGTGGAGGAAGGCCATTACGCGACCAATCCGGGACACCTGCTGAATATCGCCTGGCGACTGGGACGTCGGATCGAATGGGACGGCGAAAACGAACGGGTCGTCGGCGATGAGGAGGCGAACCGCTTGCTGAGCCGCCCGTTCCGTTCGCCCTGGGAATTGCCTTCGGTCTAAAGCGACACAGACCGAAGCGGCCGCAGAACCGGCGCCCGTGGCCATACGATGCACCACAGGCGCCGCCCGCCAAAGTTTTTTGGAGCGCGGCAGTCCTGTGCCGCTTTCTTTTGGAGTGCGGCAGCCCTCTGCCGCTTTAGCTTGCGGCACTCCTGTGCCGCTTTTTTTGGAGTGCGGCAGTCCTCTGCCGCTTTGGCTTGCGGCACTCCGTGCCGCTTTTTTGGAGTGCGGCAGTCCTCTGCCGCTTTGGCTTGCGGCACTCCTGTGCCGCTTTCTTTGGAGTGCGGCAGCCCCCTGCCGCTTTGGCTTGCGGCACTCC
>JALSID010000133.1 GCA_026981825.1 Planctomycetota bacterium
CCCAGGTACACGTATTTCTTCCCGTTGTTGCGGGCGTGGTCGATGAGCCAGAGGATGTTGAAAGTGCCCAGGGAACGACGGGCGTGGTCACAGTCGTAGTAGCAGTAGACGGCGCTGTAGGAGTTGGGGGTTTCGTCGAAGACTCCGACCGCCAGCAGCCTGCGCCGCAATCGAAACTCCACGCAGCGTGGGCCCGGCAAGCAGGAGGCGACAAGAAACTCATAGAACTCACGTGTGTCACCGGTCATGGTGGAACCACCACGGCCGAACCAGTGCCTTCTGATGATGTAATCCTCGTACAGCCAATGGTATTCTTTGGTAAACGTGTGCCGCGCGCGGACGCGGATCCGTAGGTCTGCATTGCGTTTCCAACACCGACGCATCGATCGGTTCGGCGTAAACTCGTCGACCAACACCCGGAGGTTACGGCACGCCGTACACGCTGAGCAGAGCGGACGGTAGAAGACCTCGCCGTTCCGGCGATAGTTTCGTGCGAGGAGCTCTTCGTAGAGCTCGGGCGTGCACTTCACCGGGTAAACGGCCAGGTGTTTGGCACGCAGTCCCTCAAGGTATCCACACAGCCCGGAGCCTGTCTCGAATCCTTCTGGACTGACCCGTTGGATCAACGCAAGCTCCTCTTCGTCGGGCCACCTGAATCCCTTTTCCTGGATAGCCATCGTGGTTAGGATTTGCCTGAGCTCAATCCCGGGCACGTCACTTCCTCCCGTTGTCTTCGGCGAGCGTGCGATTGGGCTAACTCCTACCGCATAAGGTGTACTGCACACCGCGTGCCAAAACGCCCCTGGCCCGAAGCAGGCGCATCTCCTGTCCGCGAGCGATGTTACACACGCTTCCGATTCTAGACCGCGATCTGCACCTGTGCGCGCAATAATACACACGTGTCTGCAAAGCCGACACACTGAAAGGCCAACGGTAATGGATTCCCCCTGAAGTCTGTCCGCTTGTGCCGGCCGACCAAGCCCGGCCCCAGGAGCATTCGGTCTGTGCGCGGTCCCAATTCCGGTCCATCGGTGATGGTCAGGTTTTCGGAGCGTGTGTTTTCCGAGAAGAGCCTCCTATGGTCGGCGTTGCTGGTGCTGTTGGCAGTAGCAGGTATTGCCGTTCACCAGTTTCGCCTGCGAACGTACACGCTGTACAAGGACGATTTCGCGTTCGTCGCTCGGTCGCTTACCTTTGAACGTTGGCGCGACCACTTCTTGGACTTCCATGCCCAGCACTGGATGCCTGTTTTCCACACGATCACCGGCCTGCTTTGCCAGATGCGCCAGTCCCTCACCGACCTACCCGTTCTGCTCCGCGGAGGTGCCGTCCTGGCCTACGTATTGGCGGGCTTAGGCGTGGGCGAACTCGCGTACTTGCTGTGTGGCTCGCGGCTCGCCGCCTGCACAGCGTCGCTGGTATTTTGGGTCACGAGTGTGCATGCGAGCATCTTGCAGTGGTATGCGGCGAGCTGCGTCTCTTGGTCCATCGCTTTCACCACTGCAGCCCTCAGCCTGTGGATACGCTACGTTAGCCGCGGGGGGCTGATGAAAGGAGCAGGAGCCGCAATCGCCACGGTGCTGGCATTCGGAAGCTGGTCGGCCGGGATACTGGTCGCTCCCCTTTTCCTCGCTGTGCTCATCTCCGCCCCGGGCCTTGTTAGCCAGCCATCAGCCCGACGACGTGCGATGGTTGCGCTCCTCGCACTTGTTGTGCTTACAGCCATCTGGATCGGCCTCCTGCCGGTTGTACACCCGAGCCGCCACGCTGTGACCGATGCCGAGGGACGAACGCTCGGAGAAGCCATGAACCCCGTGCGCGCGCTGGAGTTCACGTTCCGGCGACTCTCCGAGCAGGTCCTGTTCGGCAACCTGGCGGTGCTCGACCCGCAGCTCCCGCGGCTGACCGGTGTGCTTTACGGGCTCGGGCTGGTCGGCACCATCCTGGTCTTGTGGAAAAAGAAGCGGCTGGGGACGGCTCCGGTCTGGACCGGGCTAGCCTGGATGATTCTGGGCTTCTGTTTGCCGATGCTGTTTCGATGGCGCGTCGGGTACACGTATCTCCGTGACTTCGACTGGTATGGTGCGTGGCCGCAGTGCGGAGCGGGCCTGATCGCGGCCGCCGTAGTGGAGCGGGCATTGCGTGTGCGGCCGGGAAGGGCCAAGCCCCCCTCGAAGGCGCGCGTGGCGTTGCTGCTATGTTTGGCTGCGGTCGTGATGTTTCTGTCGCACGAACCCATTGCTACCCGTCGAGCCCTTCCCCTTGCGTTTCCCCACCAGCGTGCGCAGTTGGCCGAACTCGAACTCGTTGCCCACGCCGCCCGCCAACACGAGATTCCAGAGGAAATCGTTCGAGAGGCCCTGGGCCCCTACCGGATCCAGGGCGCTTTTGCATTCGACGGCCTGCAGCTCCTCCGCCTGCCCCAGACCGGTCGTGCCTGGAACGTCGAGGCAGTCCGCAAGCTCCTGCACGAGGTGCTCGAATATGGAACGGTCGCGCCCGAGGGGGACGGACGCGACCGTTGATCTCCCAGTCTTGCACGGGCGACGAGTTCGCGGCAGACGGCTTACTCGGCCGCTTGCGGGGCCGCGATGCCGATAACGCCGCAACCGACACGTCCCCCCGCATTGCCGGTCGGCTGAGTCTTGAAATCATCCGGACCGGCATGGACGATGACGCCACGTCCCACGATGCTGTAGGGACCGTTTAGGCTGATGACCCGATCGCGAATGTGGACGATGGCTGTCCCCGAACTATCCGCCTGGATGTTGCCCAGGTCCCCGACGTGGCGTTCCGTGGAATCGGGCGCTCCATGGGGTTTGTTCGTCGGGTTGTAGTGGCCGCCGGTCGACAGCGCCTTCGGGTCACTACAGTCCCCGTACTCGTGGATGTGGAAACCGTGCAGGCCGGGGGTCAAGCCAGTGATCTTGCCGGTAATTTCGACGTAACCGTTCTTTTGAACGAACACCAGCAGCCCCTTCACCTTACTGCCTTCCGTGGGATGGATCACAGCAACGGCGCGGGTCACTCTCTGCTGGTGGAACGACTGGGAGCTGTAAGCGGCCGCCGCAGCCAGAAGGGCTGCAAAACCAGGCAAAAGAACACGTAGACTCCTCATCGTTGCTCCTCCTCGTCGCTCTGCCCCACTTCGGAATCGCACCCCACTCGCATAAGCCTACAGAACGCGTTCTTCCCCGTCAACCAACCGATAACGAACCGCTCCATCGTCAACATGCACCTTAGCATCGCGGGGACTCGCACACGGGGATACTCAGGGAGCATTGGTCCTTTTGTCGGCCCCGTTCCTGCTCCGCAGATGTTGCAGCAAACCCGGCACCTGGCGCCATGAGGCCAGGAACTCTGTTTCGGGGGGAAAATCGGGAGCTGGCCGGCCAATCACGAGGGCTGGGATGCCGCAAGCGAGGTACGCTCTGGCATCGTGGGGCCTGTCTCCCACACCCGCCACGATCCGCTGAAACTGGATCGCAAGCCGTCGCAGGACACGTAGCTTGAAGCGGAACTGAGACTCCTCCTGCTCCGGACGGCAAAACAAAGGACCCCGCGGAAATCCCTGGCCCTCCAACCACTGCTTCGTACGGTGGTAGAGGTTGTCTTTCCGCGCCGTCAGGTAGACCACGAGGTAGTCGTTGAGACTACGGAGAACCGTAACCGCGTCCGACACAGGGGGAATCCTTTCAGGGGGCAGGAGGAGGATTTGCCAGGCGGTTCCAGCGGAAATGGTCCCGTCGATATCCACAATCAAGATCGGCGTCGTCCGTGAGCGCACAAACAGCGTAGCCGTGTCATGGGCGTCCGACTCCAGATGGCGAACCGCGACCGTGTACTCTCCTTCGGGGAGATCACCGAATGGGGCGGACCAGCGAGCGATGCCTTCTCGGCCCGTCCTGACAACGCAATGCCAGCCGATCACCTTGATCTCGAATCTCAGCCGCTCGCCCACCAGATCCTCTCCGAACCCAAACCAGCCCGCGCGCTCCAACTTGGCCCGTAGCTCGCTCATGCCCCCGGACGGGGCCAAGCTGTCGAAGGCAACGACCTGCGGGGGAGAAAACCAGTAGGCGGCACTAAAGCCAAGGCAGGCCAGGACCAGGATGCCCACCGCGGCTGTGAGCAACCATACCACGGGTCGTTTCCGCCTAACTTTTTGCCGCTTTGGATGGTCGCCAGCCATCTTTTCGTTGTTTCGTTCGCCGGTCTCGGTGCAGTGTGGCCGGGCGGCGGAGCTCGGCCCTGTGGAAACCAGGAGACTGGCCAAGCCCGTCTTCGCCGCCGTTTTCCGCGACTCTGTGCCCTTGTTCACGTCGGCGATTGTTCCAGTTCAATATCCTCCCTGTCTCGACGAGTCCGTGCAAAGTCATGCTCGCCTGGACACGACCGAGTTTGCATAGCCACACCGAAAAGGGCCCTGCAAGCCGCGGTTCCTACCTCGAGCCGCAGTCGCCCGATGCAGATGCAGGTGAGTGTGCCGAGGCAGAGTTTTTTCGGAAACACGGCAGGGGGCCGATCGGGTAGGTGCTTTCTCGAAGGCAGGGCAGTGTGCCGGAGGCAATGTGGGCGACGCGGCTAACCCGAGCCCTCCAAATGCTGGTGCCAGCCGGCTTTGTCGCCACCGTGCTCGCGGCCGTCCTCACTGCCGCCTCCCTCCATCCGGTACGCGTGCTGCTTCTGGTCCGATTTCGGTATATTCGCCCTCTGGCGGACGTACGTGGCGAACGTCGCCTGGTTCCGTCCCCCTGCTCGATGCAGGCTCTTTTCCCCCGCGTGTGACGGGCTCGGCCCGCTTTTGGCCACTGTGTCGCTCGTCTGCGGATCTGCAACCGGCGTCGAACCCCGCCGGGCGAACAAAGAGTCACGCTCACAAACCGTACCGCACCCCCCGCGGCGACGTTCGACAGACAGGGTTGGTCCCGACTCAATCCCCCGCGGAAAGAAGCCAGCCCGCGCTTTGGACGCGGGCCGCCCTATCGGGGCAGCTCAGCCGCGGCTTGCCAGCGCTCGGGCAGAGAACCCTCCGCACCAAAAAAACGCAACCCGGCCCCCGTAAGGTAGCTTGGCCGTACTGGGCCATAGAGGAATGAGTCCGAGAGAGACGATCGGTTTGCGGGGCGGCGCGGGCCGCCTGCACCTCCGGTACCAGACGGCCTGCGCCGCGCAGCCCCCCTTGCCGGATGATCAGACCGACGGGGCTTGGGTGAAACGGTCACTCCCGGCGGTACGACAGCCGAATGCCAGGCAGATTCACGGCGCCGGGTTCCTTGGAAGACAGGGGGAAGACGTTTTCGAACAAGTCGACCAGACGCTCCTGGGAGAGCGAGTAGTAGTTGTGCTTCCCCTCCCTGCGAAGCTCGATCAACCTGGCGACGCGGAGCAAAGCCAAGTGATGACTCACAGCAGGTTGGGACTGTCCGAGACGCTCGCAGAGCTGCGTCACGTTCAACTCGCCCTCTTCCAGCAGGTGCAGGATAATGCGGAACCTGGTTTCGTCGGCTAAGAGCTTGAACACCGAACACAGTTCCCGCACCGCTCCATCACTTAGCCGAATCCTCCCGCCTTCCTCGCGCTGCTCCTCGTGCCTGACGTCCACGTTGGCTGGCTCCACATCCAGTACGTCGACTTGGTTCATCGACCGCTCCCGAATAAGTGACTTCACAACCACCAGCTCACACTGGCCTTACCGCTCGGTGGCACAATGACCACTTGCAGAATCTCACCGCACATGAACCACACCAGTGCTGGCGGCTGACACAACCGACCGTTCGGTGACCTGCAAGCGAGCGTTCACGTGCCAGCCGAGCGACCAAAATGACTTCTGCCGAGTGGCGTGCAACCTCCACGTGTGAGATGCCGCCTCGGTCAACTATTCTACCCGATTCGTCCGAGTTTTCAACGCATCTATCGGGTGCTCGCCGCCGGGGCTGTACGGCCTGCGCGGGTACCGGCTCCCGCTGCTTCCGGGACCAACTCCCCGGCTGAAGGACCACAAACGCTCCATGAGCAGACGAAGGCGGGTCCATCGAGTAGCCCCACCGGACGGCCGCTGCGAGTTGGGCAACCTACCCCTACGACTCCGCGAAAAGGCGTCCCCAACCCCACGCAACGGAAGATCACTCGCCCAGCGAGGACGCGAAAACAGCTCGGCCGAGACGCTTGTCCCGCGAACAGCGGATCGTCGCCTCTCGCGGCAAGCTGCCCCGGCAAACTTGCTGAAGCGCTGCCCTTGCCTGATGCTGTGACAGGGGCATCTAGTAGCAAGCCGTCAACGTGATCCGCTCCGGCACCTGATCCGTGAAGCGAATCGCCACAAACGGCACCGGCGCCCGACCATCGCTCCACGGTTCCACACGTGCAGCCGCTCCCTTCCCGTCATCGGCCACCGTCAAGCCGGGCACCCAGTGGAACTTGAGCACCAAGCGGCCATCGGAGCCGGGCCTGATCCGGGACAGCTCCACCTTGTTCCATCCGACCTGGACCGTGGCTTTCCCGTCAAGGCAATAGTCGTAGTCCGCGTTTCGGAGTTCGTACACGCGATAAGGGCCTGCTCGGAACGCGGGCTTAGCCACGGAGGAAAGCGTGTCGAAAAAGCGGCGTGATGCGGGTGACCAGGTGACCACCCAAGCGATGTTGTATCGCTCCAGCAGCTCCTGCGCTTCCCGAACCGACATCCCCGGCCCCTCCTCGCTCCAGAGCGGACGCCCGAACAGCCTTCCGTTGCCGAACTTAGCGTAGGCGTGGCGGAGATAGCACGGGTAGTACAGGCCGCCGATGTACGATCGGTTGGTCAGCAGTGGTAGCAGCGGACTGATCCGGTAGCGCAGGGCGTCGGGGTCGGGGCCGGTGCGGATCGCCGCCGCAAGCTCAGGCGTCACGTCCTTGCTGGAAACGTCCTCGAACAGGATTCGGTGGTCGGGCGTCGTGTGCTCTCGAAGCCAGGCGACCAGCTCACGCTGGGACCGGGTCAAAGGCAGGCTGAGGGGGGCGCGGGGATGAGCTACGGAAACAAGCCCTGGCGTCAGCAAGCGCAGGAACAGAAGGGCGCCCACGACCGCGACGGCTCGATGATGGGACGCTCGGTAGGAGTCCGCCAGTGCGCGGTAGATCCAGGAGGCCGCCGCGGCCGCTCCTGGCGTGAGCAGCCAGAGCCCTGCGGTCTGGAACCGCAACGGCTGAAGTTGGCGGCTGGCCGGGAAGAGGCCACCGAGCAGCGCAAAGCCGAGCAGGATTCCCCCGGCGATCGACATCGCCTTCGTCGGTCGCGATTGCCCGCCGTCCACAAACAACCCCACCAGGGCTAGCCACAGAACCAGCCACTGATGATGCGGGCCGGTCAGGAGAAGATTGACCAGCTCACGGACCGGTTGTGCTGAGACAAAGAAGACGCCGGGACGGTCGACCCAGGACCAGAGATCCGGGACACTTCGCCACAGGGGGTAGGTGGCCAAGGCGACCGCGCCGCCGACAGCAACGCCAAGTCCCACGACGCGTCGCCATCTCATCGGTAGGGTAAGCAGTCCAACTGTTGCAAAAGAAAGCGCCAGTGTCAACGCTTGCAACAGATGACAGTAGATCGCGGCGATGGCCAGTGCGACTGCCAACAGAGCGACAACGGCGGCCCGGAAGCGGGCATCGGTGGTAACGGCGACCGACCACGCAGCCACCGCGGGAACAGCCAGCGCGCAGCTCACCAGCCACGATGCCAGACCGGTTCTCAGGAACACCTCCGGCTGTGCCGCCCAGTAGACGCTCAACATGAGCAGAAGGGCGACCAGGGCTGCCCGCCAAGAACGTGTGCAATACCGCGTCACAAGCGGCAAGGTCACCAGTGGCAGAACGGCCCCGAGGAGAATGCCGATCTTGATGGCGGGCCAAACGTACTTTTCGGGAACGACGGCGGTAAGGAGCTGGAAGTAGACGGTGCTTGTTGGAAAGACGACCGTGTGTGGATAGCCCGCCATGAAGTAGGGGTCGTAGCCGAAGAGGCTACCGCGAGCCGGTTGGCTTCGGGTAATCAGGCAGTAGTAGGCATGCAGGCCGTAGTCGCCGCTGAGGACGGGCTGGTCTGAAAGCACAGCGGCAGGTCCGCCGAGCAGGTGAATCGCCCGGACGAGATGGGCGGCAACCGCGGACACCAACAGTATTGCAAAGATGGTGGCGACAAGCCGTGTCATGGGTTCCCGCGAAATCCAGGGCCAGGCGAATGCTCTTTGGCTTCGCTCCCCGCAACGGTCCGTGCCGGCCGACTCCTTGCTGAACCACCTTACCGGTGCTGCCGGCAAGCCGATCGGGCGGAGGCGTCGTCGCCGAGGGCGTTGACCTCAACCGAAGGTTAGCATTCTAATGGGCGGGAAGCGAACTGCATGGGCGATCCTATGGCGGAAGAGGAGCGTGACTATTACAAGATTCTCGGAGTCAGCCCTGAAGCCAGTTACGAGGAGATCCGTTCGGCGTTTCGCGCACTGGCGCGTGAGCTGCACCCCGATACCGGCGAAGGCGGGGGCGACGTGCGTCGCTTTCAGCTTGTGCAGGAAGCCTGGGAGGTTCTCTCGGACCCTGAGCGGCGCGCCCGTTACGATCGCGAGCGCCGCCGGGCTCGACCTGGCCCGACCTTGCGCCGTGGTGGCGGGCGAAGGGTGTGGGCTGAACCGGCCAGGTACACGCTGGTGGTGACACCGTACGAGGCGATGACCGGGGGGACGATCGAGGTGCCCTTGCAGGTATTCCTGGAGTGTCCTCGGTGCGAGGGCCGGGGGCGTCTACCGTACGCGTTCTGTAGGGACTGTCGTGGTCGAGGCGTTGTGCGGCAATCGATTGTGGTTCCGGTGCAGGTTCCCCCTGGGGTGAGACACAACGACGTGCTCCAATTCGAGACCGAGTCACCGATCCCGCTGACGGTCACGCTCCATGTTCGGTTCGCCTGGTAATAAACGAGCTCCGGGTACCGCACGAGAAACACGAGCCCTCCCACTGGGTTTTGCTGCGGGAGAAACATTAGCGGACCGACTTCAACAACACGCGACCGCTTGCGTGTGATCCCGGGCGACCGCAAGAGTCGGGGCAGAAGGTCGGTCGGTGCATTCCTGGCCTGTATTTCCCCTCTGAACGAACCTCGGGGCGATTCGCCTTCGCGGTCGGAAGCAGCGGACGAGCATAGGGCCTCTGGACAACCGCCGCGTCACCCACTACAGGGGGGCTGTAGTTACGGACTTCCCGACAGGACGCCCCCCGCCGTCCGTGACGTGCCGGCGGTCCGGACCGCTCACCTGTACCGCGCGGATCGAAAGTAGGATTCGTTGTCGGTCGGAGTCAGCCGTACATGAGTTCACGACTGCGGGGAGAACGATGGTTGAATCGGCACGGGTGTTGACCGGTAGAGTTGCCATTGTGACCGGAGGGGGCTCGGGCATTGGGCGGGCGGTTTGTCTGGCGTTTGCAGCGGCGGGCTGCCGTGTCCATGCTCTGGGTCGCAGGGTCGAGCCGCTCGAGGAAACGGCTCGTTTAGCTCCGGATGGGCTGGTCGTCCCCCATCGGTGCGATGTTACGGATCGTGGGCAGCTCCGTGCTGTGTTGGATCGGGTTCTTGAGGAGCACGGTTGGCTGGACATTGTGGTGAACAATGCGGGACTGAACGTACCCAACCGTCGGTTGTCGGAATTAACTCCGGAAGATTGGGATCGGATTCTGGCGGTGAATGCAACCGGCGTGTTTAACATGATCCACCTCTGTCTGCCGATCTTGCGCCGCCAGGGGGAAGGAACGGTGATCACGATCTCTTCGATAGCCGGTCTACGGCCGAGCACGCTGGCCGGTGCCGCTTACAGCGCGGCCAAGCATGCGGCGACGGCGCTGACTCGCGTGTTGGGCATTGAGGAGGCGAAGCATGGGATTCGGGCGTGTGTGATTTCACCGGGGGAAGTGGACACGCCCATTCTGAGTCAACGTCCGGAGCCCGTGACAGAGGAGCACCGCGCGCGGATTCTGCAGCCGGAGGATGTAGCTCGGGCTGCGCTCTTCGTCGCATCGCTTCCGCCCCGGGCGACGGTGGCGGAGCTGGTGATCAAACCGACGACGCAGGCTTTTGCCTGAGAGGCTGGTGAGACGCAGCGATGGTGTGCTCCACGTCGGCCGGCCTGCGGGGGGCGGCGTTCGGGTGCGCACGGGACCGAGATGGCGGGAACGAATGGACGGACGGTACGGCGTGGCAGCGGGCTCTGTTTACCGACGGTCGTAGAATGGTGGGGTGAAAGGAAACCGTCCTGCTCCGGGTAGGAGCAGGACGGTGAACAGGCGGTTCAACCTTTGCACTGCCAGGAACAGCACACCATAGCCACGATCAATATCGGCTTCGTATGGCCGCTGCTTTAGTTTCCCCGGTGATAGCAGTCGCGAGCCGAGGATATGCCGACTCCTGCGAAGATTGCGCTTGAAGACGGAACCGTGCTCCAGGGGCTAGCCTTCGGTGCCGAAGCGGAGGCGGAAGGGGAGGTTGTTTTCAACACCAGCATGACCGGGTACCAGGAGGTGCTCACGGATCCGTCGTACAAGGGGCAGATCGTGATCATGACCTACCCCCTGATTGGGAATTACGGCGTGAATCCGGAGGACGAGGAGAGCGATCGCCCTCAGGTGGAGGGGTTCGTGATTCGTGAGCTATCGCGGATTCATTCGAACCATCGTGCCACGGAGCATCTGGACTCCTATTTGAAGCGGCACGGGGTGACGGGCATTTGGGGGGTGGATACTCGTCTGTTGCTCCGGCGGATTCGCGTCGTCGGGGCGATGCGTGGGGTGATTTCGACCGAGGATTTGTCGGACGAGGAACTGATCGAGCGCGCTCGCTCTCTTCCACCCATGTCGGGGCGGGATCTCGTTCGAGAGGTGGTTCCTCCGGCCGCGTACGAGTGGAGAGAGGGGCACGCGTCCAGGTTTCGTCCCCCCGAGTGGGTTTACAGAGACTCCTATGCGTGGCGCACGAACTACGTCCCTCACGTGGTCGCCCTTGATTTCGGCATGAAGCGAAACATTGCCCGTTATCTGGTCGCGATCGGCTGTCGGCTCACCGTGCTTCCCGGAACGGCCACGGCGGAGGAGGTGCTGGCGTATGAGCCGGATGGCGTGTTTCTGTCCAATGGTCCCGGCGATCCGGCGGCGGTGGAGTATGCGATCGCGACAATCCGCGAGCTCGTCCGCGTGAGCGAGACGCGTTATCTGCCCATATTCGGCATCTGCCTGGGCCACCAGTTGCTCTGTCTTGCGTTAGGGGCGGAGACGTTCAAGTTGAAGTTCGGGCATCGGGGGGCCAACCAGCCGGTCATCCATGTCAAGACGCAAAAAGTCGAGATTACCACGCAGAACCACGGATTCGCGGTACTTCCGGAGAGCTTGCCGAACTGTTTGGAGCCGACGCACTGGAATCTGAACGACAGGACGCTCGAGGGAGTGCGGCACCGAGACCTGCCGATCTTCAGTGTGCAGTACCACCCGGAGGCGTCTGCGGGTCCACACGATAGCGCGTACCTGTTTGCCGAGTTCCGCAGGCTTCTGGATGCCTCGCCAGGGCGCAGGTAGGCATCGTGCGGAGGTGGACACACCCGACGTTTCGAAGCGACAGCGCGTTCAGGGGAACGGGTTGTGGAGGGCTCCGCAGAGGTGCTGGCCGTTCAGCGGCCGCCGTGTGGACTGTGCACCGGAGCGCGGGGGATGGCCCGACGAACATCGTAGGGTGTGCGTATGGGTCCTATGGGGTGCGTCCGGCCCCCGACCGTGTGGCGCGGCTCGCCCTGGTAGTGGCGGAGTGTTTTCGGCGGACGTGCGGTGGGCGTTGACTAGGAAGGTGAGTTATCGCGGTGCGGTGACGGAGTGAACCGTGAGAATGACTGCTGTTGTTGGTCTCCAATGGGGTGATGAAGCGAAGGGCAAGGTGGTCGACTTGCTCTCGGATAGTCACGACATTGTGGTGCGTTTCCAAGGGGGGGCGAATGCGGGGCACACGGTAACGGTGGACGGCCGCCAGTTGAAGATGTCGTTGATCCCATCGGGGGTGCTCCATACCGGCGTTATCGGGCTGATCGGCAACGGCGTTGTTGTCGATCCCGAAGCTCTGTTCCAGGAGATGGAGCAGTGTCGCGACGCAGGGGTGGACGTGGAGAAGCAGGTCCGGATCAGCGACCGGGCGCATCTGATCTTGCCCTACCACAAGGCGGAGGAATCGATTCTGGAGCACCAGGCGGAGGGAGCACGGATCGGGACGACTTTGCGGGGCATCGGCCCTTGCTATCAGGACAAGGTGGGACGTCGGTTCAGTATTCGTGTGGGGGATTTGCTGCATCCGTCCTGGTTGCGTGAACGGCTGGAACGTGCGGTGGCGCATAAGAATCGGGTGCTTGCTGCGATGGGTTCCGAGGAGCGGTTTTCCGCGGAGGCGCTGTTCGAGACGTGTCGGAGTTGGGCGGAGCGGTTGCGGCCGTACATTGTCGACTCGGTGGAGTTTTTGCACGAGGCGGTTGCTCAGGGGCGGCGTGTGTTATTCGAGGGTGCTCAGGGCACGCTGCTCGATGTGGACCACGGTACCTACCCGTATGTGACCTCGTCGAACAGCTCGATGTCCGGAATCGCGGCGGGTTCGGGCATTCCGGCCCGGTGGGTAACGCACGCGATCGGGGTCGTCAAGGCTTATACGACTCGCGTGGGATCCGGCCCGTTTCCAACGGAATTGGACAATGAGCTTGGCGAACGGATCCGCGAGGCCGGCAACGAGTTTGGCACGGTGACGGGCAGACCGCGGCGCTGTGGTTGGTTTGACGCGGTCGCAGCCCGCTATTCGGCCAAGATCTGTGGTGTGGATTCGCTTGCCGTGATGCTACTGGACGTCCTCACCGGGTTTGAGGAGTTGGCGATTTGTGTCGCCTATCTCTACCAGGGCCGGGAGCTGCGAACGGTGCCGTCGCATCCGGACGTACTGCGGCAGTGCGAGCCGGTATATGAGCTGGTTCCGGGTTGGAGCGAGGACATTACCGGCGCACGGTCGTTTGGGGAGCTCCCGGAGCGAGCCAGGCAGTACCTGCGGCGAATCGAACAGTTGGTGGGGGTTCCGATCGCCATCGTTTCGGTGGGACCGGAACGGTCGGAAACGATCTGGGTGGAACCTGCTCTTGTGGGACGTGGGTGAGGTTGACGAGAATCGGGAGTCACCGTTAGGGCTTCAGCAGCTCATCGCTACCCATCGGGCGCCTTCATGGGACAGGCAAGGCAGCAAGAGGAACAAGCGAGCACGGCATCGACGGCCGTTCCGCAGGCGGTTCCCCCGCCGGAGAAGCGACCCGTCCACATTGCGATCATCATGGACGGTAACGGTCGTTGGGCCCAGAAGCGCGGCTTGCCTCGGTTCGAAGGGCATCGCAAGGGGGCCGAGAGTGTACGGCGGGTTGTGGAGGAGTGTTGCCGTCTAAACATCGGGCAGCTCACGCTGTACTGCCTGAGCAGCGAGAACTGGAAGCGGCCGCGGATTGAGCTGGACTTTCTGATGGAGTTGCTCCGTTGGTACGCCGTGAGCGAGCGTCCCGAGATTCTCCGCCAAAACATCCGGTTCACCACCATTGGTGAGCGGGCGGGGATCCCGGACCATGTCTGGGCGGAGGTGGAAGAGACGAAGCGAGCCAGCGAAAAGAACACGGGAATGGTATTGTGCCTGGCGATCAACTACGGCGGTCGTCAGGAGATCACGCAGGCGGTTCGTCGGATTGCACGTCAGGTGGCGGCGGGGGCACTCGACCCCGATGCGATCGACGAGGCGACGGTTAGCCGCAACCTGTTTACGGCGGGAATGCCCGACCCGGATTTGCTCATCCGAACCGCCGGCGAGTATCGGGTGAGCAATTTCCTGCTCTGGCAGATCTCCTATGCGGAATTCTGGATAACCGACGTGCTTTGGCCCGACTTCACCGAGGAGCACCTCCACGAGGCTCTGCGTGAGTATGCTCGCCGGGAGCGACGGTTCGGAGGAATCAAGTCCTGATGCTACGGGCTCGGATGCTGTTCGGGATTGGGTTTATTGCGGTTCTCCTCGCGGTGGTCGTCGTTGACTATTACGTGAACGAACCATACTGGGGCTGGCTGGCGCTCTGTTTGATGCTCGGTGCGCTGGCCGCTCACGAGCTGGCGAGCCTGCTGGGACGAAGCCATCCCGGTGCACACCGAGGTCTGCTTTATGCGGCGGTGCCGGGCCTGGTGGTGGTGCACTGGGTGCCGTACTTCTCGGCCAGCTCCGCCCCCCTGGATCGATGGGTGCTACTGTTGGGCGGGTTGGTGGTGCTGGGTTATGTGTTGTACGTGGCGGGCGTGGTGGAGTTTGCCAGCAGAGGGGGCACATTACGGGGGACGGCGGCGACCGCTCTTGCGGTTCTGTATCTGGCGGGAGGGGCAAGTGCTGTGGCGTCGATTCGGTGGCTTCAGAGTGGGCTCTTCGCACTGCTGTATTTCCTGACCACGACGAAGTCGGCCGATTCGGGCGCTTACGTGGTGGGGAGTCTCTTCGGCCGGACGCCGCTAGCTCGGAGCATCAGCCCGAAGAAGACGGTGGAAGGAGCTGCTGGCGGCGTGCTGGTGGCGGTAGCGGTCGGAGCCCTGTTCGGGCTGTTCTCTGACCGGGCTGTCCTAGGGCTAGCGGAATCGATGATTCTGGCGGGGGTCTTGGGGTGTTGGGGTCAGGTTGGTGATCTGTTCGAGAGTTGTCTGAAGAGAGAAGCCGGCGTGAAGGACTCGTCCTCCTGGATGGCCGGTCTGGGCGGCGTGCTGGACATGCTGGACTCGGTGATCTGGAACGGTCCTCTGTTCGTATTGTGGTGGCAGATCCGACATCTGTAGTGGGAACCGGGTGTGGACAATTGGGTCGAAGGTAAAGGAAGAGCCGGTTGTGCCGAGGTGTTCGGTTGCGGTAGACGCGCGGGGGCCTCGGCGCATGCTCCCTGCGTGCTACGGTCAAGTGAAGCAGGGATGGACGCGTGGCGGATTGGCGGGCATGGACGTAGAATAGCGCTGTTAAGCCAGAGCGCCAACGGTGGTAGCGCTGGCTTGGGCTGCTTGGACAATCGCCAGTTCCTGCCCACGAGCGTTGTTTTCGGCTCGTTGGTGGGACAGGTAAAAAAGAGATGAGTTCGTACGAAAGCGAGGGGAGGAGCACCCGACAATCCGTTTCTGGTGCCGAGGAAGAGCCGCCAGAACAGCCGCGTACGCGATCGGTGGCATCGCTCACCTTTTCGGGCCGCGACGAGGCGACGGCGGTTCTTGGGGTACGTGATCAGCACCTCCGCAAGATCCGTTCTGCTCTTGGCGTGCAGGCCTGGGCGCGCGCGGGGCGTGTCTACGTGGAAGGGACACCGGACCGCGTTGAACAGGCTGTGGCGGTCCTGAGGCAGCTCCAGAGGATTGCTGACGTGCGCGGTCCTGTAGCGGACGCCGACGTGGAGCAGGCGCTCCGCCGGGTGGGGGTGAGCCCGGGGCATACGGCTCCGGCGAGCGAAGCGGTGGTCAGGGCGAAGCGCTGGGTGCATCCCCGCACCGAGGGGCAGAAACGCTATGTCTCTGCCCTGAGGCAGAACGACATCGTCTTCTGCATTGGCCCGGCCGGAACGGGCAAGACGTATCTAGCTGTTGCCACTGCCGTCGATTCCCTTTTGAAGGGGCTAACGTCCAAAATCGTCCTGGTGCGGCCGGCTGTAGAAGCCGGCGAAAAGCTGGGTTTCTTACCTGGCGACATTGTCAGCAAGGTGAATCCCTATTTGCGGCCGCTCCTGGACGCCCTGCACGACCTGCTCGACTTCGAGCAGGTCCAGCGCTACATGGCTGCGGACATCATCGAGGTCGTGCCGCTTGCCTACATGCGGGGGCGCACGCTCAACAACGCCACCATCATCCTGGACGAAGGCCAGAACACGACGGTGGCGCAGATGAAGATGTTCCTGACCAGGATGGGGGAGAGCAGCCGGATCATTGTGACCGGAGATATCACGCAAATCGACCTGCCCCCCACAGTGCGAAGCGGCCTGATCGATGCGCTCGACCGGCTCGGAGGGATACCCGGGATCGCGATCGTGCGTTTGACTAACGAAGACATCGTCCGTCATCCGCTGGTTCAGCGCATTGTGGACGCGTACGAACGGGACGAGAAGCGGCCCGTTCCAGCGGAGCAGCCGGCAGAGACGCGGAGAGTCGCACCAGAGCCATGAGACCTGAGCATGCCGGCCTGAGGCGGTTTCCCACCGGGGGAAACGCGCAGAAGAGCTTCACACGACGCTCGTTGACCTGGATCCAGGAACGAGTGGGGCTGTGGCGAACGCTTGCCCTGGTCGGGAGCGTCGTCCTTGCCACGCTCTTGATCCTGGCCGGCCCACATCCTTCGCTTCGGGGGTTCGCAACCGAACCGTTCCGTTATCGGGTCTGGGAGCGGCCCGAATGGGAGGTTCGCGCCCGTGTCGCGTTCACCGAGGAAGACGTGGACGAAACGCTCCGGCTGCGCAACGCAGCCGCAGCAGCCGTGCCCCCGGTCTTCGTGGTGCGCCCCGATGTGCTCGGGCGAAAGTTGGACCGGGTATCGGAGCTGCTGGGGAGTCTGGCTGCGGCCGATCCCGATGTGAAAACGACGCTTCCGGAGGAGCTTACGGAGGCACTTGAGGCGGAGCTGAAGCGACCAGGCAGTTTCGACAAGGTGCACGCGGCGATCCAAGCGGTGCGGAAGCTCCTCAGTGAGACCGGTCTACTTTCGACGGAACTGGTTGCCGAACACCGGTTCCCAGGAGGGAGGCTCTACGTTGTGGGCGGCGACAGTAAGCGGCGGCTGTTCCGCCTGGAAGACGTGAGTATCGAGCGGGTTTTGGAACCCGGAGGCCCGGTTCACCAGGAACTGAACCGGCTCTTAGCAGATTGGAATCCGAACGCTCGTCTGGCCCTGCTGCACTTACTCCGCGCCACGCTTCGCGACGGGAACCCCATCGTGCAGTACAGCGCGGCGTTGACGGAGAAGTTACGCGAGACCGCGCGCCAGGGGACTGCGCCTGCCGTTGTGGAGTTCGAACCGGGCTCGAGGCTGGTCGGCCCCGGCGAAACGATCACTCCTGAGGTGCTGGACCTCTTGCGGCGCGAGCACGAAAGCTACCGGGCCGTGGTCCCGGTCAGCCAGCGGCTCATGCGAGCCGTCGGCGTGTTCCTGCTCGTTTTGGGTGTCGCCCTCTCGCTGGGACTCTACATCGTACGGATCGAACCGGAGCTCTGGAAGAAACCCGGTGCCATCGAAAAGCTCCTCGCCACTATGCTCCTGGGCCTTGCGGTGTCGATCCTTGCCCACCGGTGGGATTTCGCGTACGCTCCCGCAGTGGCGATTGCGATGCTGGTGGCCATTGTGTACGGCCAGCCGTTTGCCCTTGTCTCGACACTCGGCCTGGATCTGTGTATCGCGTGGGCCGTAGGCTTCGGGCTTGCCGACACCGTCGTGCTGGCCGGTGCGACCACGGCCGCCGTCCTCACGATCGGAACACTACGCAACCGACTTCAACTGGCTCTCACCGGCCTTGCGGTGGCCGTCACGCTGGCGATTCTGACCTGGGCCGCCGGTCTCGCCGCAGGAAGCCCGACGACGCTGCTGATTCACGACTCGTTCCGACGACTTGTCGCCGGGCTGGTCGCCGGTGCCCTGGTGAGCGTGGCCTTACCCCTGGTCGAACGGCTCTACGGCGTCACCACGCACATCAGCCTGTTGGAGCTGTGCGATGCCGGGCACCCGCTCCTGCGCAAGCTGGCCCAGCGCGCGCCGGGCACCTACAACCACAGCGTGATCGTGGCGGTCCTGGCGGAACGAGCTGCGGAAGCGATCGGCGCTGATGCGCTCCTGGTGCGCGTCGGAGCCTATTTCCACGACATCGGTAAGCTCCGACGGCCCGAGTACTTCATCGAGAACAACGAACAAGCACTGGTCAAGTACCAACAACTCGACCCGGCCCTGAGCGCCAAGATCATCATCGGCCACGTTAAGGAAGGAGTCGAGCTGGCGCACGACTATCGGCTGCCGAAGTGCGTTGTGGACTTCATCCAGCAGCACCACGGAACAACGCTGGTGGAGTACTTCTACCACGAAGCTGCTCGCGAAGTGGCCGACGACTGGGATCACCGGACGGACGCCGAGGAGTCGGTTTTCCGCTATCCGGGGCCGCGACCGCAAACCCGAGAGGCCGCGATCCTGATGCTCGCGGACGTTTGCGAGAGCGCGTGCCGGGCACTCGACGCTCCAACGCCGGCGCAGGTGCAGGACACCGTCCATCGATTGGTGCGCTCCCGGCTCCTGGATGGGCAGTTCGACGAATGCAACCTCACGATGCGAGAAATCCGGTTGATCGAGCAAGCCCTCGTCAAGACGATCGTCAGCATGCAACACCAGCGGGTACGCTACCCGAGCCAGGGCGAACCGGAGGAGAAGGAACCGGAGCGAATGCCGGCATCGGCAACCTCCTGCTGAGGAACGTGTGCGCGCAGGAACGGCAAACCGGGCGTTGACAGGTAGCCAGTAGGGCTGACTTTCCCCCTGCAAGGAGGGAACTGCGGTTCGGAGGCAGAACCTGAAAAGCGAGCGATCGACAGCACGGTCGCGACAGCGTTTTGTTGGTACCGGCACTGGCTAAGATCGGCGATCGAGAACAACGGAGTTCGGGAACCGGCATGGCCAGCACTCACAAGCCGCGGCTGCGCGTTGCTGTCGTCAACCACCAGGACTGCGCACGGGTTAGACGGAACCGACTTCGCGAAGTCGCGCAGCAGACGCTTCAGAGTGAGGGCGTTTCCGGAGCAGCCATCGGTGTAGCACTGCTGGACGATAAGGCGATTCGCGAACTGAACCGGCGTCACCTGAACCAGGATTGTCCCACCGACGTGCTCGCCTTTGGGTACGGCAACGAGGATGGAGTGCTGAAGGGAGACATTGCCGTCAGCGTGGAAACGGCGCGGCGCGAAGCGGAACGACGCCACGTCTCGATCGAAGCCGAGTTAGCCCTGTACGTCGTGCACGGATTGCTCCATTTACTGGGCTACGATGATACGAGCCCGCGAAAGCGCCGACGCATGTGGGACCGCCAGCGGGAGATTCTCGAAGCACTCGGATACCCGGCCGACCAGCTTCTCGATAGGAAGTAGTCCCCGAAGAGCTACGGTCGAAGACGGTACGATTCGGCGTGCCAAGCAGCAGCGTCCTGGCGTCGGTGGCCAACGCAGTCGAGAGCCCGGCGGTTGACGACCAGACATGGGAAGTGTCCGCACAGTAGCCCTGATTCTCAAAGCGCGGGAGTACAGCGAGACCAGTCTGGTGATCCGCGGGTTCAGCCGCGACTTTGGGCAGTTCACCGCTCTCGCAAAAGGGGCTCGGCGGCTGAAACACTACCGTGCCGGCGCACTCGATCTGCTCTGTTGTTCTGAAGTGACGCTTCGCAGGCGGCCGAGGACCGGTTTGGACCTGCTTCACGAGGCTCGCTTGATCCGCGAGTTTTTCGCCCTGGGCCGTCCCTTTGTGGAATGCCTGGCCGGCCACGTGGTTGCCCAGGTGCTTCTGGGTCTCACGTTCGCAAACGTTCCGGAACCGAGGTTGTTTCAGGCCGCTATGGCGACCGTGGGCGAACCCACCGAGCCCCGCCTGCTCCAGTTTCTTTGGGATGCCGTCTGCGCGCTGGGCCACTGCCCCACGCTGGACCGGTGCGCGGTGTGCGGAATCCCCATGGATCACCGGCCGCAATCGGTCCGGTTCTGTCCGGTGGCGGGCGGCATTCTCTGTGAGCGATGCCCGCCCGTTGTGCTGCCCGGGCACCGCATTAGCCGGGGAGCACTGCGCGCTCTGCAGTTGCTCGCCAAGGGGCCGTCAGGAAGCCGTCGCAAACTCCGCTTCCAGGGGCAAATCCGGGTCGAACTCTGGCGCCTCACCGCTGACCTGGTCGAAACACTCGCGGCACGTCCACTAAACGCGTTGCGAACGTATCTGCGTCAGACCGGCATCGGTACGGCTCAAGGCAGCACGCGACGGACCGCTCTACAGACGCCCCCAGAATCCGACCGCCTACCGAATCGCGCGGTACGGCCATGAGCGGACGCCGGGGGCCAGGTGAGCGCACGCCCGGCAGAGCGTCCCCTGCTAGTCCACGGCGACGCCCCCCATCCCCGTGCGTCGGGCCATACGGGCCGGGGAACGTGCTGGGTACACGAGTACCGGGACCTCGCGCACGGCCCGTGTGATCCCTCGACGTAACATCGTGAACGCCGCCTGCCCGCCCCGCGTCGCGGTGCAAACTGCCGGGAAGACGCCATGCGGCTGTTGACCTTGCCTTTATCGGGTGGATTGCACAATGTACCGCCGTCAGCGAGCAGATCCAGGGACGCCTTGTCCGCAGCACGCTCATGGGCACGGTTAGCAATCGCACAAGGCAGCCAAGACCGGAGGGCACCGCTCTGTTGTCCACCTACGCCGGAAGCCCGGAAGAGCCTCGTCGAGGGCCAAGGTCAGGACCAGACGGGAGCGTGAGCCACGCCCGCCGGAGAGCCTCGCGTCTGGTCATCTGCTCTTGTGCTGCCCTCGCGGCTTTGTGTCTGTCAGCCTGCCGTTTTTCTTCGAAGCTACCACTGGGACCTTTGCGTCCAAGCAGGGGCGACACGGGTGGCGATGCAAACGCCTCGGCTGTGGTGCCGGCCAGCTACGAATTCAGCAATGGGCGCTGGGTGCGGTCGCAGGCAGAGCCGCTTGCCAACCCGGTGCTCCACCGCGCTGAGGAGCATCTTCTCAAAGGCGAAGCGGACGCCGCACTGGACGAACTCGATGATCTGCTCGACTCTGATGACACCACCCCCGATGTGCGCCGACGTGCGATGCTGCTGGCCGCGGAGGCTCACTACGCCAAAGGAGCCTACGTGCCGGCCCGTGATCTCTACGAGCAACTACTGGAGAAGTACCCGGGCACAGAAGACGCTTCCACAGCGGCCGTCCGCCTCCTGCAGATCGCCCGACACTGGCTGGCGCTGGCCGAAGCAGGCGGTGACGATGCCGGCTTCTCCGCCGTGCGGCAGAAAAGTCACCCCCTTTTCGACATTGACGGACATGCGATCAAGATCCTCGATTTCATCCAGCAGCAAGATCCGGGCAGCCCGGTGGCGGACGACGCCGTCATGACCGCGGGCGACTACTTCTTCCGTAAAGGGAAGTACCACCAGGCCACGTTGTACTACGACTTGCTGATCGACGCCTATCCCAAGAGCCCCTACCTGCCGCAGGCTTACCTGCGAGCCGCTGAGGCGCGGCTGCACATCTACGATGGGGCCGACTACGACAAACGGCCCCTTCAGAAAGCCCGCGAATTGCTCGAGGCCGCGGCGACCCAATTCCCGGAACTTCGCGAAAAACGGCCGGAAATCTACAAACGGCTCGCGGAGCTGGAAGAGCGTCAGGCGGAACGTGATTTCCGCGTAGCGGAGTTCTACGAGCGGATAGGGAAACCGAACGCCGCCATCGTCTACTACCAGTTCGTGATCCGGGATTATCCGGACACGGGCTGGGCACGGCTGGCGCGCACCCGACTGGAAAAGCTGGGCCTCAACGAACGGGCCGAGGCACCACCCGACCTGGGGGAGTTGCTCGACCGCGCCATACCAGGCTTCCTGAAAACCGCCAGGGCATCTGCCGAACCTCGCCCCCAGGGCGGGACTACCCCGGCAGACGACGGGAGGTCAAGTGCGGTCCAAACGAATTCCCCAGCGGGTGCGGACAATGGCCCCGGCCTTTTGCCCCCTTTAAGTCGGTCCGGTGCGGGCACCACCGGTGCGCCGCCTGAGCTTGGGCCGTTTTGAGTGAGAGGAAAGGTTATGCGCGGGTTCCCTGCCCTGCTATCGGTTTTCGTGATCGCCACGTTGGCACACGGGTGCGGGTACACCACACGTCCGCCCTACCCGGCCCACATCCACACTGTCTATGTTGCCCCCTTTGAATCGGACGCAACTCGCCGCGATTTCGAATTCCAGCTCACTCGTGAGTTGATCGCTGAGATCGAGCGATCAACGCCGTTTAAGGTGGTACACCGCCCGGAACTGGCCGACAGCATCCTCGAAGGCAGGGTCCGCTACATTGACAAGAAAGTGCGGGTGGAAAACCCGGATAATGAGCCCCGGCAGATTCAGCTTACGGCAGGACTGGACGTGATCTGGCGCGATCGCCGCACCGGCGAAACACTGCGGAAGATCCAGGTCGGTTCCGGCGCCGGTACCGTGCGCGTGGAACAGTCCGTGCTCTATGCTCCCGAGCTCGGCCAATCGTACGCCACCGCGACGACCCACCTTGCCAGACGCCTTGCCCGGCAGATCGTCGCGATGATGGAGGAGCCCTGGTAGCTCGCCGGCGTGCCTATTCGCCCACCCACACGCTCTCACAACAGGGACGATCTCACCCCAGTGAGAAGCAGACAGCATCTCCCCGGGAAGAACGAACGCTACGGATCTGCGTACCGGGGCGTGAGCGAACTACTGTCTGACGTGCCCTTCTCCGTGCACCACGTACTTGTAGGTGGTCAGTTCTCGGACGCCGCACGGCCCACGCGCGTGCAACTTATCGGTCGAGATTCCGATCTCGGCCCCGAGGCCGAACTCGCCCCCGTCGCACAGACGAGTGCTGGCGTTGATCATGATCGCCGCCGAATCAACGGCCGTGGCAAAAAGCTGCGCTACAGATTCGTCCTCTGTGACGATCGCCTCGGTGTGCCCCGACCCGAACCGCTCGATATGCTCAATCGCCTCCTGGACAGAATCGACGATCTTGACCGACATCTTCAGGTCCAACCACTCTGTGGCGTAGTCCTGGTCGCCGGCGGGGAGAACGGACGGCACCAGCTCCCGTGTCCGAGGACAGCCGCGGAGCTCCACGCCACGTTGCTTTAGTTCTTCGAGCAGCCCGGGCAGGAATTCGGCCGCGATCTCCCTGTGGACCAGTAGCGTCTCCGCCGCATTGCACACGCTCGGACGCTGGC
>JALSID010000134.1 GCA_026981825.1 Planctomycetota bacterium
CGTGCGTTACGCCGCGTGGTGATCATCGGAAGATCACGTACGGTGTGCGGAGCGAACATGGGGCCCGCTTCCTGGAGCGGGCGTTCAGCGTGTGTGCGACCGGTCGCCAGAACGGCAAGGCGGTTTTCCGCTTCCTGTGTGACTACTTGTCGGTCTTCCTGAAGGGGCTGACGCTGGCGTCGCCGCTAGCGTTTGACACCTCCGAACAACCTGCGCCCGTTGGCTGACACGCCGGGCCGTTTCGTCGGCCGGTCTCCTCTGCAGAGCGCGTTCCACCGCGCAGACCACCACCCACCAGCCGAACTACCCTCCCTTACACGCGGTCCACTGTCTCTGAAAGTGGGCGGCGATCGCGCTGCGCGCCGCAGCTGCTCCGACCGTGGACGGATACTGCGACGTCCCAGCGGGGGGGAAGGTGGCCTTGAGGTTGCCATGTCGCTATTTGCCGACATTCATGAAGTGGTTGGCTGTGCCCACGCCGCAGGCATGGGACACGCCCGCAGCGCTCTGGGGCGGGCGGTATCCCTCCGCGGGATCTCTCCTTTGGAGCACGCGCTCGACTGAGCCTACCATCAAGTACCAGGCCGAGTGACCTCGCCTGCACACGCGGTACCGTCCCCTCGCAGCGGGGGCGCGCTGCCCGTGCGCACTGCAGCCGCTACGCCCATCGACGGATACTTATGGATCCCGGCAGGTACCCCGTTGTCGCATTGGTGCATCGTATCGCTAGGGTGCACAAAAGCTCGTCTAGCGCGGGATTAACGCCCGCCCATGGCAGCCTCGTACCGGATAACGAGCCGCACTTGGCGTGGCTGCCCCGCTGCCGTGCAGCGACGCGTGTTCGGCCCACGGCAATGGCGTAGGTGCTATCTCTTGCGGAATGGTACCTTGGTGATCGCTAGGCGATGAGCCTTTTCGGAGAGGTGAGAGGAACAATCTATCAGCGCAAGCTGGGTGGTCTGCGGTGGGAACGTTCTTCGGGTCCCCCTTTTGGTTTCCGCTAACGGTACATAGAGCACCGGTCCTGACACGCTCCAATGGTAACCGGTGAACGGGTACGGCCTAAGCTGCCCATCGACCTCTAGAAGGCGCCAGCATGCTAAGCAATAAATCCCCACGCGCTGCGTGCAATGATCCACATACGCCACGAGCGGATACAGGCGATGGGGACGTGCTACCATAGCGTCGTCGAGCAAGGCAGTCTTGGTACCGGTGCGCAGATCTACGAGGAACATGTTGGGGTGTTGGCTGAGGTGTGTGCTGACCTCGTGGGCAGCGATCTTCTGCGGAAGCCAGGGTAGCGGGCTTAGGAACCCAAGGGCAGGCTGATAGCGTCCTACGACGGTGCGCTGGTCCGTTAAAGGGCTCCACAGAATGATATCGCAGGCCGAAAACCTCTCCGCGTATTCGGCGTAGAGCACGGTGCTTTCCGAGAGCGGGACCGCACTCAGCCCGGTCGGACCAAGCCGGGCCAGCCCCGTGCGGAAGTTGATAAAAACCAATGGTTGGGGCCACGGTGCGTCCGGTGAACGGACCCCGCGATTTCCAGCAAGTACCGGCAGTGTCGGTGCCAAGGCGACGTTCACCACAGGATAAGGCACGGTGACCGAAGCACGTCGCTGTCCAGAGAACGTGTGGGCTACCACTACGGCCCGTTCCGACGAGTTCTCAGCTAGGGTCACGACGACAGGGATACCGTCTAATGCGGAAATGGCTGTCGAGGCCACCCACGGGTGAACGCGACCACTTCGAAAACTCCTCACGAGTCGCCAAGATCTACCAGCAGGTTGCCAGGCATAGCGTGAGACATACGGAACCGAACCTTGCGTGTGGTTCATAAGAAGTTCTTCTGCTGTGCTGTCATAGCAAATAATTTTGCCGCGAGTCGGCAGTGGCCGGTAGTCCACCAGCGTCTCCCGAGTAGATGTGCCTTCTCGGGCGCGGTAACCCCGACAGGCTATGGGGGACGTGATCAGGAGGAAGCCGATGGCCAGCCGGATCCAGCACCTCCCATGAGAGTGTGCGGTCAGCGCGTCAAGAGGATTCCATTGCGCCGGCACCAATCTAGCCACCTCCTCACCTCCTCGGGCATTTCGCCTGGCTTGTCCTCCCAGTAAGCCGGGCTCCAAGGACAGTTTGAGTTCTGATAGCAGGGGATCCCCGGGTTGCCGGGACAGTCAGTGCCAAGTTCGGGGAAGTGAAGCCCCACCCGACTATCGCCTGGCCACCACCGCCCCTCAAACGACGGCGGCTTGGGCGGCGGCTCCTTTCCGAAGAACACTTCGCGGATGCCCTGCTCTATCAACATGGAAAAGAGCTTCCGGACGGGCCAGTAGTGAATCGGGCGCACAATGCGAGAAGCTATCCTCTTAGCAGCCAGCCATCCGAGAAAACTGCCTATTTCTGACCAGGGTATGACCTGCGGGGAAGAGCGACGTTCCTCCTCATCCTTCTGGTAATAGGCCTTTTTGAGCACGTTATACCGTAACGCTGCCTCAAAGGCTCCGCCATCGCCAAGCGGGCCCATCAGTGGCCAGTTGCGGCGCACGTATTCATCGAAGCTCTCGGGCCTGTCCTCTGAAGGGGTACCTTCCGGTTGATGTTGGAAGAGTCCGAGCGGGTCGGTCGCTGCCACGGGGCGCCCCTGAACATAGCTGTATGCGTTAAGCCCGCCGGCCAAGCCAAGAGGATCGTGCGACAGAAACCGGCCGGCGACCGGGTCCTGATAGCGGGCGCGCATGAACCACGCGGATCGCTTGAGCGACGCGGAGCGGCCAGTGAAGCCAAACCTCAGCTCATCACCGAAGGTGCCCGTATCGGTGGACAAGCCATAACTCTGGTAATCATACCTGGCTTGCTCAACACCCGTCGCATCTGTCCATAGCCGGGCGGAGCCAAGAAGGTCGGCAAGCTCGATTTCGACGGCATCCGCGACATCGCTGCGCGCCAGCAGAGCATCCAGCGCTGCCCCGTACAACCGCCGGTCGCTCAGCATTGGGGCAATTCCGTCGGAAGTGTCCGCGTCGGTGAAATCCGCCACCGGATTGGCCGCAAACGCCGCGCTGAAGTAGGTGCCGTCGACATACGGCGCCAGGCCGCCCTGGGCGACCTGTTCGGCCGTCGGCGGTTGGGCCAGGTCATGGAGCACAAACGTAAACGACTCCGGCTCCGGGCCTGCCGGGCCGTCCGGGTCCTCGTAGAACGCAATCCGGCGATTGAACGCATCGTAGACGTACGTCTCGCTCCAAAGCACGTTCCCGTTGGCATCCTTGTGCACCACCGACGTCAACCGGTTGCGGTAGTCCCACGTGTACTCCGTCACCTCGCCCGTCACCGTGTTCGTCTTGCGAATCAAGTTGCCTTCACCGTCGTATTCGTAGTCATTGGTCCCATCCGACAACAGCCGGTTGTCCGCTCCGGTCACATACCCGGTGCCGTGCAGATGCGACGCCGTACGGTTGCCATTGGGCGTGTAGCGGTAGTACTCGATCAGATTGCCCGACCCATCCCACACATCCGTCAGCTGCCCCTGCGGGTCGTAGGCATACGTCCGCGTTCCTTCAGGCCCGCTGTACGCCACCACCTGACCGGCCGCATCCCAGGTGTACGCAAAGTCCGCCAGCGGCGAGACGTTGCCCTGCGCATCCTTGTAGTCATGATCAATCAGCGTCACCCTCGAAGCGGCATCATAGCTGTAGCTGGTGACGATCTGCGGATCCATCCACCCGCCGCCTGCCGTGCCCGGCTCATAACGCACCATCTGCACCAACCGGCTGGCCGCATCGTACGTAAAGTCCGCCACCGCCTTCGGCGTACCGTT
>JALSID010000135.1 GCA_026981825.1 Planctomycetota bacterium
CGAGGCAGTGCGCGACAAGACGGGGGCCACGGTCGAGGTCCTCATCCCCGATTTTCGGGGCGATCGGGCTGCGCTGGAGACCGTGCTTGCCGCTCAGCCCGACGTACTCAACCACAACGTGGAGACCGTCCCGCGGTTATACCACCGTGTCCGCCGTAACGCCGACTACCGGCGCAGCTTGCGCATCCTGGCATGGAGTAAGCAGATACGACCGAAGATCACCACGAAGAGCGGATTCATGGTCGGACTGGGCGAGACCTGGCCGGAGATCCTCGATCTGCTCACCGACCTGCGCCGGGTGCAATGCGATGTGGTGACGATCGGCCAGTACCTGCAACCCGCTCCGGAACGCCTACCGGTCGTGCGGTACGTGCCTCCTGAGGAGTTCGACTGGCTTGCTGAGCGCGCTCGGTCGCTTGGCTTCCGAGGGGTCGCCAGCGGGCCTTTCGTTCGGAGCAGCTACCACGCCGAAGAGTTTGTCTGAGCCGCCCACCACGCGGTGTGGCGCAAGCCGCGTCTCTGTGAATGCCTCGTCGTCGCGCCCCGCCGGTTGGGACGCGGTCGGCACCTGGTTGGGCGCCGGTGCTCTGTCAGAAACCGCGTCACAGAAGGTTGAGCGGGTCCACGTCGACGCTGACGGCGACGTTGGTGGGGATGTCGACCCGCTCGAGAGCCGGTTTGATGAACTCTCCCAGCGACTCGGTCGGCGGGCCGATGAGTTGGAGGTGGTAGCGGAGTTCGCCGCGCATGCGAAAGAGCGGGGCTGGAGCCGGCCCCAGGACTCGGAAGCCCTCACGGTGGGCTACGGCGCGCCGAAGTTGGTCTGCCACCGCTTCGGCCGTTTGTTTGACCAGATTCTCGTGGACGCCTCGGAAGAGGACGCGGGCCAGCCGTCCAAACGGTGGGTAACCGTGGCGGCGACGCAGCTCAAGCTCGTGTTGAGCGAACCGTTCGTAGTCGTGCTGACTTGCCGCTTGGATGGCGATGTGGTCCGGCCGGTAGGTCTGGACGATTACGCTGCCGGGGTCGTCGCCCCGGCCCGTCCGTCCTGCGACCTGGGCTACGAGCTGGAACGTCCGTTCGGCCGCCCTGAAGTCGGGCAGATGGAGGGCTACGTCCGCGTTCACCACGCCGACGAGCATGACATTGGGGAAGTCCAGGCCTTTGGCGATCATCTGGGTACCGAGCAGAATGTCGATCTCGTGCCGCCGGAACCGGTCCAGGACGTCCCGGTGCGCGCCGCGACGGCGCATCGTATCGGCGTCCATCCGCGCCACTCTGGCGTTGGGAAACAGACGCTGAATCTCCGCTTCCAGCCGTTCCGTCCCCGTTCCCCGGTAGTTGATCGCTTCGCTCTCGCATTCAGGGCAATGGGGGAAAGGGGGGACGACGTTGTCACACGTGTGGCACAGCAGCGTGTCCATGTGGCGGTGGTACACGAGGCTCGTGTCGCAGTACTCACACGTAGCCACATGACCGCATCTGCGACACTGGACGATCGTGGCGAACCCTCGCCGGTTGAGGAACAGGATCACTTGCCCTCCGGAATCCAGAGTGGCGCGGATCGCATTCTTCAGCGGCAAGCTGAGTGCAAGCGATTCCCGCCGGTTGATCTTTTCGTAACGCATGTCGATGATCCGCACGCTGGGTAGCGGCTTGCGGTGAATCCGGTGCGGCAGGCGGAGCAGCCGGTACTTGCCGCTGACGGCCCGAGCCCAGGATTCGAGCGACGGCGTGGCCGAACCGAGGACCACAGGGATGCCCAGTTTCCTGGCGCGCATGATCGCCACCGTGCGGGCGTGGTAGCGCGGCGTCGTGTCCTGCTTGAACGAGGTTTCGTGCTCCTCGTCGATAACGATCAGCCCGAGATTGGGACACGGGGCGAACACGGCGCTGCGGGCACCGATCACAACCCCCACCTCGCCCGCCCGGATCCGCCGCCACTGGATATGCCGTTCTAGGGGGGACAAGTGGCTGTGCAAAACGGCCACCGGCCCCAACCTCGCCTCGAACCGTTCCTGAGTCTGGGGGGTCAGGCTGATCTCCGGAACGAGCAGGATCGCCTGCTTACCCTCCTTCAGCACATCCTGAATCGCACGGATGTAGACCTCGGTCTTGCCGCTTCCGGTGACCCCATGCAGCAGGTAGATGCGGTGCTCGTTCGACCTGAGTCCGCGGCGGATCTCTGACAATGCCAGCTTTTGCTCGCCGGTTAAATCGACCGCTGTCGTCTGGTCTGGAGGCGAACCGAACGGGCGCTGCACCGCTCGGGGCAGGTGGTACTCGACATGCATCCGCACGAGGCCGCGATCGACGAGCTTCTTGAGCGGGCTACGGCCGCATCCCGCTCTTCGGAGGAGTTCACCTTCGGGGATCGGACCATCGCTTTCGGAAAGCAACTGAAGCAGTCGGCGTTGCTTGGCGCTGAGCCGGTCGCCTTCGCACGGTTCCGTTGCCACACCAGCCGTGGAATAGAACCGGACGGGACGCAGTCCGGTGCCGGCTCGAACGCCCGCCGGTAGCATCGCTTCCAGCACCTGGCCCAGGGAACAACAGTAGTAGCGCGCGATTTGTCGGGCCAGATCGAGCATGGAGGGGTCGAGCAACGGATCATGGTCGAGGATGCGTGCGATGGGTTTGCATTTGTGTGCGGGGGCCTCGTTCCGCAGCTCCACAACGTAGCCGGGCAGAGGGTGGCGGCGTCGCCCAAACGGTACCAGAACACGGATGCCCGGGACGACCGAATTCCGAAGATGGGCCGGTACAGCGTAGGTGAAGAGGTGATCGGTTGCGACGTTTAACGCTACGTCGGCGAAGAGCTCCAGTTGCTCACAGGCCCCTGCGCTCCGGTCGATCTGTCCGCTGTTCTCGAACAGATCCCTCTGCCTCATGGGGTGCTGATCTTTTCCGTGCATCCGACCTCGCAGGACTTTCCTGGCGTCCATCTACACTATAGGGACGTGTCGCAGGCCCCCAGGCGGTTAGCCGATCCGCCGCCTGGTTATTCCTGGGATCCGGGGGGCTTGGAAGGCGAAAGCGTCGGTTAGTGGATTAGACGCCAGCGGTATCTGGGCGGCACAGCGTGTTCGGGTGCTAACGGGGTTTCGGAAATCGGCAGACAGGCAAGTGGGAGCCGATGATGCGTATCGGTGTTTTCGGGGGAAGTTTCGATCCCGTCCATTACGGGCACCTGGTGCTTGCGGAGCAGTGTCGCGAGCAGGTCAGCCTGGATCGCGTGCTGTTCGTACCGGCCGGGATGCCGCCTCACAAAGCGGGGATGCGGTTGTCTGAGCCGAAGCATCGCACGGAGATGCTTCGGCTTGCGATAGCGGGGTACCCGGAGTTTGAAGTGTCTACGATTGAGCTGGAGCGGCCTGGCCCGAGCTACACGGTGGACACGCTCGAACGCCTGGTGGGGGACAATCCGGGCGACGAGTTCTTTCTGCTGATGGGGCCAGACATGTTTCTGGACTTTCCCACGTGGCGGGCTCCGCGGCGGATCCTTGAGCTGGCGTGTCTTGTGGTGGCCTATTACCCGGAGGCGCCTGTGCAGGTACCCGACGTGGGGCTGGACTTCACCACGAAGCTCAAGGAACGCGTTCTGGAAGTTCGCATGCCGACGGTGGCGCTCCGAGCTACCGATATCCGAGCGCGCGTGCGTACCGGGCGCAGCATTCGGTTCCTGGTGCCTGCTGCGGTGGAGTGTTATATCCACGAACAGGGACTGTATCGGGACCGGTGGGAGGGTGGGACGGGTTCCGAGGAGGGGTGACGGGGGAGGGGG
>JALSID010000136.1 GCA_026981825.1 Planctomycetota bacterium
GGTCGCGCGCAACCCAGCGGTGCAAGAGCCGGGGGGTAGCGTCCCTGGAGCCGTCGTCTACAACGACGAGTTCGAAGTTGCGAAACGTTTGGTTCAGAATGCTGGCGACGGCCTGATCGAGGAATCTGGCGCCGTTATACACCGGCATAAGCACGCTGAGGACGGGGGCAACCGGAGCTCCGGTCTGCTGATACGCCAAGCAACGGAGGCCCGTGTCCGGGCGTACCCAGATCGGCACCATCGATTCGTGCCCCCACAAGCGAGCCGTTCCGCGATCGGTCGTGCGCCGAAGTCCCGCAAACAGGCGTCCTGCTTCTGCTCCCAGCAGCTCGGGCCGTTTCGACCGCCCCCTGGGATCACCGGCTATCCCGTCGTCCGGCCAACACTCGACGGTCCGTGGTGGGATGAGAAAGGGACACCGGCTCGCATGGAGCCGGTGTCCCGGAGCATGCTGGAATTAATGGGAAGCCGCCAATGGCTCAATTGCCCGCCGTGGCGACCCGGTGAGCAAGCAGGTCGACATAGTCACGGGCGATGTTGAGCACCTCGGCGTTGTAGAAGTCGCTTGGGTCAAAGATGTCTTCCTCGTCACCGTTCAGCTTCTCCATCAGCTCTCTGCTGTCCTCCTCCGGCCCGCCGGCTTCGATGTCGGCGCGGTACTTCTCCATTTTGAGGGGGATGCGCTTCTGTTCTCGCCGCTTTTCGAGCACCGCGATCCGGCGATTCAGGCGGCGGAAGTCGTCGGATTTCCGCACGCGTTCCTGAGATCGACTGGCCACGACCTTGACCAGCGTGGCATCAACCAGGCCGTACGAGTCGTGTTCCACCGGTTGCACCTTACTGAAAGGTAACGCGTGATCGAGGTAGCGCTCGCCGATTTCCATGTGGTCATACGGGGAGGGCAACACAACGTCCGACTCGACCCCCCTGTTCTGGGTGCTTTCGCCGTTAACCCGGTAGAACTCCTGAATCGTGATCTTCAACGCGCCGAAGGTAGGTTTACGGTTCTCGGCATTGCGTAGGAACTGGCGGTCGAGGTCGATAATCGTCTGCACCGTCCCCTTGCCGTGGGTGTGCTCGTCCCCCACGATTAGGGCCCGCTTGTAATCCTGCATAGCCCCCGCGAAGATCTCCGAAGCACTAGCACTGAAGCGGTTGACCAAAACCACCATGGGCCCGTCCCAGGAGATCTTCCCGCCGTCATCGTCGTCGTACACACGGACGTTACCGCGGAAGTCGCGCACTTGCACCACCGGCCCCTTCTTCACGAACAGGCCGACCATGGAGATCGCTTCGCTCAGCGCGCCTCCGCCATTGAAGCGCAGATCGAGGATCAGTGCGTCCAGGGGCTTGCCGCTGGCCTTGAACTTCTCGATGATCCGTTTGACGTCTTTGGTTGTGCTGCGTGCGTCGTCGCGACCGGCGTTTGCGGCCGCGATGTCGAGGTAGAAGGAGGGGATCTTGATCACGCCGAAGCGGTACGGCGTGCCGTCAGGGCGCTGGCCCACTTCCACGATCTTACCCCGCGCCGACTGCGTCTCGATATTGACCTTGTCGCGAACCAGCCGGATCACGATGGGCTTATCGGAGTCTGAACGGAGCACCCTCAGCCGGACGACCGTTCCGCGTGGCCCACGGATGAGCTTGACAACGTCGATGAGCCGCCAGTCGACCACGTTCACGAACTCACCATCGTCCCCCTGAGCAACCCCGATGATCTTGTCGCCCGGCTTCAGACGTCCGTCCCGGCTCGCGGGCCCGCCGGGCAGGACCTTCTCCACGACGGTCTGGCCGTTGTCCCAGCGAAGCTGGGCTCCGATCCCTTCCAAATGCAGTCGCATGCTGATGTTGAAGTCCTCGAAAGCGACCGGGGACATGTAAGAGGTATGCGGGTCATAGGTGCCCGCCAGCGCGGAGAGGTACATCTCGAGCACATCGTGGGACTTGGTCTGCTCCATGTTCTTCAGGTATGCCTCGTACTTTTTGCGGACCTCCTCCACCGCCGCTTCGTAGCTCTCCGCATCCCGGGCCACGAGCTCCCGCAACACCTCGTACTTGATCCGCTTCCGCCACCGGTCTCGGATCTCCTCCTCCGTGGCCGCGTAGTCCAACAAGTCACCGTCCGTCACCAGGTACTCGTCGACGCTGAAATCGAACTTCTGCTGGAGCAGTTCATTGACCAGGGCAACCCGTTCGCGAAGCCGCTGCAAGTAGCGGCCAAACACCTTGAAACCAAAGTCGACGGATCCCTGCTTCACCTCGTCATCAAGCGTGGTCTCGTGCGGTCGGAATTCCAGGATGTCCTGTCGGGTGAAGTACATCTTGCCCGGGTCAAGATCCTCAAGATAGGCCCAGAAGAACTGGCGTGAAACCTCGTCGTCCAGCTTCTTGCGGCTCAGGTGTACGTTCTCCAGAAAGTAGCCCACCGTGCGGGCGACGATCCCCTGAACCGCGGTGGGGCGCGGGACGTCCGCTTGCGTATGCAGACACGTTAGCCAGGCGATCGCGAAAACAGGTACCACGAGATACAGCACGGTGCGGACATGCCGCCTTATCGACTTCATGCTGCTCCAACTCCTTGCTGAACCGAGTTACCCAATGCTCCGGCGCGTAGGGTGCCCGAAATGTCCGGCTTGCTCACCCAATTCTAGCCCCACCGGCCGGGTTACAACAGACCAAACGCGTTCTCCCGCGGCTGAGCTGCGCCTTCCCCGTTAGGAATAGCGCCAGAGCATCCGGTCAAGGTTCGGGAAAACGGCCTCGGTGGCACCCCGCAGAGGTGCCATCTGAGAGTCGTGGTTTCAAAGCGACCGCCTCAACCAGCTCTGCGGTTTGCGTCGGACTGCTTCCATGGCCATGGCAATCGTGTCCGGCTGGACGCCGAGTTGAGCGGCCACACGGTCGAGTTGCTCCCGAACAGCCGTCATGCTGGACGGCCGCTGAGACGGCTTTTCGCTGATACATTGGGTGATGAGCCCGGCGAGCTCCTGGGGCAAATCGGGACGCAGGTCCCTGATGTCCTTCAGCGCCACGCCACCGATCTCCACGTTGTGACCGGCTGCTCCCGTGGTGCGCATCGTCCCGGTGAGGAACCGGTACGCCAACATGCCGAAGTTGAAGATATCTGTCTTTGCGTTGGCAACACGCTGCGTGACCTGCTCCGGCGCGAGGTAGCCCAACGTTCCCTGGACCCGATCCTTTTGCTGACCCCGCAACCAGGCAAGCCCGTAGTCGAACACCTTCACCCGTCCATCCCAGGTGATGATGACATTGGTGGGCTTCAAGTCGGCGTGGTAGATCCCCCGCTCATGCATATGTTCCAACGCCCGCGCGATTTCGAGCAGAATGGCCACGGCGCACGGAAGGGACACGTCCCGCAGGTTTTGCAAGAGCTCCCCGTCCGCGTATTCCATGACAACCCGTACCTCGCGAATGCCCAGCCCGAACCAGCCTCGTCTGACCTTCCAGGCGAAGAACTTGACGAGGTTGGGGTGATCCAGCTTCTGGGCAACTTCTATCTCGTGGAGTACCTGATCGATGTACTTCGCGTCTTCTCGCGACTTGCGTTTGACCACCTTCAGGGCGAACCGCTTGCCCGTGCGCCTATCCCTAACGACGTAGAGCTCGCTCCCGGCACCACGACCCAGCCGTCGTTCGACCTGGAGGCTGTCAATGTCGATCTCACGCACAATTAACCGGGAATCGTTCCCCCGATTGGCCACGGTAAAGCTCTCCTGTATAAACTTTTCGGCCCCCCGTGCGCGGCAGCCCAACTGCGAAC
>JALSID010000137.1 GCA_026981825.1 Planctomycetota bacterium
AGTCGCCCCGAGTGTTCTCCAAAACGGGCCGTTCGGCGAGAATGTCGAACGGCTTTCTCTTTGTCGTCACGAGAGTTACGTCGCTCAACAGGCGGTTCAAACAAACCGCGTCGAGGATCTCGCGCTTCAGGCCGTTGTTTGAACCGCGCCAGAGATCCGCGGCCTTCTGGCTGAATTCGAACACCGCCAAGGCCGCCTCGGCCCGCGACGGGTCGGCCTCGCCGATGCGTTCGAGGGCTTCTTCGGTGGAGCGGGTCTCGGCCCGCAACTGCTCGATTTTGGTCTTGAAGGCCTCCTCGTCCACCGTGCCGGCCAGGTAGGCGTTGAGCAGGCGGTCCTGCATGTTGGCCAGCTCGGCGCGGCGTTTCTTGAGGGCCGCGCGCTGGCGGCGCTGGTGCTCGTCGAGGTCGGCGAACGCGGCCTGGAGGGCCTCGCGGAACCATTCTGCCACCTCGTCGGACGGCACGCGCAGCCGGCCCAAGTCCTCGACGATCGCTTGCTCCAAGTCAGCCGCACGCCAGCGCACGCGGGGATGCTCTGGCCCGGGGTGGTTGTTGGCGCAGCGGTAGTAGATGTGCTCGCGGATGCCGCCTGAGCGCAACCGGCGACGGATGCGCTCACCGGTGATCGACTGGCCGCAGTACGCACAGCGGAACAGCCCACCGGCGAGTGGCAGGTTTGGGTGTCCCGTCCGACGGTTCTTGCCGCTGAGGATCCGCTGGCAGGCATCGAAGGTCGTGCGATCGACCAAACGTTGGTACCGCCCTTCATAGACACTGCCGTTGCGACGGATCTCACCGATGTAGAAGCGGTTGTTGAGGATGTAGGAGAGGGCCGTGCGATTGAAGCGCGGCTGACTGGGGCGGTAAATGTGCCCCTCGCGAGCGAGCTGTTCCGTCAACGACTCGAATGTGTACTGGCCGGTGGCGTAGAGCTCGAAGATCCGGATGACCGTGCGGCTCTTCTCCGGATGCGGCACGACCGGCTCGTTGCGGTCCTTGACATTCATGTAGCCATACGGCGCCAGACCGGTTGGCCAGCCTTGGCGCACCTTTTCGTCCAGGCCCTTGAGCACCTCCGATCGCAGGTTGTCGCTGTAGTACTGGGCGACGGCCGCCATGACGTTGAAGGACAGGGCGCCGGCGGCGCCGGGACCGAATTCGTTCTCGACGAAGACCAGGCGGACGCCGCAGGTGTCCTCGAGGTCCTGCAGCCGCACGGCGTCGCGCATGTTGCGACAGACGCGGTCGAGCTTGTGGCTGAGGATCGCTGTGATGCGGTGACGCTTGGCGTTCGTCCGCACCCACTTGAGCATGTCGTTGAACGCCACGCGCTCGGCGCCGCGCTTGGCGGACTCGGCCACGACGAACTCGCGCACGATCGTCCAGCCGCACTTGGTAGCCTTCTGACGCATGGCGCGCAGTTGGGCGTCGATCGAGTAGCCCTCGCGTTGCTCGCGCGACGAGACCCGTGCCCAGGCGACCACATTCATCGCGTCTTCCCCGTCTTCGCGATCTTCAGCAGCACCTCGGCGAACCGCCTGACGTTCAGCAGAATCTCCAGCGCCTCGCGCTCGTCGATCGGTCGGCCGTAGACCCGCGACCACACCTGCCGCGTGCGGTTGAGCAGCTCGTCGGTGATCCAGGCCGCCGACAGCGAGCGCTTGGCGTCATCACCGGCGCTCCGCGTGTCGGGCGGGCGCGGGGAGTCCCCTACCTCGTCGGGGCTGCGGAATCCAGCGCTGTTCTCGCCGAGATGCGCCATCGCAACTGCCTGCATTTGACGCGGTTACGTGCGTCTCAGCCGTCGAGCAGCCAGGCGCTCAAGCCGATCGCTTCGAAATGGTTTCGGATGCGGACGACGATGCGCCGAACGGTGTGCCAGGCGCGGTCCAGATCGCTGGCGATCCGACTGATCGAGTGGCCGTGCGCCAGGCCGCGGCAGACGGCCTGCTCGATCGGCGTCAGTTGCGCGACTGCGTCGCGAACATCGACGATGAGTTCCATGCGCTGGCGATGGCCGTTGCGGGCGGCGGCCGCCGCGCGCTCGCGGCGCAGGCGCTCGAGGTGGTGCTCATAACGGCCGCGGCGGCGCAGCAGCGCCTTGAGCTGCCGATCAGCCAGCGCGGCCAGCACCGTCGCCTCGGACGCACCGTTCGACTTGGATCGCTGATACCGGAATGAGAGGGCATGCAGCGCGACTTCCTGCCGTGCGTCCTCCAGGTCGTGCCCGCGAAAGCCCAAGCGCCTGGCCCGAATCCGGATCAGATCGTCCTTCCACTGCTCGAATCCCGACGGTTGCTGCATTGCGTGCATTCGTGCCTTCCCTTCATCAGCCGAACTCTGTCGCCGGGCCGGTCCCGACGCGTTGTGGGCGATGGTGGCGGGCATCGGGCGCGGTGTATCTAGGGCGCGACATGGGGTCCGCAAGGACATATGGGCGACGTACGGAAGGCCATATGGTGTTCCATATGGCACGCACGAATGCCATATGGCCTGCCATATGTCTTCTCCGGCTCACGACGAGAAACAGCGGCGAGCGGCAAATAACCCGGTGACGGCGGGGCAGCGGCGCGCGGCCCCAGTGGACTACGAACGCGACTGCCTCCGATCCACCGGAGTTCACGATGCCATCCGACCCAGCAACCGCCCGGCAAGGTGTGCGGCAACCGTTCCTCAAGCAGGAACCCGCCGAGGTCTACCATGCTCGCTGCCAGGAATACCTGACGAGCCACCAGCTGGCCGACTTCCGCAAGTGCCCGCTGCTCTACCGCCGCAAGCAGTTGGGCCTGATTCCCGATCTCGACCGTTCGGCGTATGTGGTCGGTCGCGCGGCGCACACGCTGATTCTTGAAGGCCGCGCCGCATTCGAAGCGGCCTACGCCCTCGGCGGCCCGATCAACCCGCGGACGGGCCAGCCGTTCGGCTCGAACACAAAGGCGTTTAGGGAGTGGGCCGAGGCTCAGGGGCGACCCGTGCTTACCGACGCGCAGGTTGAACTGGTTGAGCACCTGGAAGCGGCTGTTCGGTCGCACAAGTTGGCGACGGAACTACTCGCGGAAGGCGTGGCGGAAGGGGTCGTCCGCGCCAAGTACTGTGGCGAGCCGTGCCAGATCCGGATGGACTGGTTCGGGCCCCAGTGCGGAGTGGTTGACCTGAAGACATGCGACGATCTGACCTGGTTCGAACCGGACGCGCGGCGGTTCGGCTATGTGCACCAGATGGCGTTCTACTTGGCCGTGCTCGCTCAGGCCGCCGGTGAGACCTTCCCGGTTCACATCATCGCTGTGGAGAAGAAGGAGCCCTACCGCTGCGGTGTTTGGCGCGTAAGTAGCAGCGCGCTGGGCATCGCTCAGCAGGAGAACGCCGAGGCGATTGAGCGGCTGAAGCGCTGTCGAGAACTCGATCACTGGCCCACGGGGTACGAGCGTCTGCGCATCCTCGAGCGCGTGTGACTCCGGGCGCGGGGCCGGGTGGCGTGGCCGCGACCCTGCTCCCCCTCGCTCGAACCCGCGGCCGGGACTCCCTGCACCGGCCCCGGGCCCGGATTCATGGCCAACAGGTCCGACGCAACGGAGGTCAACGATGAAGCTGCTCAAACAGGTGCACAAAGGCAAGCAACCACGGCCACGCCGGCTGATGCTGTACGGGGTCCACGGCGTGGGCAAATCGAGCATGGCCGCGATGGCCCCCAGGCCCATCTTCATCCAGACCGAGGACGGCCTGGGCGACATCGAGTGCGA
>JALSID010000138.1 GCA_026981825.1 Planctomycetota bacterium
GCGGAGCAGCACCGCCCTAGCTTACACGCCGAGCCACAAATCCATCCACGGCTTGTTCCGCACCTGCAGAGGGTAGCACCGTGCCAGGCTAGGCAGCTCAAGGCCCGGCCGCAGCACCCCTGACCCCAGTCTAGCGAATCGGTCCACCGTTAGCTGATGCCGTCTGTTACGGCTGCTGACGTTCTGATGGCCGCGGTCTCACCGGGGTGCTGGCCGCAGGCCGGGGCAGTTTCGGTAGGCATCTCACCGAACACCGTCGGGGGCCAGATAGGCGGTGAGCTTCCCTGCGTGGATAGACGGTGCGCTGGGACCCGGTCAGGCCGAGGGGATTCCCCGTCACGGGCTCCGTGCATTTCTGAATGGGGGCCTATTCCGCAACGGCCCCCTCTCCGCGATCAACTCGTGGTAGAAGGTCCAGGTAATGGAACCGTTCTTCGTGCTTCGATTCGCCCGGCCGGATCGGGATGGGCCGGTGAAACATCGGACCGGCGTAACAGAACGTATGGAACTCACCGCGTTCTCCACACGGGTCTACGCCGACCGGCAGGTCGTCGAGGAGATCGGCGTCGTAGGTACGTCCCAGGAAGGCGGGAGAAAGTTGCTCGCCGTCGATGCAGACTAGAGTGGCGCGGAGGCCGGCCTCCACCATTTGCTGCGCCAGCTCGTCCGGATCCTGGCCCCAAAGGGGGAAAAGAGGTGTCAAAGGCGTGCTGCGGAGTTGTCGCTCCCGGTACGCCCGGACGTCTTCCAGGTGAATGTCGCCGAAAGCCACGTGGGTTACCCCTACTTGGACGGCTTGTTCCAGCGCGACCGCCATCTTTTCCTCGTAATCCGCGTTTGAGCAGGGCCAGGGCAGGAAGACCTCCCAGAGCGGAACGCCCACGGCGTCCGCCTGCGCCTGGACCAGGCTGCGACGCACCCCATGCATGGCCACGCGATCGAATCGTTCGTTAAAGGTCGTAAGGAGGCCGACCAGCTCGACACGGGGGTCACGACGAAGCAGGTACAGGGTCCAGGCACTGTCTTTTCCAGAGCTCCAGGCCAGTAGCACTCGCATAGGTGCACATCCGCATCCGTCATCCGACCGGCCCGTACCGTCCCGGATCTTGGGATGGCGACCGCGCCGGCTTACCCGCCGCGCCGGACGCTTCATCGTAGCTGTCGGGTGCGCCAGAAGCTCGATCGAACGGATCACCCCGATCAGGCCGCGCTGTCACGATCGTACAAGCGTTCGTCACCTATGTGGGAAACCCTTCGTTGCATCGGCGGATCCACCACTACGGGGCTAGAACCGTGCCGGGGGACAAGCGAGCAAGTCGCAACTGGCCACTACGGATAGCGATCGGATTGTCGCTGATCTACGTCTACAGCGCGTTCATCCCGTTCGAGTTCCGCCCGGATTGGTGGCGTCTGGACGTGATTAAGGTGTTGCTGATCCGACGCCCCTTTGCGGACCGCCCACCTGGGCACTGGGGGCTCACGTTTTCTCTCAGCAACAGCATTGTCAACTCGTCGGCGGGTTTTCTGCTCGGATGGTTCGCATGTGTGGGACTGCGCCGTCTGACAGGTCGGCTCTGGCTGGCGGTTCCGCTCGGTGTGCTGCTGGCTGTTGCCACGGCCGTCGCCATGGAAGTCGTACAGGTCGGGGTGGTTGGACGTGTGCCAACACCCACAGATATTTGCGCGATCAGCTTTGGAGGAGCTGTCGGGGTAGTTCTGGCCGCTCTTTTTGGCGGCTCGGTCTGGACGGTGTTCTGGCGCTGGATAGCGGAGCCGCTGCTGCAGAGAAGAGCGGGGCTGACCTTGACACTGCTGGTCTTGTCCCTTTGCGTGCGTTCCCTCTTTCCCACAAACATTGCGGCCAGCTACGGGGAACTGTTGCAGAACGCCAAACGGGTGAACATCCTACCGTTCCGTAAACCCGGGCTGCACCTGGCCGTGCAGCTTCGCCAACTGGGGTTCGACATCGATGACCGTCCGTATCGTGACCAGCGGTTCTGGCGGGAGCTCACACCGGTTCGGTATGGGTTCAACCTAGTGGGACACGCGATCGCCTTCTTAGCCATCGCTACGGCGCTGTCGGCTGTGCTCAATGGTTCCTGGCTGCGAGACACGATTGCTGCAGGTTTGCTCACCGGGAGCCTGGCGTTCGCAATCGAGGCGCTTCAGGTATTCCTGCCGTCCCAATGTGCGGACGTTAACGTGGTGCTGATCGGCTTCGGCGCGGGGGTATTGGGGCCCACAGTTTGGCGGATTCTATCGGTGCACGACGTGTTGCCCCCTTTGGCTGGAGCCGTCGCCTGTTTGGGCTATTCCGTCACCCAGTACCTGAAGCCTGGGTTGGGAGCCGGCACGCGTGGGGTCACGTTGTGGGACATGGTGCCCATCTATCACATGGAGAGGAGTTCACACCGGGTAGGGCTTCTGTTGAACATATTCGAGTGCTTTGCCCCGTTCGTGTTTTTGGGCTGGGCTTGTGCCGCCCTCGCCGCTCGCCGCTTTTCCAGTCGATCGACTGCCCTTGTGGCGATCTTGATCTGCTTCGCGGTCGCTATGGGACTGGAGACGGCGCAGGGGTGGGTGCACCGGGTGCCGTCCATCGATGGGGTGCTCTTTGCGGTGGTCGGAGGAGCGTGTGGTGTGTGGTTGCAGCGAAGAACGACGCAGTTTAGCGAAGTGGAGGGGGTCGTAACGGCGCGTGCTCTAGAGCCGCGGGTGGTCCGGTGCTGAGCCGGAGTCTTGCCGGACGCGGTGCTGCTGGAGCAGGATAACGAAGGCGTCTTCAAAAGTGCGTGCCGTCGAGTCGATGGCCCACGCCCGGCCAAGGATCTCCGCGGGTGATCCTTGAGCGATCACTCTTCCTGCTTCCATGATGACCACGCGGTCGCAGTACTCGGCTTCCTCCATGAAGTGAGTGGTGACCAGCACAGTCCGTCCTAGGGCGGCCAGTGCGTTCATCAACCGCCAGAACTCGCGCCGTGCGAGGGGGTCTACTCCGGAGGTTGGCTCATCGAGGAAGACGATTTCGGGATCGTGGACGATCGCGCAGGCGAGCGACAGACGCTGTTTGAAGCCGAGGGGGAGTTCGTCGGACCTGGTGCGGGCGAGGGGGCGTAGTCCGAGGCTGTCGAGCAGTTGCTCGATGCGCCGGTTCAGGGCGCGCCCGTCCACGTTGTAGGCACGGCCATAAAAGCTGATGTTTTCCGCTACCGTCAGCTCGCGATAGAGGGCGAATCGCTGGGCCATGTAGCCGATCCGCTGGCGAAGGGCGATCGGCGCTCGAGTCGCGTCGGCTCCCGCGACGAGCAGACGGCCCCGTGTGGGCTGAAGCACGCCGCAGAGCATTCGGAACAGGGTGGTCTTGCCGGCGCCGTTGGCGCCAAGCAACCCGAACACTTCCCCTCGATACGCGCGGAAACTTACCTCCCGCACCGCGACAAACCGGCCGAACTGTTTGGTCACCCGCTCCACGACAACCATCTCCTGGTGATCCTCGTGGGACGGGGCGCGGCGCTCCTGGATGAAGGCGGGGAGCCGCGTGGTCGATTCGGATGTGCTTTTTGCGCCGATGGCAAGCACGAACGCGTCGGAGAACCGAGGGGCCGCTTGGTCGACATGCGGGCAGACTTGGGCCAGGGAAGAGCGGAGCCTGGCAAGCTCGTCGGTAAGCAGGACTCTCACCTGGTCCCCTTCT
>JALSID010000139.1 GCA_026981825.1 Planctomycetota bacterium
GTTACCCGGAGCGCCGGGTCGAGCGAGTCGTACCGCTGCCCTTTCGGGGGGATCTCCCCCTCACTGCGTTCCGGATGCCAGCGGAGGCTGGCCACGTGGCCGTAGAACTCGCCTCGGCGGACCTCGACCATCTTGCACGCCGCCACCCACTCACCCTGGTTATCGCAGTAGAACAGCGTGCCGTCCGGTGCAAAGTTGATCCCGTTCGGCGAACGCAACCCCGACGCCCACGGAATCATGCGACCGTCCGGCGTGATCCGTACACACCAGCCTCTCCAGGGCGCTTTTGCCTGATGCCCCCACTGAAAACCGACGTTGAGTGCGACGAAGAACGATCCGTCGGGGGCTCGGGCAGGCCCGAATGCAAACTCGTGGTAGTCGCCGGAAAGGCCCCACTCGTCGCACACGGTCAGGAATTGATCCGCTCGGTCATCTCCGTCGGTGTCGCGGATGAGGGTGAGCTCCGGGCGCTGCACCACATAGAGGTCATCCCCCACGACGGTCATGCCCAGCGGTTCGTGCAGGCCGCTGGCGAACAGCCGGAAGCGAACCTGCGAGAGGTCTTCTGCGTCCGCGTTTTCAACCAGCCAGATCTCACCCCGCCTCGTGCACACGAGCAGCTTGCCGTCGGGCCGGACTACGATCCCTCCCACTTCGAGCACGATGTCTTCAGGAACGGGGATCGTTTCGATCAGGTAGTGCTGAGCCTCGGGGTCGGTGGGGAAATCGCGTTCGAGCCGGGTGCGGAGTTCCGCTTCGAGCACCGACGGCAACGAGATTTTGAAGAAAAACCCCATAGGCCCGCCGTAGTTGCAGATCTTGACGAGCAGATGGTTCGTGCCTTTGCGAAGGGGAAGCTGCACCTTGTCCTGATACGGTGCCACGCCGCGTTCCACATCGCGAGCCAGCACTCGCGTTCCGTTCACCCAGACCGTGATCGTGTCGTCGCTACCGAACCACGCGGTGACTTGAACGTCGCGGGGGCTTTCCAGTCGACGGTACAGATAGACGCAGGAGTTTTCCACGTCCGGGTAGAGCTGCAGGTTGTTCACCTCTCCGTCGAGCACCCGTGTCACCTTGCGCCACCGTAGGAGCTGGCCCCCACGGCCGATATAGCTCTTCTTCAGGTTCGGAGGCCAGTCCTTTTCTGGCCCGTAAACAGTTCCGAATCCGGACCGATTCTGGTTGTCGAATGGGCCCACAAAGTACCAGGGGCCCACCGGGCGTGGCAGGCCGGTGGCTTCCAGAGTGGCTTTGATCGTTTCTTCGCGGGTGGCTTTCCGCACGTACCGCAGACGCTCCTGCGCCGGGCAAAGTGGCTGCAGGGAGAGCAGTACTGCAAACGTCAATATCCGCCTCGCCCATTCGCCACGAGTCATTCTTTCGCCTCGCCTCCGGCTCTTTTGCTTCCCCAGGTTCGTGGCACGTACCCCCGCCTGTCGGATCCCGGAGAAAGCGTCCGCTTTCCGGCTACCGGTGCCCCGTACCGCGCGCCGGGTCCGCGCCGTCGTTCCCTGCCGTTTTTCGGACGGCATAGGAAAGGATGCTTGGTTCCAGTGCGTACGGCGACCAAAAGCCGATCCTGCACCGAATCTCACCACCCGCTTGGGGGGTCAAGCGGACGACAACCGGCCACTTGTTCCCACTGCGGTACGTGGTGATCCGCCCACCACCGGCGAGCACAACGGCCAGATTGCGATCGCCTTCGGTCCAGGCGTATCCCTTGACCGCCGGCTTCTCGCCCCCCTGCCGAGCGGTCTCGACCAACCGGCCCTGTGCGTCGAACGCAAGCGGCTGGCCGTCAGGCAGCCCGGCCAGATACCAGAGTGTCGCGTCTGGGGCGTGTGGTACGCGCACGTCCACGAAGACCGCCGGGCCGGCTCCGTTGTTGCTGCCCGTTATCTGCTGACGCAGGACCACACGCTGTTTGCCTGCCTGGAACTCCACGGTGAAAGTGGGGAGTCCCTTCTTGTCGATCTCATAGCCGCGGAACCAGATTCGCCGGGGGGACGGGGGCAACGACGTGGGCGGCAGCGGATCGACGAGCGCCGGACTCTTGGCGGCGTGCTGCCAATCGGGCAGTTCGTCAAGGGGGGTAAGCATCCACGGGAACAGCGGCGGCGCCTGCCAGAAACGGGGGCCGAGGGGGATGGCAGGGTCACCGCCACGGTTGGTCCAGACAGGGCGCACATCGAGGAAGTCGCCGGTCCAGGCGTATGCGAATCGGCCTCGGCCGGCGTCAAAGACGTAGGAAACACCGCCCGGTAAGCCCACCGCAATCGATCGGGTGCTCGCGTCGGGCATGAACGTGCGGAGCAGCACCGGTCGGTCCTTGACGGTCAACACGAGCCCCTGGGGCGGAAGCACTCCTTCTGGAAGAGGCAGTTTCTCTTCCAGCGACAGGTACGCCCAGATAGCGGCGATCTGCCGATGCGGATCTCCACCCAGGACGTTACGGATCGGGCTCACGGGGTCGGGCAACACGGTGGGCATCCGGGAGCCGGGGCTGATCCGCTGGGCGTCTCGCATCCACCTCAAGAACCAGGGGTAGCGAATGCGGCGACGCACGTAGGCCAGGTCGGGGCCGCGCGTACCTTCGCCCTGGCGTCCCGCGATGTCGTGGCACCCCACACACCCGAACCCTCGATTGCCCACCAGGCGGCGTCCCGCCTCGATGATCTCCGGCGTCGTCGGCTCCGGCCCGGGATCAAGCACCCGAGGGGGGAGGCCGTCGTAAGCGGCGAAGAGCTCCGGCATGTGCCCCACGTATGCCCGGTCGAACTGAGGCATGCGTAGGGGCATCCAGGGCCGCGCTCGGGCCCCTTCCGTCAGCACCCGGCGCATCCAATCCGGCCGAAGCTTTTCTCCGACGCCGGTCAGGGCGGGCGCACTCACCTGCTCTGCATGATCAGCACCGAACCGTTCGCGAAGATCGTTGACGAGCTCTACAGGCAGGCCCCCCTTCCCCTGCCACCGGTGACATCGCACGCAGCCGAGCCTCTCGATTAACCGTGGCAGCTCATGCACGGGCGCGGAAACGGTGTGCTCGATGGGCACGGGCCGTTGAAGAAAGGCACGTAGCGCTTCTCTATCTTCGCTGCGCAGCGCGAAGCGGGGGGCTGTGCGACGGGCCCGGTCGGTGTCAGCCAGGCAACCTCGGGTGAGGGCGACATCGTCAGTGCGGAGCGGGATCGGGTCAAGGCGGTTTTCGAGCCTTCTACCGTCTTCCGTCATGGTGTGACAGCCGAGACACCCCGCCGAAGTGAGGACGAGACGTCCTGCCAGACGGGCCGCATCGGGGGGTTTCGACGTTTCGATCCGGGTAATGGTCCCTGGGTCGGCCCCGTATGCCCTGGCCACTGCAACCAATTGCTCGACCGTCGGAGGCTCGGGGGCGGTGTAATCAGACATATCCCCCGCGTCACGGAACAAGAACTGTGTCAGGGCTTCGGCCTCGCTCTCTTTGAGGAGCAGCGAGGGCATTCGGCCGCCAGGATGGGGGCGGCGTGGATCGCGGAGAAAGGCGGTCAGTCCGGCCGGGCGGTACTTCCGCGGCACTCCATCCAGGTTGCGAAGCGGTTCCCGGTCGGAATAAGCGTCGTGGCAGGCCGCGCAGCCCACCGTGCGATAGACCGTCTCCCCCTGGTGAGCGAGCTGAGGATCGCTTTTCCACTTCTCGTCCTCGGCAATTGCGCCGCGGCCGGCCAGGAACAGCGCCACCGCTCGCGCCGCGACGTCTGCATGGTCCCCCTCGCCAAGAACGGCCGGCATGTAGGCCTCAGGCAGCAACTCTGTCGGATCCAAGACCCATCGGTAGATCCAGCCCGCCTTCAGGCGGCCACCGGCATCGGAGAGGTCGGGGGCCGGTGCGGGCTGCAATCCCGCGGACAGGGGGCGGCCGGTGTGGCACGCGGCGCAGTTGTAGAGCTCAGCAAGCGCGCGTCCGCGTTCGATAGGCTGCCACCGACGAAGGAGAGGCTCTTCAGTGGAACGATCGTGCCAGAACACTTTGCCCGGGATCGGCTCCTGAGGGAAATAGTCCGACTGCCAGAACAACTGCAGACGGGCCACACCTCCTCCGGGGGCCTCGTAGTAGACAAGGACGGGCAGGTCTCCTGACGAGAGCCGCACTTGTGGGCCGGTGATAACGTTACCGTCGTCGGTTGAAGATCCACTCAGCACTTCCTGGTCGTCGATCTTCACGCGCACTCGCCCGCGGAGGTGGGCAGCAAAGCGGTACTTTCCGCCGCGGAGAATGCGGATACGGCCGGTCCAGTGGCCGGTCCAGTTGGAAGGGGGCAGTTCAGGGTGGGGGCTTTGCTCTGGCCCCAGGTAAAATGCCGGCCTCGGCTCAACCCGAGCGGTGACCGCCTCTTTCGCCCGGTAGGTAGCGACCAGCCCCGGTTCGAGCTCCTCGTCCGTTGCCTGGGCGCGAGCGGATTGCACGAGCGTAGCTATGGCCAAAACCACCAGAGCGAAGAGACAAGACGGCCTACTTCTTGGCCGGGAACCGTGGCCATCCAGGTCCACGTCAGCTTCGTGGTAGTCCGTTCGCATCACGATCTCGTCCGAGGATCGGTTCTTCGCCTTTGACGTCGCAGAACGGTCGAACGGGCGGCAGGTTCAACGCGGCTGCGGGTGCAGCCGGGGCCGGTGTAGGGCGAGAACGCTCACAGGCGCAAAACGTTCGCCAGGGGCTTCCCTTGTCGCAGGTGGCACGGTTTACGAGCCAGACTCTGATATACGGAATTCGGCGGGAAGGTCGCCACCGAACGCTTCGCGAAGCAGGTCTTGAATTTTAACCGGCCGGCCGTCCTGTTCGATGCTGCGTTCGGCTGCCTCGAGAAACGCCATCACCTCCACGCATTCCTCGGGCGAAACGGGGGGCTTACCCGTTTCGAAAAACCTCACGATCTGCTCCACCAGCGGGCGATAGTCGTAGCCACGGCCGTGGTAGACGGTCGCTCGTTCCCCGAAGACCAGGGCTCCCAGGCCGGCGCGGCCCGCCGTTGGCCTGATACCACGGTAGATGCCCACCCGTCCGCCGCTCCAGATGCCCGTAACCACCTGGTACCGTTCGGTCTCCCTCGCCTGCACCTCCAGGACTCCCCGGCCCATCAGTGCGAAGAGCAGGTCGACGCCGTGCACGCCGTAGAAAAACAGTCGACGGTGTTTCGGGGCATGATGGGAGGCCGAGTAGGTGGTTACCCCGTTGATCTTGCCGATGCGTTGGTCGCGGCGCAGGTCAGGGTAGCCGGGCGAGAAGCGACTGGATGAGGCCGAAAACCAGGGAGTGCTTGTAGCGCGGCCCAGACGGTAGATCTCCACCGCGTCCTTTAGGTTCGCTGCCAGCGGCTTGTCGATAAAGATGGGTTTTCCCTTGCCGAAGAGTTCGCGGCACTGCTCGAGGTGTTGGTTGCCATCGACGCTCTCCAGCATCACCGCGTCCACTCGAGGCAGCAACTCGGCGATCGAGTCCACAATCTCCAGCCCCATCTCGCGGAGCTGATTGGTGAACCGTTCAACGCGCTGAAAGCTTGGGGGGAAGTCATCGCTGCCCCCTGGGTAACCTGCGACGACTCGAGCCCGTCCGAGGGGGCTGTCGGCCGGTGCCTGGTTGATGAGCCGCGTGAATGCGATCACGTGAGAGGTGTCGAGGCCGACCATGCCGATCCGGATGACCCCGCGCCGGTGCCCTTCGCCCATGGCACGGTGGGGCCGGAGGAAGGAAGCTGCGAAGCTGAGTGTGAGTGCGACGATCGCCAGGAACGCCAGGGTCGTACGTCGAAGCATCGCTGTTCGTCTCCGTTGCAGCTCACGGCTTAGTAGGCTTCAATCGCACCGGCGCAGCACCGGGCTCCTGACCGATGATATCGGGAAGGCTCCGTCCTGCGAAAGCAACAGTGTTGCGGCCCCTTCTGAGGCATCCGGTGCCCCCCAACGCATTGTGGTCCGCTGGCACCCATTGTGGGACCCCAGCACTCCGGAGGGCCTCGTGGAAAGCGGTTGCGCGAGAGGGGGAGCGATCTACCAGCGGCGGGATGCTGTCCCCCCGCTTCACGGTCCTGGAGGAGCGTGATTCTCAGCAGCATCCACGGTGGTTGCGCTCCATAAAGCGCGGAACAAACGCACAAGGTCGCGCATGCCGCCGACGGTTCCGAGGACTGCGACCACAGTGAAGGCGCCGAGGCCGGCAGCGAGCGTAGCCTGCCACAACGCGCTCCATGCACCATATGCGCGGACCAGCAGGATCAGTCCGACGAACCCCACGAGCAGTGCTGCTCCGAGCAGCCACGCTCGCAAGCCGACCGGCTCGAACGGCTGCTCGGCCTGGCGGCCCCGGTCCGGTCGCAAAAAACTTCCGACGACCAGCAGGAGACTTGTGATCGCGATTGAGACGAGGCCGACGCGTTCCGGCGCCCAGTCCACTCCGATCGCCTGCTGGACCGGCTGGAGGCCCAGGACCGCCACGACGCCACCGATGAGCGCCAGGCGCGCACCAAAGCTACTGGCGGATTTCCAGTACAGGCCGCCCCAGAGGAGGGCGAAGGCACCGCTGAAGTAAACGGCACCGGTGACCGCCATGTAGTCCCAGATGTCCTCGCTGCCGTGGTACCAGATCCCCCAGTACCACACATACGCGCCGATTGCCACGATCAGCGCGCGGGACAGCCATACACGGACGTTCTCGCTGATCCGTCGCCCACCGCGTTCGTACAGCGGCGCGATCACGTCCTGGACGAGCACCGTGGCCCAGCAGAGCAGATAGCTGTCGTGCGTGGACATGAACGCAGCCAGCATAGCGGCCACCATGATCCCGAGCAGGCCTGCGGGCAAGATGGCACCCAGATAGATCGGGGTGGCGTAGAGGTCGTCGAGCCCGGCCCCCGCCGACGCGTCGGGAAAGAAAAGGTTCCGCAGCTCGCCGGAAGACTGCACGAACACAAACGCCCCAATCCCCCATAGGTACGGGATGAGGAAACGGATCAGGAACGAGATGCTGCTCCACAGGTACTGCCGCACCACGGCTCGGGGGGATTCCATGGACAAAGCCCGGGCGACGGCGGTAGGCCAGATTGCGCAGCTCACCAGGCCCACGAAGAGCATCCAGACCATGTACTCCCAGCCGAAACTGCCCGCCGCCGTTGGATCGAGCCCCGCGGGGCCCATGAGTTGCTGGATCTGGCTGAAAAGCCTTGTCCACCCCTCCCGGTAGAGAACGATGGCCGTCGTGGCAAGCATACCGAACGAGAGCACGACGAACTGGACGTAGTCGGTGACCACTACCGAGACCATCCCCCCAAGGCAGGTATAGATCAGCACGACAACGAGCAGGATCGTCATCGCGATCGGCAGGGCCGCATTGTGCTCCGACAGCCCCAGGACGCCCACAAGGAACATCGAGCCCACTTTGAGGAAGAGCCCCATGTTCAGGATGCCGCCGGCGGCCATCATCAGTCCCCCGAGTACGCGGGTCGTCCGGTCGAAGCGGATCTCGTAGAACTCGGGGATGGTCATGACACCGAGTTCTCGCAATCGGTGCACGAACAGCCCGGTGATGCCCACAAAGAGTGTGGCTACGAAGCCGGCGAGCGCGATGTGGAACGCGGCGAAGCCGCCCACAAACCCCTTCTCGGCGCTGTACATCACCGTCACGAGGCCGAGCTCCGTGCCGGTTATAGACGCTACGCCGAGCCACATCCCGAGCTTCTGGCCGGCAACGACAAAGGTCCGCATACCCCGCACGACGCGGTAGACCGCGATACCGATCGCGAGGGAAAGAAGGGGATAGAGCAACACAATGGCCCAATCGACCAGGGCCAGCTTCCGATCCAGGCTATCAGCCATCGGCGTTCCTACCTCGTGAGCTCGTCCGCCCGGCGCCGGTTCTGCCGCCCGCTTCGGTCTCTTCCGGGTGGATTCATCGTATTCGAACCGAGCCCCGGTGCGCCGGCACCGCCTGCAGTCGCGGAGTCGCGAAGTTGCATGTTGAACGGACGTGGACCGCTAAGAGAAGGGCAACCCGAACCGCGGGCCCGCTCTCTGTTCCCGACTTGCGCGGGTTAGTCATTTTCGTGCGCCGGACCGCTTTGCGGGCAGATTCCGGCCCCCTGGTGCCGGGCAGACAGGTCGCGGTCGGGCGAGCTGCACACGCTCGTACGATCCCTTTCGCCGGAGAGCATCCGCAAAAGAGCGCACCATGCGAAGGAACAGCGTAGAAGCGACGGGGACGGGGGCTTGGCATTCGAGCCGGGAAGGAGGCCGCGCCGGGCCAGCCGTCTGATCTGTGCTGCGAAACGTGCCGATACCATGAAAAGATCGGATGTGTCGGCACATCTTGCTCCGGCTGGGAGTTCGTGATGCAAGTGGTGATGGCCGCTTCGGAAGTGGCGCCCTTTGCGAAGGTGGGCGGCCTAGGCGACGTGCTTGGCGCTTTGCCCCGTGCTCTTGCTCAGCTCGGCGCCAGCGTGAGCGTCGTCGTGCCGCTCTACCGGTGCGTCTTTCAGAACCTGAACGGCCAGCCACTTGAACCGCTGCCCCTGAGCGTGCGGGTTCCGATCGCGAGCCGGCACGTCTACGGACGGATCATGCGTTCGAAGCTGCCCCGTTCGGACGTACCCGTCTACTTCGTGGATTGCCCGGAGTACTTCGACCGGCCGGAGGTGTACGGTGAGAACGGCCGTGATTACCCGGACAGTGCCGAGCGCTTCATCTTTTTCAGTCGGGCTGCACTGGAGTTGTGGGCGGCCCTGGGGCTCGACCCGGACATCATCCACGTGCACGATTGGCAAACCGCGCTGATCCCTGTCTACGTGAAGGAGCAACTTCGTCCCGAGCGCAACCTGTTCCGCAAGGCGGGGCTGGTCCTTACGATCCACAACCTCGCCTATCAGGGGCGCTTCTGGCACTGGGATATGCTGCTGACCGGATTGCCGTGGGAGCTGTTCACCTGGCAGAAGCTCGAATTCGAAGGCCACCTGAACTTTCTGAAGGGGGGCATTGTTTATGCGGACGCGATCACGACGGTGTCCAGGACCTACGCACAGGAGATTCTGACGCCCGAGTATGGTCACGGCCTGGATGGGGTGCTTCGCGCCTTCCGCGACCGGTTATGGGGGATTGTGAACGGCGTGGACTATGACGTATGGAATCCGGCCACGGATCCGCACCTGCCCGCCAACTATGACATCGAAACCGTGGTTGAGGGCAAAGCCAAGTGCAAGGCGCATCTGCAGCGAGAGCTGGGGCTGGAGGAGCGCGAGGTGCCTCTGGTCGCTCAGATCGGCCGGCTGGATCCGCAGAAAGGCTGGGATCTGATCGAGGAGCTTGCAGACGACTTGATGCGGCGGGAGGTGCAGTATGTGGCGCTAGGTACAGGCCAGAGGCGGTTCGAACAGTGGTTGGAGGAGTTTGCGGCCCGGTACCCGGGTCGGGCAGCGGTAAGGATCGCCTTCGATGAGGCGCTGGCGCACCGCATCGAAGCCGGTGCCGATATCTTTCTGATGCCGAGTCGCTTCGAGCCGTGTGGCTTGAACCAGCTCTACAGCCTGAGGTACGGCACGGTGCCGGTTGTGCATAAAGTCGGGGGCCTGGCAGACACGGTTGTGGACGTGAACGAGGAGACCCTGGCAGAAGGTAACGCCACGGGCTTTGTATTCGACCGTTACCGGGCGGACGCGTGCCTGGCCGCGCTCGATCGGGCCCTCGCCGCGTACCGGGACCGCACTCTCTGGTGGCGAATTGTTCGGACGGGCATGGCGCAGGACTGGTCGTGGAGGCGCAGTGCTCGCGAATACCTCGAGGTCTACAGTCAGGTCCGGCAGCGGACGGGCGAGGAGGCGGTTGCCTGAGCATTCGCATTGTGCGATGGTCGGCAGCCCGAGTGTGGAAGAACCGGGCCGCGAGGGCTCGAGCTAGGATCAGGATCGGCTGACGGTTGTCCGTGGCCTGAGGCAGACGAACGCTTCAGGCGCTTGGGCGAGTTGACGTCAACTGGAGCGACTGGCGGTCGTCCGCGAACTGAGGCAGACCAAGCATGCAGCCGGTATACCTGGCGTTTCTCTGGCACCATCATCAGCCCTACTACCCGGACGACGTAGGGGATTCTGTGCCGGTCCCGTGGGTTCGGCTCCACGGCAGCAAGGACTACTGGGGAATGGCGAAGCACCTGGAGCAGCATCCGGAGGTGCGCGCCACGTTCAACCTGACGCCCAGCTTGATTCAGCAACTGCTTGACTACACCGATCATGGTCGTGAGGACGATCTGTTGCGGATCTGCCGGATCCCGGCCGACTCCTTGAGCGAAGACGAGGCGGTGTATCTGCTGCAGCACGGCTTTTCCTGCCATCTGGACCACATGATTCGGCCGCATCCGCGCTATTACCAGCTCTGGCGGATGCGCGGCCCCCGTCTTCGCGACCCGAAGCGCGTGCTCAAGCGGTTCCGCGTCCACGACCTGCGCGATTTGCAGGTTTGGGCCAACCTGGTGTGGATTCACAGCCTTGCCTTTGAACTGGACCCCCAGCTTGCGGAACTGCGCCGCAAGGAGCGGAACTTCACCGAGGACGAGAAACTCTGGGTGCTCGAGCGCCAACTGGAGCTGGTGCGGGAGGTTCTGCCCAGCTACGTCCGACTCGCCGAACGGGGCCAAATCGAGTTGACAACTTCGCCGTACTACCATCCGATTCTGCCCTTGCTTCTGGACAAGACCCTTGCCCAGGTGGCAACCCCGGCGCTGCCGCTGCCGGAAAGAATGGGGGCGTACCCCGAGGATGCGGAATGGCACGTACGGGAGGCGATGAGTACGGCGGCCCAGGTGTATGGCAAGCCCCCTCGGGGCATGTGGCCGCCTGAGGGGGCAGTCTGTGAGGGGATGGTGCCGCTGTTGGTTCGCCACGGGGTGGAGTGGATTGCTGCGGACGAGGAGATCCTTTCGCTGAGCCTGGACGGCCGTGTTGGCCGAGAGCCCCATACGGGCTTCGTACGCAACCCCCACCTGCTCTACCGCCCGTGGTCCATCGAGCGGGACGGAGCCGAGTTGCAGATCGTATTCCGGGACCAGGCGCTCAGCAACCTGATCGGGTTTCATTACCAGCACGTTCCGGCTCCGGCCGCTGTGGACGATTTCCTCGGCAAGCTGCTGGCCATTCGGCATGCGGTTGGGTCCAACTATGTTCCGATCGTTCCCGTCATCCTGGATGGCGAGAACTGTTGGGAACACTATCCGCAAGGGGGGGTACCGTTTCTGAGGCGGTTGTACGACGAGCTGAGTCGAACCGACCTGGTCCGCACGTGCACGATTTCCGAGTACCTGGACGAGTACGGCGACGGGGATCGGCTGCCCAGGCTCTTTCCGGGGAGCTGGATCCACCACAACTTTGCCATTTGGATCGGTCATGAAGAGGACCGAACCGCGTGGGATCTGCTCGATGAGACCCGCCAGGTACTTGTAGAAGCCACCGAGCAGCGGGACCTGGCCCCGTCGACGGCGGAGCTCGCCTGGCGCGAGATCTACATCGCCGAAGGGAGCGACTGGTTTTGGTGGTTCGGTGACGAGCATCCTTCTCCGTACGCCCATGTTTACGACTATCTGTTTCGCAAGCACCTGCAGAACGTGTATCGTCTGCTGGAGGAGCAGCCCCCCGCGAAGCTCTCCCAGCCGATCCATGTCGAGCGTCGGATCGTCCCTTATTCCCAGCCAACAGCCCCCTTAGACGTGACGGTCGACGGTCGGACGAGCTTTTTCGAGTGGCTTGGCGCGGGGTGCTACGAGCCGGAGGTGGCCGCGAACGGTTTCCCGCGCGAGGCAGGGTGCTTGATCAAAAGGCTCTGGTTCGGTTTCGGCGCCGAGGAGCTATTCGTGCGGCTGGACAGCGAAAGGGCCGCTGCAGAGGTGTTGCGGAACGTGGACGCCGTTCGAGTAACGTTCAGTCGTCCCAAGCCGCTGGTAATCGAGATCGAGCGGCCCGCGAGCGAGGCCGCTGTGGTTAAAGTGTTGAGGAACGGCCGCCCCGTGCAGTGGGAGCATGCCCATGTGCGGTGGGCGGTGGAGGCGGTTGCCGAGCTCAGCGTGCATCTGGAGCTGCTGGGTGCGGGAGCATCCAGCCCCGTCGCGTTCATGGTGGAACTGTTTCGTGGGCCGACGAGCATCGACCGCGTGCCCCGTGAAGGTGTGCTCGAAACAAGCGTCCCCGGTGAGGACGCGTACGCAGCCGCCTGGATTGCGTAAGCCTTCTGCATGGCAACAAGGATGTTGCGCCAAGGCACAGCATACGAAACGGATGTGAGCGCACGAGATGAGTGAGTTTCGTCGAGATCCAATCCTTCGCGAGTGGGTAATCATTGCACCGGAACGGGCGCGTCGTCCGTCGGACTTCCCGCAACCGGATTTGCCTTCCAACGGTGCCCTGTGCCCGTTCTGTGAGGGGAATGAATCGTTCACTCCGCCGGAGATCGCGGCAATCCGCAGACCCGGCAGTGCTCCCGACGGCCCCGGTTGGCAGGTCCGTGTGGTGCCCAACCGCTTTCCCGCTCTACGGGTCGAACGCGAGCTTGTGGCTCGCCCATACGGGCTTTTCGACGTAACGAGCGGCGTGGGCGCCCACGAGGTAATCATCGAAACCCCCGAGCATGTCCGGTCGCTGGCCACGCTACCGGAGCAGCACGTGCGGGCGGTGGTACGGATGTACTACGACCGCATCCAGGACCTGTCACAAGATTCCCGGCTGAAGCACGTGGTCGTGTTCAAGAATGTGGGGGCAGCCGCGGGGGCATCCCTCTACCACAGCCACTCCCAACTGATCGGCCTGCCGATCGTGCCACCGCGGGTGGAAGCGGAGCTGCGCGGTGCCGAGGCGTATCACAAACAGCGCGGGCGTTGTGTGTACTGCGACATCGTCTACGAAGAGCTCGACCGCGACGAGCGCGTGGTGCTCGATCTACCGCAGATCGTCGCGGTCTGCCCGTATGCAAGCCGGTTCCCGTTCGAAGTCTGGCTGTTGCCAAAGCAACACATCTGCCGGTTCCAGCAGAGTTCGGACGTGTTACTGGAGGAGCTGGCTACCGCACTGAAACTGGTCCTCCTAAAGCTCGACCTCGTCCTCGAGCAGCCGGCCTTCAACTTCGTGCTCCACACCAGTCCTTACGGCGGTGGCGACCTGCCCTACTACCACTGGCACCTGGAGATCATGCCCAGGCTGGTGGGGGTTGCTGGGTTTGAATTCGGCTCTGGAGTCCACATCAACCCCGCGGCACCGGAGACCGCGGCCGCGTTTTTGCGTGACGCCGATGTGGAAGGAGCATTCAACGGTAACGGGCACTCGCACACCGGTTGGGGTTACAGTCAGCGCGCCGGCTTGTCCCCCCGGACCAGGACATCGGCGTAATCCGTAAACCTTGCGGAGACGATCCGAAGGATGCGGTTGGCAACCAGGAAACGGACGCAATAATCGCAGCAGACCGGGACAGTGCGGGGGACGCAGGGATTTTCGCCTACCGGAGCGGACTGAATGCACCAGGTACGGTTTGCGTTCGTCGTGCACGACCACCAACCTGTAGGGAACTTCGAAAGTGTGCTGGCGCAAGCGTACGAAGACGGCTACCTGCCGTTCCTGACTCTGCTCGAACAGCACCCCTGGTTCAAAGTCACCGTACACACCTCTGGTCCGCTCCTGGAATGGCTCCTCCAGAACCGGCCGGAATACATCGAGCGGGTGAAACGACTGGTCCATCGGGGGCAGGTCGAGATTCTCGGCGGGGCGTACTACGAGCCCATTCTGACCATGATTCCTCCTCACGACCGCCGCGACCAGATCACGCTGTTCCGCCGCCGGCTGGAAAGTTTGTTCGATACGGTTGTGGACGGGATCTGGCTGGCGGAACGGGTATGGGAACCATCGCTGGCGAATGATCTTGCCCAGGTGGGGGTAAGGTACACGCTGCTGGACGACTTCCATTTCCGGGTTGCCGGCCTGACGGAGAGCGAACTGGACGGCTACTACGTCACCGAGGACAACGGCATGCTGCTCCATGTGTTTCCCATCAGTGAGCGGCTTCGCTATCTGATCCCGTTCCGAGACCCATGGGAGACCATCGAGTACTGTGCCGGTTACCGGCATAAGCCCGGCGTGATCCTGGTCTTTGGAGACGATGGCGAAAAGTTTGGAGTCTGGCCGGAAACGCGAAAGCACGTGTACGAAGACCGCTGGCTCGAGCGGTTCCTGGAAGCACTTGAGCAGAACCTCGATTGGCTGCGGCTTTGCACGCTGCAGGAGATCCTCCACTCGGTTCCTCCGAAAGGCAAAATCTACCTGCCCGACTGCTCGTATCGGGAAATGACCGAATGGGCCCTGCCCCCTCAGCGCGCCCGGACGCTCATGGAGCTCGAGCGCGAGCTTCAGCACCATCCCAGGTGGAGTGACCTGCGCAGCTTCATCCGTGGGGGCAGTTGGCGGAACTTTAAAGTCAAGTACCCGGAAACGAACGAAATGTATTGCCGCATGCTGGAGGTCAGCGAGCGGCTGCAGTTGGTGGCGGCGAGCAGCAACGGAGAGCAGACAACCGTCGGCTCGGCGCCGGAGCCCTCGGACGCCCGTCTTGCGGCTGCTCGCGATCACCTGTTTCGTGCCCAGTGTAACTGTGCTTACTGGCATGGCTGGTTTGGAGGGCTGTACCTGCCGCATCTGCGGCACGCCGTCTTCCACCATCTCATTGCAGCCGACCGGGTGCTGGACGCTCTGGATCCTCCGGCAGCGCCGGTGCAAGCTTCGAGCCGAGACTTCAATCTGGATAGCAGGCAGGAGGTGAAACTGGAAAACCGATGGTTAGCGGTGTATCTGGCACCGGCTAGGGGGGGCCATATCTACGAGCTGGACGTGAAGGCCGCCTGCTTCAATCTGGCCGGGGTCGTATCGCGTCGGCCTGAGGTGTACCACGACGGGCTTGCGGAGCGACTGGCGGCGGACGAAGCACCGCAGCACCTGGTCTACCGGTCGCCGGATTCAGGGCAGCCGGTCCTCGTGTACGACGCCTGGCGTCGGGCGATTGCCGTGGATCATGCCCTTCCCCCCGGAACCAGCCTGGACGAACTGGCGACGAACCGCTTCCGCGATCTGCTTGGCCACAGTCTGGGCGTGTACATGGCGTCGGTTCGGAAGACGAAAGATCGAATCGAGTGCGTCATGAAGCGACGGACGTCGATCGGGGAGGCGCCGATCGAGCTTGCGAAGACGGTCCGCTTACTTGCGGAGGCCCCGGTGGTGGAGATCGAATACCAGCTCACACCGCTTGGGGGGCCGCCGGGCGAATTCATTCTGACGCCCGAGTTCGCGATCGCAGCGCTGGCGGGCCATACGCCCGACCGCTACCTGCTCCTGGAAGATGGACGGCGGAGCGAGAATCTGGGTGAGGCGATGACGTTCGAGGCGTGCTCTTCGGTGAGTATCGTCGACGAGCACATGGGGCTGGCCGTGCAGATGCGCTTTTCGGAGGAAGTGCGGTGCTGCAGCGTGCCCCTGGAAACCGTAAGCCAGAGCGAGGCGGGCTATGAGCGAGTCTTTCAGGGGGTTGTGCTCTACCCGATGTTCCCACTAGACTTGACAGGGGAAAGGCCGGCGAGGTGCCGGATCACGGTCGGGGTGTCAGCGCAGTCGGACGAAAGTGAGGCGGACACAACGGCGGCAGACAGAGCACATGCACGCGCTTCCGGAGGCTAGCCGGACCACACGCAACCAGGGACGAAAACAGATGATCGCTTCTACACCGTCGCTTCTCCGAATGCGGTCCATTCGATACGTTCTGTTTGGTTTTCTCTTGCTCGGTTGGATTGGCCGCGCGGTCGTTTCTGCGGAAGAAAAAGTCACGGTGGATCCGGAGCGGGTGCAAGAGGCGATCCGCAGAGGGCTGCACTACTTGCGCCGCCAGCAACAGGATGACGGGAGCTGGCAGTTTATTCGGCAGGTCCGTGACCAGGCGCGCAAGACGGTTGAGTACCGCCATGACGCCCATTACGACCTGGGCCTGACTGCCCTAGCCGCTTTAGCCTTGGTCGAGAACGGCGTTCCTCCAAGCGATCCTGCGGTACGGAAGGCGTATGAGTACGTTCGCCGCAACGCACCTCGGGAGACACGCACGTACAGCATTGCTTTATCCATCCTTCTGCTCGAACAGCTAGGTAACGCTCGTGACCGAGTCTTGATTCAGCGGTTAGCCCACCGTCTGGTGGCAGGCCAGCTTGATAGTGGAGGCTGGACGTACACGTGTCCTGTCAACGAGCGGCTGGAAACCGATCCGGACCAGATCGAGCGGGTCAAGAAGCGTACGGGGGTAGGTGACAACTCGAACACGCAGTTTGCCGTACTGGGCTTGTGGGCGGCGCGTCGGGTGCGTGCTCGGGTGGAAAACGCTCTGGAACTGGTCGAGGAGCGTTTTCGCAACACGCAGAGTTCCTCGGGAGGGTGGGACTATCGCGCGACGGGCGAAGCGGACACGGCGTCGATGACGGCGGCCGGTTGCTTCGTGCTGGCGATTGCAGCGGGAGTGGAGCAAGAGGGGTCGGCGACCGGGGACGCGTCGCTCCGTGATACCCTGTTGCACGACCCGGCGTTCAAAAAGGGCCTGGAACGCGTCGCTCACTATATCAAACATGCCGGGAAACGCCCCGCCCCCTACTTCCTCTGGTCGGTCGAACGACTTGGCGTCGTCTTAGCGACGCAGAAGATCGGGGACGTGGACTGGTACACGAAGGGGGCAAAAATCCTGCTTGATACTCAGGAAAGCGACGGCTCCTGGCGGATCGCGCACCATGGCGTGGCCGATACGAGCCTGGCGCTTTTGTTCCTGGGCCGAGGCAATCTGGTCCGCGACCTGACCTACGCTCTGCAGGGCGACCCCAGCAAGCCTTTCATGCGGATTGGCCGGGAGGGCAAGCCGGAGTCCTACAAGAAATGGCGGGATGTGGCGCGTCGCTTGAAGGACGGGGATATCGTCGAGATTCACGGAAACGGTCCATTCGAACTAGTTGGGCAGGTGCTGTCCCAGCGGAACCTCACCATCCGTGCGGGCAAGGGGTACACGCCGGTGATCGTTCGCAAGCATGACCCCCTCTACCATCCCGACTTCGAACCCACAGGACACGCGATCTTCATCGTTCGCGGGGGGCCGGTATCGATTGAGGGGATCGAGTTCCGCGTCGATCCCGATGCTCCGGCTGACCGCGAGTACGCGGCCATTGCGGTGGAGAGCGGCGAGCTGCTCGTATCGCACTGCCATTTCAGCAACACAGCCCAGGTTGAGACGGTGGCAGTCGAATTGAACAACGGAGCCAGTGCACGCATTCAGGACTCCTTCTTCACCGGGTTCACGGCTTCGTTGCTTCTCCGCAATCCCAGGGGGCTCCGTGTGGCTTTCGATAACTGCTTGTTGTTCACCACTCGGGGCATCGAAGCTCGTAGCACCAAGCGCGACGCTTCCTGTCAGATTCTGTTGGGCAACTGCACGATCCATACGGGCGAGGAGTTTCTTGCGCTGAAGCGCTATGCCGGTGCGATTCGGGTGGAAGCGAACGCGTGTGTTTTCCGCACCCCGTGGCTGAGTCGGGAGTTCCTGACCGCGGCGCGCCGGGACCAGCGGACATGGGCGGGGGATCGCAACGTGTTCGATGTGCTCCGCTGGATTGGCCGCTACGGTCGCCCCCTGCGGGACGTGGAAAACCTGGACGACTGGCGGCGGTACTGGAAAGGCAGCGACGAACATTCTGCGGTGGCGACCGCTCACTTTGCCGCCCCGCGGCTTCCGGGCGCGTTCAAACATGACCTGCGTCCGACGGACTGGCAGCTTGCCGAGCCCATTCTCCTACCTGACGCTCCGCTCGATTTCCTGGTCGGATGCGACGTTTACCGGATCGGCCCCGGCCCGGCGTACGAGCGATTCCGCTTCAGCGAGCGGTACGCAGGCTGGCGCGCCGCCCTGGCGCAGGTGCACCAGAAAGGGGCCGCGCCGGCGGAAAAACGTCGCGAGTAGGACGGACAACACAGGGACACGGTAGCGCGGTTACTACAGAGAGGCGGAGAACCCCAAGAGGGAAGTAGGGAAAAAGCGGCCGGGCAGCCGTTGGATATCCGCGCCTTCTACCTATTCGTCTGTCTAGAAGCAACGGGAGGTCGTCACGTACAAATTACCGCCCTGTGTCTCATTGACGGAAACGCCCTCAATGCCGACTTTGACCTGTACCTCAGGATGACTGGCAGGAGGCGGAAGCAGACGCAGCTCGGTACGTACGGGGACGGCATGAATCGAGCACGCCCCATGCTGGTCTTCTCGAACCCTCTGGGGGCCGAACAGTTCGATCGCGTGCCGATTCTGGTTCATCCGAAGGAGAACTTGGGGCAGGACGAGCACCGGCTGAGGCTGGTCTATCGCCTATATCGCTCGGTCGGCCCCGGCAATCGGCGCGTGTTCTACTGCTATCGGTACAGGCAGGACGTACGCACAGACGCGGAGGTCGAGAATCTTGTGGACCCGTTCCCGGTTCCCCAGCGCGGCGCTCAGACGGGCCCGCGCGCGCGGTTCAAGCTCCCCTTCGAGGTGGGGCTGACGCACTGAAGAGGTTTAGCTGGCGTTGCCCGGCGACGCGGTGTTGGCGACTGCGGGAGCGCGGGCTCGCTTTTTGGTCGCGCCAGATTTCCTCCACGAGACTGGCCGTGCCCGGCAGCAGGGCGCGCAGCGCTTCGCGTACGCTGTGTGCGGATCGACCGGCGCTGAGCTCGACGAGCAGTTGGCTTATGAGCACGACGCGGACGTCGTTGCGCGACAGCCGCTGTCCAATTACCGGAGGAGAGACGGTGAGGACCTGGCCGGTTCCGGGCCGCGTCGGCGGCCAGCAACACAGGAGCAGGCTCGAAAGACCGCCTAGCCGGACAGCGTGAGGGGGCGACTCGCTGGCGTTGCGAGGGATACCCCCCCGGCAATCCGGCCGTACTTTCGTTCTCGGCGGCGACAACCACGGCCGGCCCCTCGGCAGCACCAAACAAATCCGGTTGTCCGCCAGGCGACAGTCCCCGCTCAGGCCGGCGGGTCTGTTGCGGAAAGAGCTCGCAGGGACATCCGTTCGGTGTTCCGCACCACCAAGCGCCGTATAGAACGGGTGCCCCCTACGAAAGGGCAGATTACCAGTGGGCCCGCACTTCGCATGAGCCAGCTCCCGTCGGCATGCGCCCCCTTCGCTTATCCTTACGTTCCCCCCACCGACCTGCGGCGGGGGCCGGCTCGTTTCGCGTCGAGCCGCAGACGCTTCAGATCGAGGTCCGCGAACCTGTCGGATTTGCTCTTTAGCGTCCTCAGAATGCGCCGCAACAGACCGCTCTTACGCCAGTCGTTGTAGACGTGGTAGACCGTCTGCCACGCGCCGTACTGCTTGGGTAATTTCCTCCAGGGCTCGCCGCTTGTCAAAATCCACAGGATGGCTTCTACAACGAGCCGTTCGTCCTTGCGAGGGCGCCCAGTGCGCTTCCGCGGCGGAAGTTTCTTCTTGATCAGTTCCCAGTCTTCGTCCGTTAAGATCCTCTTAACAGCCATCTTGCTCTCCTCTTTCCCTCGGTCGAGGCGATCCACCTCCTGCGAGCATACCGCCCCGCCCTGCCGGGAGCCAGTCCTGGGGCAGCATCTTGACGATCCCCACCAGGAAAGCCCTACTTCGGCGGGGAAGCGATCGGGCGGATCCACACATTGCGGTATTCAACATTTCCGGCGGGCAGGATGACGGGCCCCTCGGCAGGCCTGTCCACTTTTGCCCCCTTACCCGGTCCGATTTCGACGGCATGAGCCAGAAGCACGCCGTTGTGGAAGACCGTCACGCGCGCCCGCCGCTGAACGGTCCCGTCCTGTCCGAGTCGGGGAGCACGGAAAACGATGTCGTAGCTCTGCCATTCGCCAACGGACCGTGGCGCCTGCGAGACACGTCCCTTCCCCGTCAAGTGCCGCAGCCAAATGTTTCGGAACTGCACGGTGTTGCCATGGTCCTGAAGCATCAGCGGACCGGGCTCGCACATCTTTTCATCCAGGTGCCCCCCGGTGGGACCATGGATTTCCACGTTGTCGTGGATCACTACGCCGTTGTGCAGCACGGTGGCGCGTGGGTAGACGGTCACCTTTCCATTTGCATCGCAGCGGGCTGCGTAGAAGACGATGTCATAGCTCTGCCACTGAAGCGGAGGCCTGCACACGTTGACGAGGGGCGGATACTCGTGGTAGATCGCACCGCATTGGCCGTCGAAGTAGGTCTTGTTCTGGTACGAGTCGAGCACCTGGATTTCATATCGTCCCTGGAGGTACACACCGCTGTTGCCTCTTCCCTGCCCCTTCGCCTGCGGCATGTATGGGGTCGCGAACTCCACGTGCAGTTGGACGTCCCGGAACCGTTCCTTCGTGATGATGTTTCCCGTACCCGGTTTGCAGCGGAGGATTCCCTTGACCACGTCCCAGCGCGCAGGACGACCATCGATACGGGTCCAGCCGTCGAGACTCGTCCCGTCAAACAACACGACGGCATCCCCAGGAGGTGCGCTATCCGTATTGCCGGGCTGAACCGTGCTGCCGCCGTCGATAACGGGGATCGCCAGGGTACCGAGCAGTTTGATCCGTGGGAGCGATTGCCCCTCCTCGGTCACACGGAACTCCACGTGAAGCTGCACGTCGCCGAAGGCTTGCTTCGTGACCAGGTCTGCCCCCTGCGCCGGAGCCTTCAGCACCTTGCCGTCCAGCTTCCAACCGGCCGTTGTATCGGGTCGCCAGGGATCCAGCGTGGGGGCAAAGCGATCGACGAGCGTGACGGCGTCGGCCGGCGGTCCCCCCGGTGGGCCGGGATCGACATAGGGAGGTTCAGGAAGTTCCTGACCGAAGGCGCAACCCGCAAGAAGAACGCCGAGTCCCGCAAGCAAGGGAGCAAGAGGGTTGGTACTCGTCGTCGTGGGGGATGGACAGCGCATCGGCGAATTTTCCTCCTCACTGCTGCTGACCCTCGATCGAATTGCATTCTAGCGGATGCGTGGAAAGACGTCGAACGACTGGTCGGGAGCTGTCTATATCGCCGCTCACCCGAAGCCGCAGGGGGCAATGAAAAGAGAAGCCGGGTTTGTTCGTGGGAGACGGCTGTCGCCCGGCGAAGAAGCGGTCAACAATAAGCTGATCGGTTATCCAGAGCCGGAGCACGCAGGAGCCCCTTATGGCACGCTCAACCGTCGATCCCGACCGCGCGCAGACACAGGCGAACGCTCAGGAGCTCAGCCTCGCGATCCCGGACATGCACTGCGCCAGTTGCGTGCAGCGGGTGGAGACTGCTCTGGCACAGGTTCCCGGTGTCGAAGCCGTGGCCGTTCACCTGGCCACACGTTCGGCAAAGGTGAGGTTGAGCGGCCCTGTTCCACCCGAACAGCTCCTGGAAGCGGTGCGCTCGGCCGGTTACACGGCGCGGATTCTGGACGCGGACGTTAGGGGGGCTGCACGGCGCGAGCTGGAACGATCTCGGCGCCGCTGGGCGGTGCGTGCGCTGGCCGGCGCAGCATGCCTCGTGACTGTCCTGGCTCTGTGGTTGGCGTACCGGCAACTTGGGGATGCTTCTCTGCTCGGGGCGGCTATCCTTGCCACGGCAGCCCAGCTTGGGATCGGAGCGTCGTTCTATCGGGGGGCACTTCGGAGGCTTCGGTATTTCGGCGCCAATATGGACACGCTGGTTGCCCTGGGCACGACGGCCGCCTACGGCGTCGGCATGGCGGATCTCGTCGCCGCCCTTGGCGCCGCGCAGGGGGCTTCGATGGGCTTTCGGCACGTGTCCGAGCAGATTCTGCTGCTTACCGTTATCTCGTTCGGGCGGATGTTGGAAGCCGGTGCAAGTTTGCGAACGGGAGACGCGGTCGAACGTCTCCTCCAGCTCAGCCCCAAGACGGCACGCCGGCGGCTCCCCGATGGTAGCGTGCAGGAGGTTGCGGCGTCCGATCTGGGGCCCGGTGATGTGGTGGTTGTGCGGCCGGGTGAGCAGATTCCGGTGGACGGCGAGATCATCGAGGGCGAAAGTGCGATCCAGGAAGCGGCGCTGACGGGTGAACCTCTACCGCGGGACGTTGGGCCGGGAGATCGAGTCTTCGCCGGCACAACGAACGTGACGGGGATGATCCTGGTTGTTTCCAGGCAGGTGGGTGCGTCGACGGTGCTTGCGCAGATTGCGGCTACGGTGGACGAGGCGCTGACGCGTAAAAGCCGCCTCGAGCGCCTGGCCGATCGGATCGCCGGGGTGTTTGTTCCTGTGGTGCTGGTGTTGGCAGTGCTTACGTTTCTGGTACACGCCTGGGG
>JALSID010000140.1 GCA_026981825.1 Planctomycetota bacterium
CGATCGTGATGGTGATCCGCGAGTCCTATTACGAGGCGTCTGGCAAGCTAAGTTCGGAGGTGCGGTACTACGTTTCCAGCCTCTCGCAGCAAGCTGCCTTGCTGGCCTATGTGATCCGGAAGCACTGGTCGATAGAAAATGGGCTTCACTGGGTGCTGGACGTGACGTTTCGCGAAGACGAGCTTCGTGTACGTGATCGAGTGTTAGCCCAGAACTTAGCGGCGCTGAATCGGTTGGCGGTCTCGCTGATCCGCGCCGACGAGAAGCACAGCAAAATTGCGATTCGAACCCGGCGCAAGAAAGCCGGCTGGGATCCCTCCTACCTAGAGTACCTGCTGTTTGAGGTCCCCCTTCCGACCGAGTGAAGTGCGTCAGCCCTGCAGGGGACTGCCGCACTCCAAAAAAAGCGGCACAGGAGTGCCGCAAGCCAAAGCGGCACGGGAGTGCCGCAAGCCAAAGCGGCAGGGGACTGCCGCACTCCAAAAAAAGCGGCACAGGAGTGCCGCACTCCAAAGCGGAAGATGCACCAAGCTGCGCGGTGCGTCCGAGGGTGCGGTGGTCGCCGCGTTGGGTGCGCCGCGTCGATGAAAAGTCGCTAGCTCCCGCTACCGGGTATGGCCGGGAAGCGGGGGACGTGCTGCCGTTGGTCAGGGGGAAGACGAGTTGCCCGTCGGCGCGGCTCGTCAAGCGTCGCGGCTATCTAGCGGCGACGGCCACAACGGCTCGCCGACGGAATCAGCGGGACTATCGGGCCAGCAGGATTCCGGATCGTCCGCCGGCACCTGCTCCTCTAGCCGCTCGCCCCAAGCATACCAGAACAACGGAATCGCGAACATGAGAAATATAGCGCATATAGTCGCCGCCGCCTCTAACCACGGACGCCACAGCCGGCCCAATACAAGGCGCAAAAACTGAAGTAGCAACAAAATCACGGTCAACCCAAACACGACGCCACAAACCAACATGGCGAACTTCACCGCGACACCAAGCCGGTTGGGACCCGGCCAGCGCGGCGGCCATGGCCCAAGCCTCAGGTCGTGCGGCACAGCCGGTGACAGCCACACCTTCACACCCCACCACCATGCCAGTAACACTCCGAGCATCATCAGCGCGGAGTAGCAGGCAATGCCACCAAATGCCAGCAGCGCCGTCACCACCAGTTCATCCACTCGCTGCTGCATCAGGGTTCCAATCACGACTGCCGTCGGAAAGGCGACCGCCCCAACCCGTAACGCTCCGTATCCCCAGTAGCAACAGGCCGAAGCCACGGCGCGGCGCTTCTTCGGGTCCTTCGCCAGCAACCAGATGCCGGCCCACAAATGTGGCAAGCCAAATTTGAGACATGCCACTGTGACTCCGAGTGCGGGCTCGGCAAACAGCTCATACACCACAAAGCCCAGCGTCAACAGGACCGGCCAGCTCAGAATCCGGTAGCCGCGCGACGCCGTTTCCTCCTCCGGCGCACCAATATCGCCTCCATCGAGCAGCATCCCATCTTGTTCCCACGACGGATCGTGCTGCCCCATACTCACCCCTGTGCGCTCAGGACAGCCAGACTACATCTCTCTTGATCATGGTACTGCACCCGACCTGGCATCATGCTTTCTTCCGCGCTTCGCGCTGCCACTGCAATACACGTACGGACTGCCACCAATGGAATGCGGCGCTAGAAGTACGGGGCGAGGCCCTGTTAGGCGAACGCCCGTGCGGTCGAGGGTAATGCCTGTCGGCCAGAGCGGGACGGAGGTGGCGAGCAGGGAAGCCGCCTCCCCGGACTTCCCTTTCCGCGAACGGTATGTGCCGTTTCCCCCGTGCGGCTCGCCGCTCGACGCTCTACGCCGAAAGAGGACGGAGACGGACAGAGAACGGGCTCCATAAGTACTGCCCCTCGGCCACCTCACGCTCCGGCTAAGACGCCGTCCCAGCACTGGGCCGCAAAATAGAATCTTGACAAGGTCCGCACCAGAGCCTGCCGTACTCACGATACGCGTAAGGCGCGGAGGACGAAGGTGAAGAACGCCAAGGACCGGTATCAAATCTGTCCGGCATCCATCGTGACCGCGGTTGAGATGGCGGCCAAGAGCCTGGGGGTTCTCAGGGAGCGTCGGCCCGGCCAGCCCGGACGCCCACCGGTCGAATTCCGGAAGGTCATGAATAGCATCTGGTTCCGGCTTCGGACCGGGGTTCAGTGGAAGGCCATCCCCGACAGCAAGTATCTCTGCAACGGCACCACAGCTCATCGCTGGTTCATGCGTCTAGCAAAATCCGGAGCGTTCGAGCTCGCTTGCTATTCCTTGCTGGCCTCTCACCCAAAGGAAGGGGCCAACATCTTTCGCTACCTGGGTATGGACGGCACGACTAGTCCTGCTCTGCCGGGTGCACAGGAGACAGGGGAGAACTCGGCCGATCGTGGCGAGCCTCGGGTAAAGACCGGAGCCGTTGCCGACGTGGAAGGGCACCCCTCGGAAGTTTGCGTGGCCCCGGCGGATTAGCACGGCTTGACGCTTCGGAGCCACGCGGTGGAAAAGCTTGCCGGCGAACTTCCGAACAGGCTGCCGAAGACAGCCTCCCGGTGGTCCCCAAGGCCTGCGGCTGTCCAAGCTCACGCAAGAGCGTTAGGTTGCGGCCACGCTGCTGACACTCGCTGCCCCAGTGGAAAGTGGGTTCGGCACCGAACACACACGGCTCGCTCCCCCATCCGGCTGCGGGGTGGCCGGCCGCTGGGCGTCCACCACGCCGCATTGATCTGGTCGACCTGGTCGATCAGGGCATGCGCGGCGACTTTCCCCAGGCGGATCTGGACTACCGGCGTCCCATTCCGGCCCTGTGACAACCGCCCGCTCTCGGTAGACCGAAGCGGGGAACGAGCGCGATAACGGGTGGCAGTACCCTCACCCGTCGAGAGCGGAGCGCGTCGTTGCGGCTCACCACCAAGGGCGGTCTTGGCACCATCAACGCCGCATCACGGAAGGCGTTCCACACGCTTCGCAAACACGGCCTTCCGCTCTGTCGGGCAACTGCTTGACAAGCTGCCCACGACGCACAGCGCCCGGTCCATCCACAGGAGCCCAAAGGGCCACTGAGCGTAGAGATGCTGTTGCCGGACGCGGATTGCGGAACTCTTAAGGCGGAAATTCTCCGGCCAAAAGCCGACCGGTCGACTGCACGGGCAAACCCAGAGAGACACAGCAGACGCAGCGCGGAAACACAAAGGACACACGATGTCGTTCTTCATCGCCTCTTTCTGTCTCTCTGTCATTTCGCTCGTGCGGCCGGCGAGGCCGGTTCGCCCACCGAAGCTCTACCTGGACGATTGCCCGATCCGAATCGCCAAAAATTGTCCGAAACGCCCTGGAACTTCACCTCTCTGCCTCGATCCGTCTCCACGTCTTCTGCCCCCTGGCCCCCCTTGGCCACACGCTGCTCGGACACGGCGTGTTTCCTCCCACCCGTGAATTGCACCTTCAACAGCCTGCGTCGGAGCTCTCGGCCCGCCTTCTGCCCAGGCTTGGTCTCGCAGGTTGCCTACGCTCCTGTGCCCGCCAGGTCTTCCCCTTTCAGTTCACCGAGCTTCCCAAGCTTACCCGCTCCGACCATCCATTTTCGCCCCCTGTATCCGTCTGCCCTTACATCAGGGGGCCGCGCCGCGCTGTTGCGGAGGGTGGGTTCGACTACCCGATTGTGGTGCAGGTTCACCTCGACAATAGGACGAAAGGGCCCCATCATCGTGCAGGCCGTACCGTCGCCTCGGGTTGGTTCCCACCTCTCCGCCTACAGGTGCAGCCCCCCGGTTTCGGGGCAGACGCCCAAGCTAGACGCCGACCTTGACCCTATAGGTTAAGTGGGCTCGGGCGGCCCCCTGGCGCCTAGCTGTCCTCGAGCCCGCTGCAGCTTTGCGCCGCCTCGGGGGAAAATGAGCTGGAACATGGAACGTAGAAACGCTACGATTGCTTACAATCGCTGCGGAACAGGCAAACGACCACTCAACGAGCTATCATGTGCCGTTTTCGAACGGACCGCGACGATTCGCCGGCTGGCAACCGCGCGCCGTGCTTGGCACGCGGCGCCATGGTCTACACGTTCGCCCGGACGGTCACGATGCACTACACGTACATCAATCGCCAGCCTGGCACGGTGGAAATCTGGCTCTCAGTGCCGCCGGAGTTGCCCACCCAGCGGCGCGTGCAACTGCTAAATGTCACACCGGATCCGCTTTCTATCCAGCCGGACGGGTCGGGCATCAATCGCATCGCCTTCTTCCGTCTCCGCCCTGGGGAGGCGCTGAACCTTGACGTAAAGGCCGACCTGTACCACGGCTCCTACGTTCCTTCCGCCCCCAGCACGACCTCGGATCTGAGCGATGACGAACGGAGACGTTTCCTGCGATCTTCCCCAATGGTCCGTGTAACCGACGAGGTGCGAGCTGAAGCCAGCTCGATTGTGGGGGATGCCAAAACCCCCATCGAACGCGCTCTGCGGCTTTACCTACACCTCGTCAGGCGTTACAGGTACAAATGGCCGCCCCCAGAACGTGGCAGTGAAGCGATGCGTCGCACTCGCCAGGGCGATTGCGGCCAATACTCGTTTCTCTACGCCGCATGGTGCCGGGCACTGGACATTCCCTGCCGCGTGATGGTGGGTACCTTTGCCACCGGGACACTGCGGGCTCACGTCTGGAACGAAGTCTTCATCGAAGGGGTGGGCTGGCTGCCTGTCGACACTAGCCTGTACCAGCCATCGGTACGTTTGCCGGGTCTTGCCGATCTCGATCTGGCTCTTCTGCGCATCGCCTGGAGATTTGGCCGCCTATCCGATGATCGCCTGGTCTTCTCGATAGACCCTGATGTCCTGTTGCAGCCGCCCTACGTCGACCGACAGCCTCCCAGTGATATCGAGCGGTTTCCTGTAGCAGACAGAGAGTTGGCATGGGGGTTCCAGAGTTTGGACGGAGCCGCCCCTTACCTCCAGCCGATCTATCTCCGCTTTGACCCTGACACATACCGGACACCTCGCCCGAACACTCGCCTGGCATCCGTCTGGCCTGAACTAGCCCTAGGAACAGTAACCTCCTACCTGGGGAAATGGTGGTTCGACGCTCCCCTATCCTACCGGTTGGGAACCTGGATGATGGTAGGGGGGTTTACCCTGGGCGGTACGGGGACCCTACTGGGTACGTTGGAGCTGGCTGATCTTGGCCCCCTGACGGCCTTGGGCTACACCGTAGCAAACGTCGTTTTCATCCAACGGACCGGTGCTCACTGGTGGAAGGTGCTCCTGCTGGTCCTGTTTCTCATCGAACTCATTGTCCGCCTGGGCAAGCTATTTGCCGCATGACCGCGGAAGTGAGCCACTGGCCACGCCGTTGCGCGATTGCTCCACCGACGCGAGGATACCCCGCTTCACCGACCGGACGGGCTTGCCCTCACAGCAACCAGATGGCCCGGGTCCACGGTGGCATCCGTCTGCTCCCCGCGCTAGTGATCGCGGGCTTGGGCAGCGTACGGTCGCCCACCAGAAGGCGCGGTAACTCGGTCCGCTCCTGTCGCCCGGGTACCCCCCTCCTCGGAATACATTTCGGAATAGATTCCACCCGCTTGCCGCGCCTACCTGTTCGACAAACCGACCTAGCGTCTCTACCGGCAACCGCCCCGCTATTCCACTGTCCCCGGTTCAGGAGGCGCTGGATCTACCCCCGGCTTCTCCGCAAGGACGTCCACGAACTGCCCTTCTCCTCAATGCCTCCCATGGCGACTTCCCGGTACTGCCGCGTCCAGCCTCAGACAGGTAGACCAGCCGAAGCGGCTGTCAGATTCCACCGGCACGCGGGTATATAAGAAGGGGAACCCATACGGTGCTCCCGGAGACCGGCATCTGGGCCCGAGAGTGAGGCTGGTGTGCCAACCAGGCACAGTCGCTCCGAGCCCATGGAGCTCCCGAAGACAGGTCGATCCCAACACGCGGTGCGCGAAAGGAGTGACGAATGGACCCAGGTCCATGGGCACAAGACCTTCGGTAGCTCGGACTCTCGAACATGCGTAGTTCCACGACACGGGGCGGCACCCGCGGACGATCAGTCGCTGAAAAGCCCGGGAACCCCTTTTGAGTCCCTGGAGCAAACGGACAAAACCGAAGATCAAGAAGAGGGAATAGCCGTGAGCCAGACCCACGTGCCCAAACCGCTAGAAAAACTCCGTACCTCGATCCAACGCCACTTCATCGAGAACAAGCTGCACGAGAAGAACATCGATGTCGAAATGGAGTTTCGCAAGAAGCTCGAGGGCAAACCATTGCTCGATTATCACGGCATCCTCTGGTGCACCATTCATGCCGGTGACACGTTCAGCACCGACATAACCTACGGCTACTGTGGATACCTCGATGAGCCCCTTGATTTCGAAAACCTCCCGGCCGATCTTGAGAGCAAGCTGCCCGCTGATCGAGAGTTTGAGACAGACTTCGACACAACAGAGCAGGAAAACATCCTTGCAGACGTCTGGAAAGTCTTCCAGCTCTTGCTCTCGGAGCTGCGCCACCACTACGAGACCACGAAGCACCCAGAGGAACGCGTGAGCTGCCGTATCGACGTCGACCTCAATAGCGGCAGCGTAGTGCTGCGTGGGCCACGCGGAACTCAAAGGTACAGCTTGGCGGAGCTACCTGCACAGTAAGGGTGACACTATGCGATCGTACTCGCCACGACGAAGTCGATACCCCCGTTTCCCAGCACGGAGCGTGCGGCGAACTCCTGGCGGAAGGTTTGGGGGGCGGAGGGGGGCATCCTACTCTGCAGAGGCTTGTTTGCACAAGCACGGGGTTCGCTTCCCCACCCGGTGGGCCGAAACGGCGATCCGGACCCGTTCGCAGCTCCCACGAGCGCGAGTCCCGTGCAGTGCGGTACGGGCCCGCTCGCACGCCCGGCCGGCCTACTGGGGGCCAGGACCGGCGCGGCAACGTCTCTGGGATCCTTCGGCGCAACGGCAGCGGCGTGCGCCCGACCACCCGGCACAAGCATGCGACACGAGCCTATGGGGCCGCCAGCCTTGCTGGCAAGCTCGTTCGAGAGTTACCCAGCACCGCTGCAACCAACGGTAGGTGAACAAGCGGAAAGATGGACTGCTCCGGAGAACGTCTCCCTCTGGCATGGCCTGCTGCCCAACGCACGCAGCGCAGCAGCGGGCATTCGGCCACGAGCAATTGGCGCGGGAGAGGATAGCCAAAAGCCGTCATCCCTTCCGTGAAGCTCTCCAGCCATACGGAGGCGCGGGACTGCGCGAGCTGCATGAGAGACTCCCAAACACCAAGGACGACGAAGGCATGTCCCAACGACTGGTGAAGCGATTCCGTTTAGATTGTGGTTGGGTTTGCTCATAGAGACTTGTGTCAGTGAGAGACCAGAAGTCGAGGAGGAGCACCAATGCGGCGATGGGTCGCGATGCTGGTGGCGTGGTTCACGCTATCACCAACCGTGCTGGGCGGATACTTCTTCCAGGATGAGTTCGCAACCTTCCGACCCAACGTATGGGACCTGCGTGATCACGGCTATCCTCCTCCTGTCTACCAAACAGGCGGAGGCGTCTTGAGATTGGGCAATCCATCCGCCCGATCGCTGGACTTTCCTGTCATGTATTCCAAGGTTCCGGTATTCCCGTCCACCGGAGACTTTATCGCCGAGATCGCGTTCAACTACCCGGTCCGCCGGACGAAAGGCGTGGGCTTCCGTGCGCTGACTGCAGGGCCACCTTACTACGCGGTGATGCAATTCTGGCAGGGGTTGCACCCCCTGGCGGTGCGATTCGGCGAGCGTCAGGTGACCGTGCCCAGCAGCACGGCGTACCGAGTGTTGCGGTACGAGGTTGTGCGGGACACAATTACCGCCTGGTTAAACGGGGATATACTGGGGAGCGCTCGGCTGTCTCGTGGGCGACCAGCGCTAGCCTACTTCGGACACCCTGCGGTGGGAGAGATCTTTGGCATCCCGGGCTTTATCCCGGCCAACGTCGACGCAAACGGCATCCTGCGGCGGCGGTGGTGGGGAACAAATTATTGGTCAAATCTAGCGCTGGATTACCTGCGTGTTCAGAAGATTCCCTCGCGGCCGCTGACCTACTTAACCGACGAGTTCGACCGTTTCCGCGGCGACGTATGGGACGCCCGCTGGCACCGTTACCCGGTGCCGTTCGCGCGAATTAGCGGGGGACAACTCATCCTCGGCCGTCCGAACGTAAGCGCGCTCGATTTTCCCGTCTTCTACACGTGGGGAACACCGCTGCCCGCGGTGGCGGACTACGTTTTGGAAGTCGCGTTCCGGTACACCGCGCTCAACCGCCGTGGGATGGGACTCGTCGCGCTGACGGGCGGTCCCCCCTTCTATCAGACGCTGTCCTTTTGGCAAGACATCGTACGCCCCTTAACCATCGGGTTCGGCGATAGGACGGTTGCGATTGCCCACACGACGGACTGGCAGCGACTGCGATGGGAGATCATCGGTAACAGCGTCAGCGCTTACATCAACGGGAGTTATCTTGGCACAGCATCCTTCCCGCACGGTCGACCAAGATTGCTCTACATCGGTCATCCCACGGTGGGCGAGCCTTTCGGGCTTCCTCCCGGTGGGCCTGCCCCCACGTCCGGCAGGCTCGACAGCAACGGCATCGTTCGGCAACGCTGGTGGGGGCCAGGGCCATGGACCAACCTTGCGGTGGATTACCTGCGCGTCTCGATAATCCCGGAGCCCCCTACGGCACTTCTGCTGAGCTTCGCGCTGGCTCCGCTCCTGCGCCGATGCAGAAAGGCACGTCGGCGCACAAGAATGGCCCCGTCGCAGAAAGTCTCGGACCGCTGCGGATAAGCCTCCGAGGAAACAAGGCCCTTGCGCACGAAGAATTGCCCTGAAGGGGTCGCAAGCAAGCCGGCCCGCCCCCAAACTTCCGGTGCGAACCCCGCTGAAGCAGGAAGGGAGCATCGAACGGCCCGGTGACCCTGTCAGCTAAGCGGAAGGACGCCGTCAGCTAATCCGCCCGGGCCGCGCGCACCTCGGGAAGCGTCGATCGCTGACGTGAGGCAGCGACGGCAGCGACGGCGGAAATGCGACCTGACCAGGCCCAGGCCGCCCGCCACGCATCGGTGAGAGGAACCATACGCGGTGGGTGCTCTCTACTGTGCTCCAACCGTCATCTCACACTCACCAGTTGTCGCAAGAACTCTGCGACTTTCTGAAATGCCGGGCTCGCGAACGGCCAGCAGCCCGCCTCCGCCGCCTCGCCAAGGCGTAGCTCGGGCTGCTTCGCCGCGAGAAAGACCTGAACTTTAGCCTTACTGAGCGCTTTCTTTACCCTCCGAGGCAAACGTCCACCGAGCACTCGTTTCACGCAGAGGAAATAGTCCTCGACGCAAGGCGTGACGGCGTCACCGTTCACCGCCCTCAGGCAAAGGTCCTCGAGGGTACCTGGCGTTCTCTCGTCGGGCAGAATGAGCACTGCAGTCGGCGGCTTCCCGCTGCTCACTGCCGAAGGTCGTCTTGGCGGCTTCAACCCCGCATCACGAAAAGCGCTGCATACGCTTTGGAACGCCCCCCTCGGACACCGATCCGCATCCCGAACCACTCCGACGGCCCTCACCCTGTCGAATCCCGGCGACGCCATCACTGCCTTCAAGGCGCTCCCGAACCGTCGTCTCCCACCAACCGGGATTACCTGAAGACCCCGAAGCCCATGGTACCTGACGAACGCCTGGAAAAACCGTCTATCGCCTTCGCCTTCGACCAATAGCACATGTCGTTCGGCGATCACTGTATTCCATCCGCCGTCCCCATCCCCCATCAGCGCACCTCCAGGCCCATCTCCAGCGCCGCCTCCAGCGTATCCTTGTCGTACCCCACCGCTCGAACCTCCTCCTCGTTCCGTTCTAACCGGAACAAGCGGAACTCATAGCGCCCGAATTCACAGAACGCCTCGTGAGCGGCCCTGATGCATTCTCGACTGTGGGTGGTCGCGAAGATTTGAGCGTTGAACTCCCGTGCTACTTCTCCGATCGCACGCCATACCTTCCGAAGGATGGAATAATGGAGACCGTTCTCGACCTCGTCGATGAGGACGACGCCGCTCTGGCAATTTGCAATTGTGGCGAGATACCTTGCAAGCCGCACCAGACCATCCCCCATGATGGGCAACGGAACCAGCCTCGGTACCCCCTCCAGCTCCCCATGCACCGTAGGGACCCCGCCCACCACGATGGTGGCAAGTCTCCGAAGCCGCGGCTCGACAACTCGGAGAGCTTGCACCAGGAGCTCCTGCTTTCCCATCAAATCCACTTTGCCAAAGCGATCGGCTTCCTCGATCGGTGGAATGCGCACCCGGTCCGACAAGAAATGTGCGGGAAAAGGTGGCGGGGGCGGCATCGGGACACGGTGGATTCCACTATGGTCCACAATCAGGTAGTGCTTGAGCTTCTTGCGCCTGTTGACGGACGTCTCGAGCCGAAGTACCTGAGCAGTCGCCGAGGAGAGATACGAACCTGCCTGGGCCGTTTGCCCCGAAGTGACGAGCAACTCTCCGACTTCCGCCAAACCCCTCGGATCTCGGACGACGCTCAGCTTTACCCTGCGCCACCCGGACACGTCGTCCTCGCCCACGAGTTCCACGGTGCTGGTGCTGTCGAAGTTCCTGAACAGCGAGTCCCACGGAGTACCACCAAATGCCGCAGGTTTTATTTCTATGGCTTCTATTCCACGGAATGCGTTGACTCGCAGGGCAAGTTCTGGGTTGTAGGCACCACAGTGCAGGAAGAGGGCCTCCAGCAAGGTGGTCTTGCCCACACCGTTCGTCCCGGCGATCAAGTTGATCCGGGCCAGATCCTGGAACTTCAGCTCGCCTATACACCGTATATTTCGAGCAGCAAACGTCCGGTACATGTCCACCCGGCCCCGGCGTCTTTTCTGTCCATCGCACACGCTCGCAGCAATCCTCAGAACGCTGTCGGAGGGTGCGCACTGGGAGCTACCCGGCTCATTTTAGCCAGGCCGTACAGGAAGGCGGCCTTTGGGCTGCGGACAAAGGGCCGCAGTCATAGCCCATGTCCCTGCCGTGCTGAGCATTATGCGACGCCAATTCCGCGAGGACCAGTGTCCCACAGTCCACCGTGGCCGCGGTCGGCCGGCTGGCCCGAGCAGCGCTGCCCGCTGCTGAAAACGGCCGCTAGGAGTGGATCGAGGCCGCAGGGGGGCCGATGAACGCCTGGCGAACGGGCAATGTGTGCGCGGGGTCACTGGCCCCTCCACAGCGAGGGCGCCCTTACGTGCAGCGCGCCTCGCGGCGCCAGTCCACAGGGATGGCGAGCTGCTCTGCAGGGGGCTACTCGGGAGAACGCGTACGCTAGGTGCAGAGGCGGGCTTAGGCAATTGCCTGAGGCACCGTTGTTATGTACGTTGGTGGACAGTGACGGGTTAAGGTGCCCATGGGGAGAGGTAGCCATGCTGATCGCTGTTTCCGTAGCCATCGCGTTGCTGACAGTCATCGTCGGCGCACTCGCGTTAACCAGCGGTGGACCGTGGGATCAGGTCGCCGAGCCAGAGGGGTCTCTGTTGCCCCAAGGGTCGATCGGGGTCGGCACGGCCAAGCAAGACGCCCCATCGTACTCATACCCGAATGTTTTGTTCGTCCGGCGTAGGGGCGCTACACAGCTCGAGGGAGCCACGTGGTATCCCTCGCTCGGCTACGGAATGGTCCAGATTCGGGGAGCGTGTCGCAAACCGGAATGGTTCGCTTCGCGGAACAGCGTGTCCTGTATGCCGAAGAGCATGACGGCACAAAAGTGGTGGCCGGCTCGAATTGCGTGGCCAACGTAACCGCGCGGCATCTCAACGGTACGGGGGTCTGGCGAGGCCTTTTGGGACAGCAGGCGACGTGGCGTTTGTCCTTGACACGCGTCCGTTAGGCTCCGTGAGGAACTCCTCACCCACCTCGCCCGGGAACGGCTTCTAGGGAACCAGGGGGGCCAAGTACTCCTTACTCGCTTCGGGTGCCACCATAAGCGGTTCGGCGGTGATACGACCAACTGCTGCCCCATTAGCGGTACCAAACGATCGTCTTCGTCGGTAGGCAGAGTACGCGCCAGGTATGTCCCGACCTGCGGGAGAAACGCTACTAGGGGAAGGAGCCGAACCGTGTATCACCCTCGGATGCAGACTAGTTCAGTGCTTGCCCCTCCTTCGCCACTGTCGTGGTCTGGAGCTGCTAAGCCGGGGCACTCGCTGACTTCGGTTCCCGCGCCAGATGGCGTGCACCCCACACGCCAACGCGCGGCCCATGCCCGCAGTCAGGGGCCATGGCTGCGAAAGCGAGCGGCGGGCTGTCACTACAAACGCCGCCGCGGCGGGCGTGCTCGAGCCGCGCGGCGTCGTCTCGACAGGCGACGACGCAACTGGTCCACCGTATAAGGGGGCTCTTTCCGGTGCAGCATAGCGTGACAATTGGGGCATACGGGAACGAGATCCCGGATGGGGTCGACTTTGTACCCCTCACGTACGTTGGCCAGCGCCATTACATGATGTACCTCAATAAACCCTCGGCCAATGTGCCCGTAGACCTCTTCGAAGTTAAACCCGCAGACTACGCAATCGAAACCATGGTGCTCGATACATGCTTTGCGAGCAGTAATGCTCCGCTCTTAGCGATTCACCGTGATCTTCACAACACTACCTTCCGGATACCGTCCGGCACGTGCGCTACCTGTGATCCCGCCAGCATGCACTGGCACCACCCAAGGGCGCCGGTCGGTCTGGTTCTCGTAGTGCCGCGTCCATTCCCGCTCCAACTTGCGGGCCAATCGGTCAGGGATCCTCACGCCCGAGCGTCGGCCTCTCCAGTTGGCGGGCGACCACAAGTTTCTGCTCAGAGCCTTCAGCCTTTCGACGCCTAGTGGCCGATGTCCTCCATCGACGAACAGAACGGCGTCCCAATCAACGTCGACGTAGAAGGCCTTGCGCCCACGCTCGAGCCAATGGGGGCCCTCGGTTGGCGTTGAAGTCACCCATCCGGACGCTTCGATTCCACATGGTTTCTTTCCCACACGGATGAGAAACACCCGGTCACCAGGCCGTATGGATTTCGTGTTCCCACATGACCAATTGTCAGCAACACGCCCGGATTTCTCTAGATCTGCGTCCCAGTCCGGCGGCGGGAAATCGGATTTCTGGGGGTTGTGCGCAAGGAGATAGGTCGCCATTTCTCTACCTCACGACCAGCCGCGGGTAGCCCGCGCACACACTCCCTGTATCTTAGCCAGACGAGCCGCCGCGCATGATCCGAGGGTACCTCGGGGAGAGGAATCCGTACTCCGCGGCGCCGCACGCCACCCTCCAGGCATGAGGTTCCCCCTTTCTACAACCCGCCAACTCCGGAAGAAGCGGCAGGGGGTACCACACCACGCTGGGCGTTCCCTCGGGATCGACACTCGTGGCGGATCGGGGATTTTGGGCCGCGCCGCTACTTTCCACCACCGACGCGGACAGATCGCGTTTTCCGGTGGAAGGGTCGCGCTACTGGTGCTCCCACCACGGAGCGCCGCGGAAAGCGTCACCACCAACGGGCGGCCGCGCTTCTCTTGTGACCGCCGCTTGCTTGGAGTGCGGCGGCCCTCCGCCGATTTCGTTTCTACGCGGAGGTCGAGCGACGTGGTCGGGGCCCAGGCAATGCATCCGGCCTGGCGGGGAGGGAAATGAAAGCGGCACGGGAGTGCCGCAAGCCAACGGACTACTCGTTCACCTCCGGTTGCTTCCCACCCCTCCTCACAAGGACGCAGTTATCTTCGGTTACCGGGCTTCAGACCATACTCCGGCAGGGACTTTCACCCTGCTGGCTCGATGCGCTCGCGAGCGCAGATGGACGAGCCTCCGGCTCGCCCTTAGGGCTAGCCGCGGTTGGCGAGGAACGCGCCTCCGCGCTCGCGGCCGGGTCCGGGCGCAGGCTAACGGGTAGGCCCTCCCCGCCGCGGCGCGGCGGGGGTACCACTGCGCCGTCGCCGGCGCGACGGCGGTCCGGCCCCTCCGCCCCGGCGGCCGCTTTCCCGCCCCAGCTACGCGCCTGGCCCAGGCGCGCTCTGCCCTCCTTGCTCGCGCAGCCTGCTTTGGTCATCCGGCTCTGGTCTTGCCCATGCCCACTTTGGGCCCGACCTGGGGGAACGCAGGAAGCGCTGGCGCATATGATCCCCAACCAAAGGAAGAAGCGCGCGCGTCGCGGCATCCCCAATGGCGCGCCCTCTCTGGCCGCCTCGGTCCGCCCGGGCCGAAGCGGCCCCTGAGCCCGCCGCCTGGCGGGGGGAGCGGCGGACCGCCGTCGCGCCGGCGACGGCGCACTGGTAGCGCGACCCGGCCCCGGGTCCGCCCCAAGGCGCCGGCGCCAAGCAAGCGCCGGCAGAAATACCCCCCGCCGAGCGAAAGAAAAGCCCGCCCAACGCCGGCATGCGCCATGGGGCGCGCTCTCTCCCACCGCTTCGGCCCGCCCGGGCCGAAGCGGCCCCCGAGCCCGCCGCCCGGCGGGACGAAGGGAGCGGCGGACCGCCGTCGCGCCGGCGACGGCGCATTGGTAGCGCGACCCGGCCCCGGGTCCGCCCCAAGGCGCCGGCGCCAAGCCAAGCGCTGGCAGAAATGACCCCCGCCGGGCGAAAGAAAAGCCCCCCGTCGCCGGCATGGCCAATGGGGCGGCCTCTCCCTGACCGCTTCGGCCCGCCCGGGCCGGAGCGGCCCCCGAACTCGCCGCCTGGCGGGATCCGCGTTGCTTGCCTTTGCGAGTAGTCGCGGCCGTGGAACGCGCGGCGGCCTCGGCGAGCCCGCGGCTCGCCGCTCAAAATAGCCCCGGCTGGCGAGGAATGCGCCCCTCCCCAGGCGTCTGGGTCCGAGCGCACGGTGGTGAGCCGTCCTCCCCGCCGCGGCGCGGCGGGGGTACCACTGCGCCGTCGCCGGCGCGACGGCGGTCCGGCCCCTCCGCCCCGGCGGCCGCTTTCCCGCCCCAGCTACGCGCCTGGCCCAGGCGCGCTCTGCCCTCCTTGCTCGCGCAGCCTGCTTTGGTCATCCGGCTCTGGTCTTGCCCATGCCCACTTTGGGCCCGACCTGGGGGAACGCAGGAAGCGCTGGCGCATATGATCCCCAACCAAAGGAAGAAGCGCGCGCGTCGCGGCATCCCCAATGGCGCGCCCTCTCTGGCCGCCTCGGTCCGCCCGGGCCGAAGCGGCCCCTGAGCCCGCCGCCTGGCGGGGGGAGCGGCGGACCGCCGTCGCGCCGGCGACGGCGCACTGGTAGCGCGACCCGGCCCCGGGTCCGCCCCAAGGCGCCGGCGCCAAGCAAGCGCCGGCAGAAATACCCCCCGCCGAGCGAAAGAAAAGCCCGCCCGTCGCCGGCATGGCCAATGGGGCGCGATCACTCTCACCGCTTCGGCCCGCCCGGGCCGAAGCGGCCCCCGAGCCCGCCGCCTAGCGGGACCGGAGCTCCGCCGCTGCGACGGCGGAGCAGTGGTAGCGCGACCCGGCCCCGGGTCCGCCCCAAGGCGCCGGCGCCAAGCAAGCGCCGGCAGAAATACCCCCGCCGAGCGAAAGAAAAGCCCGCCCCACGCCGGCATGGGCCATGGGGCGCGCGCTCTCTCTGAGCGCTGCGGCCCGCCCGGCCGAAGCGGCGCCGAGCCCGCCGCCTGGCGGGGCCGCTTTACTTGCTTCAGCGAGGGGGTGGCACCTGCGGGAGGTGCCGCAGCCTCGGCGAGCCTGCGGCTCGCCGCTCAGAATAGCCCCGGCTGGCGAGGAATGCGCCCCTCCCCAGGCGTCTGGGTCCGAGCGCACGGTGGCGAGCCGTCCTCCCCTCCCCGCCGCGGCGGGGGTACCAGTGCGCCGTTGCCGGCGCGGCGGCGGTCCGGCCTACACGGGGATCCGAGGACAGGACGCTGCCAGAGAGATGCTCGATCGTCTAAGACGGATGCCCTGTGAGCCGCGGTTAATCAAACAGGTGCATCCTGGGCAAACGCCCCCCAGGTTCGCAAAGGCACCGGGCGGCGGCCCCCGTCCTGCGTCAGGAATCTGGCTAAGAAGCGGCGCTGTCACGATCCACCGCGTCCTCGACAACCTTGAGCGCTTCTTCATCCACGTGCCAGGCCTCGAGGCTCTCTGGAGACGGGCCCACGTAGAGCCGGACCTGTTCGCCGGTTTCTAGTTGGCGGCGCAGGTCGGCAACCTTAAAGCTGCACTGGACGTCCTCACCGATCGTGTGCAACAGGCCGGCCAACTGTGCATAGTAACCACGAAGCTCCGTAGCACGCTCCCCGGAACGGCTATCGTAAAAGACAAGTTTCATGGACTCCTCATCGTCCAGCGGATATTCGAACCAGCTCAAGGCCGTGTACCGGCGGTCAGGAGAGTACCACTTAAGTGAAAGCCGCCGTCGTTCCCCCTTGGCTGCGATCCGCGCCGGACGAAAGAGAATCGCAGGCACCACCAGGACGAGACCGGAAGGCTCGGAACCGGCTCGCTCAGCAAAACCGGCCAGTAGTTCGTCTACCTCCCGCGCCGTCCGTTCGGCAATCTGCGCCAACTCCGGGCCCATCCACCATGGCAATAGCGAGCGGTAGGGCTCCGTTAGGCCCGCTCGCCAAAGCTCAAGCGTGCTATCCTCGTGCACGGTGCTCAGTAACTCTGCAACACTTCGAAGGCAGATGTCATAGTCCCGTAGGGCATCACTCAGGCGCGTTACCAGGTCAACGTACTCACGGTCCTCTATCTCTTCGTCCTCGAGGGCTGCTTCCAGGGACTCCACCACGGCGACGTACACGGCTTGAGCCTCCGTGCGCTCGTGGAGGCGGCGCAAGCAGAGCTGGTCACGCAACGTCGGCTCTCCTTCTTCGTCCCACTCTCGAGGAAGTTGCACCGCCGAAACTGCGTACTGTTTGAATTGCTCCACCGCCGCTTCCACCGCCCTCTTCGCCACCGGCGCGGGCAGCCTTTCGGGAAACGCAATGTAACCCGTTCCAAATAGCTTGCAGTAGCCCAAGGCACGTGCTGCACGATAGGCCAGAATCTCATCCTGCTCGCTTGGTTCGCCCGACTCCAGGCGGGCTAGCAGCTCGTTCAGTTCGTTCCTTGCTTCTGCCGTCAACTGTTCGTGAACTCGCTCTCGTGTCCCATTCATGACCGATCTCAATTCCTCAAGCTGGCTTCCCGGTTTCTTGTTGTGCCTTTATGTTTATGGCCCGGGTGGTCGAAAACTGACACGCCCGACCGTGTCTATGGGTTGCGCGGGTCCGGCCAAGGTGGGAATGTACCGGCCCACACGAGATTCGGGCCTTCCCGGTGAAGTCCCCAGGCCTCAGGAGTCACGAACTCGGCGCCACGGTCGTCGTGTACGATGTTCCCTTCAATGAGCTGCATTTGCGGAAAAAGCAGCCGTCTGGCCACTTCCCGCCACGGCTCGGCATAGAGCCTGGCCATCGGACCAAGGGGCCACCAGAGCCCCTCCACTTCCAAACCGTGGGTATGCAGGGCGGCCTCCACCACCAGCCCTCCACGCGATATGAGGAGCCAGCGTCCGCGGGCGCGCAGCGCCCTGTCTCGGTATAACATCGGGCGACTGAGGGCTTCGCGAAGGGCCACTCCGACCCGTCCTGCCAGTGTCTCGATTGCGCTCTGGCCGCCCGGTCTTCTCGGCACATGCCCGTGCCCCTGCCCTGAGTGCTTCCGCAGCGCCCGTTCCAGAACAGCAACGCTCACGCGAGCTCCCAGGGTACGTTGGCCTGGAGCAGAGGCGAGTACCTCTGGGCAAGGCAGCGCTTCCCAAACAAATCGACTGAGCATTCCGCTCGCCCCCGGGGCTATTGGTCGCCAATGCCGCGCAGTTGCTCCAACCAGCCTCTCTTCCTACTGATCACCTGGTCAAGGGCCGCCCGGCTCATGTTTGCCCATTCAGCCACCTCGCGGCGGCGCCCGCGCTCTGAGGCCATCGCAAATCCCCCTTTCGGACCGGCCGGGTCGAGTCCAACCTCCCGGCACCAGGCATTTCGCACTTCCTCCGGCACCTTGTGCCACAGCCCGAAGCACACAAGGATGAGAATTCGATCGCGCACAGGGTGCCAACTCCGGATGATTTCCATCTCTGCCTCGTCAAATCCCCCCTCGCACCACGCGGGTTCTTCCGCGGACGAGGGGGCCGGAAGCTCGTCCCAGTTGTCTACCTCCACCGGCGGCTTTTGATCACCGAGAAAGTTGATCATCACCCTCTTTGCCCACGCCCGAAACGAGAAGCGGCCTATGGCATACTTACCCTCGAGGACCCCCTTTACAACGTGCTGGACTGCGTCCCCGACCAGTCCCTGCTGATACCTGCCGATAGCGAGGGATTGCCCCAGCGCATTAAGAAGCTTTAACAGTACATACAAAGCAGTGTTTTCGAATACAGGTTTCTGCGGAACAGGGAGGGATGGATCGACGGTTGGGAAACTGAGCGTAACGCAGACCTCCACAAAGACGCTTGTCGTCTTCGGGCGACGAGAAGTGGCACGAGACAACAAAGCAGAAACCAGTGGCTCTAGATCGGACGCGTATTCTGGGTTCAATCCCATGTTCCCCGCGCAGTATCGCGCGAGCTCCTGGGCATCGTGATCTTCCACCTGATCTCGGGCCGTCATTAGGTATGCGCCTCCCTTCCGGCAACGTCTCGGATTGCGTGGAACCAGCCCCTACCCTGAGTCCGACCCCTAATATACTGGCCGGTTCCGAAACACGCCGCGTGCCTCACGTCTTTCTGCGGCACGGGGCAATCAATGAGGCCAAGCCCGAACGCCCGTAGCTCTCGGGCTCCCGCGCCTCGCGACCGCTGCCCGCTCACGCGCTTAGCGGCCGGCCGCGGCAGCGAGAGGCCAGCGCTCCAACGAGGCTGCCCGCCCCACATCGCCTCGTATCGGACTGTGGTCTCACTGCCGCACCTTTTGAACGCTGTCAGCACCAGGCCGGCTCCTCCGGAGCTGTAGGTTCGTACGCCCTGTCCTAATCGCCCGGCCATCTTCAAACCGCCGTGTGGCATCTGGATCCATCCCACCCCTTAGAGCCTCCAGACCCGAAGCGTCTCGGAGTGGGGAACCACGAATTGGGCTCCCTGGCTACTGTACACCTTATGCGCGATGTAGATGCCCAAATCGCCCTTTTGCGCCACGGAAAGCACGAGCTCGAGAGTCATCTCTTTGGTACCCGGTGTCAGGTCCACGACGAGCGGTCCGTCGGTCGACAGGAGCGACGGTCGCTCAAGCTGCCGGATGCGCCTGAGCAAGTCGTCGCGGTCCGAAGCCGCGATGGTCTGTATACGCGGCCGTTCGGACCCCAGATCTAGCATATCCACCATCTGCTGAATCTCCTCGGCCTTCCGGGCCATGGACCGATCGTGAAGCAGCAGCACGCTTCGCGGGCGACAGGCGGAAATGCTGTAGCAGGCTGCCACCGGACTCGCGCTGGCGATGGTAACCAGCATATCAGGAGTGGCGATTCCTGTGGCTTCGAGCCATTCATGACGGAGACGCGAAGCTACGCGAGGCATAACCGCCTCACGGTAGTACTGCGCGGCGCGGCGGAGCTGGCCGTAGTTGACAAGAGCCTTCACATAGTCGACCTGGTCCTGCTCGTTGCACCCTACCGCCGGGGGCACAGGCAGTTGGCCAAAGACAGGACTTACGACCTCCCGGAACCGGACACATCCGTGCCGCAACGGCACGAGTTCCAAAGTCGATCCCCCGTTTGAGCGCAGCACACGTTGGGCCTCTTCGCAGTTCAACCGCGGGAGAAGAAGCTGGCGTGCGCCAAGCTCCATTGCCAGGCGCACCTTCTCCTGAACGTACCCCACCGGCCCCAGCCCGGCTTCGGCGCTCCAGGCCCCCGTGGACAACACGCCGGCACGGACGGGCCAGCCCCCCTCTGCGCTCAGCAGACCGATCGCGATCGGAACCCACGCCGAATCCCAGGACGTGAAGTCCTCGGCACAGAGGAAATCGACCACCTCCGGAGCCACCCGACCCAACGGCCGCAGCACCCAACCGGTTATGCCGAGTATTCTTGCGACCCTGTCCCCAAACGGCACACGCGCACCGCCACGGGCCTCTTTCCCTTCAGGTACCCACCGAAGAGGCAACGCAAAGGTGCGCCGGAGGCAGGGGGTGCTTCCGTCCGTCACAAACAGCGGAGCACAGGCTCCCGGCTGTTGCAGCACATCGAGATCCGGGCGTCCCACCGAGCAGAACACCTTCTCGGCACGTTGCAAGACGTCCTCTGCCAGCACCCAGGACGCCCAATCGCCGAACTGATCGACCACGGTCAAGAGCTCCAGCTCCGGGACAGCCTCCGCCGGGGCCGTCAGAACAGCATGCAACCGACAGCGTTCGCCCATCTGCATCCTCAGCCTGCGCTCCGGCAGTTCAGCTTTCGCTCCAACCCATCGCGATGCCTCCACCCCATCGCGATGCGTTGAGTCCACCCTGTTCCAGGGCAGACGTTCCCCTATAGATTACCTGCTTCGAAGGTTTATTCTGACAAAACCCGGCCAAGCCGACGCCTGCGACCCGTAAAGAGTCCGCTGGATGATCCGGTTCCTCGGCACCGCGTGCTGTCGGCAAGGCGAGCCCATGCCGCTCCATCCGGTCCCGTCGTTGGCTTTCCGCCGGTTCGGACGGTTCCTTAAAAACACGCGTCTGCCGCTGACTTTTCGGTAGGAACCTCAACATGGAGGGGGCCATTTATTCGGAAGGGGCGCCGTGTTGCAGGGTGCACCCATCCGACCAGTCCGATCGGACGGATGAGGCCCATCGCGGTTCGCGCGGCGAGCTGTCCCCCGGCCGCCTCGCCCCACGAGCCCCCCACGCTCGGCGGCTTGGCGATTAGCGCCCCCCATCAAGGGTCGAATCGAACGGCCGGAGCCGACGGCGCGTCCCGCTACGATGGTCCATAATTCGACCAGGCAAGCTCCGCACCCCGGTGGGACGCGCTCGGCACCGCAACTTTGGAGTGCCGCGGCCCTCCACCGCTTAGGTTTTCTTCGCGCAGGTCGAGCGACGTCGTCGGGGGCCTAGGCGATGCACCCGGCTTGGCGGGGGGAAGTGAAAGCGGCACGGGAGTGCCGCACTCCAAAAAGCCAAAGCGGCAGGGGACTGCCGCACTCCAAAAAAGCGGCACGGGAGTGCCGCACTCCAAAGGACTACTCGTTCACCTCCGGTTGCTTCCCACCTCTCATCGCGGAGACGTAGTTACCTAGCGACAGCGGAGCGGACGGCCTGCACCGGTCAGGTCACCCGCCGAGCGACGAAAACGATGAGCGGCAGTACCAGTGCCATGCGGACCGGGCGAGACCGATGACCTGGGCGTAACGCCAAACCCTCCGATCTGGAGCGAGGAGCGGCGGGCATTCGTGCTGGCGGCTGAGCTGCGCATCGGAGAGCAGCTTCGCTCGCTCTTCGACGATCAGATCCCCGTCGTCTCCATCGCCTCCCGCGCTCGCACGGCCTACGTGCACAACCTCGAGTCGCTGGGTAGCATGTGTATGCGGTGGAGGCCTACCGGAAGTTCGCGCATAACGCGTGAGCGGAAAGGGTCCGACGGAGCGTGCACGAAGGCAGGGCTGTCGCAAAGCCCGTGTGATTACGGCGGCCGCGTAGTGCCCGTGTGGGAACGCCGGGCTGCGGAAGCCCGCGCAAATCCTAATCAACTGTGGCATCGACATGGAACGCTACCGGAACGGAGCTCGGGTGGATGCTATGGTCCACGACGAGACCCGGACAAAGCGGTATATGAGGGTGGTGTGCACGCCTCAAACTCGCGAACAAGCTCCGCAGAGGAGCTGTCCTGCACGACCTTCAGCGTAGCCGCCACACGGGCCTACCGGGCCTGTTCGCCTACTCAGGAACCTTGGCTCAAGCAGCGACCGCGTTCCGGAGGCGCGGACATGGCAACCATGGGTGCTCAGACGAAGGAGCGGCGAGTCTGGGAAGTTCGATACGAGTATGTGCGGGGCAACCCTAGATACCGTGACTTGCTGCTGGCAGGCGACCCGCCTTTGGAGGAACGGTACCGCCTGGACGAACTCCTAGCGTCAGGGCTTCCGCTAGCCAGCGAGTGGATCCCCCTCCGGGTGGAATACGCGAGTGACCGGCCACTGGCAGACTTTTGTCAGGTCTTTGACCTCAGCGGCCTGGTAATGTCGGAG
>JALSID010000141.1 GCA_026981825.1 Planctomycetota bacterium
CAGAATGGGCGATGGGGCGCGCTGTCTGGCCGCCTCCGCCGCTCGCTGAAGCGGCCCCGAGCCCGCCGCCCGGCGGGTCCGGACCTCCGCCGCGGCGACGGCGGAGCAGTGGTAGCGCGACCCGGCCCCGGGTCCGCCCCAAAGCGACGGGCGCCAACCAAGCGGTGGCAAAAAAGATCCCCACCAAAGGGAGCAACGCCCGCCCATGGCGGGACGAGCAATGGGGCGCGCGTTCTCTCTCGCCGCTTCGGCCGCCGGCCGAAGCGGCCCGGGCCCGCCGCCTGGCGGGCTCCGCATTGGTTGCCTTAGCGAGCGGCCGCGGCTGCGGGAGACGCCGCGGCCTCGGCGAGCCTGCGGCTCGCCGCGCGGAGTAGCCCCGGCTGACGAGGAACGCGCGCCTCCGCACGCGGCTGGGTCCGGGCGCACGCCCCCGAGCCGTCCCCCCGCCGCGGCGCGGCGGGGGTACCACTGCGCCGTCGCCGGCGCGACGGCGGTCCGCCCCTCCGCCCCGGCGGGTCCATCCAAGCACCGGCTGCTGAGTTGCCCCCCTGCGTCGCTATCGGCTGTCCTTCGGCTCGGGCTGCGTTGACCCCGCGGCGCTGGTCTCGCGCATGCCGGCTTCGCGGCCGACCCGCCGACAGCTATCACCACCGGTGCTTCCCCGACCGAGCCGCAGGCGCGACCGCGTCCTCGGCGAGACGGCGGGCGGAACGCCAATCGTGCCGGCTCCGCAGAAAGTGGCGTACAAGCCTTTCGGGCGCGGCAGGGGGTTGGCGCTCTTAGAAAAAGCCAAAGCGGCACGGGAGTGCCGCACTCCAAAAAGACAAAGCGGCACAGAGTGCCGACGGGCCGTGCGAAAGGCTCAGGCGATCGTGATCCGTTCCTCCAGGTAGACGTCCTGGATCGCATTAAGTAAGGCAATCCCCTCCTCCAGGGGCCGCTGGAACGCTTTGCGGCCGGAGATCAGACCCATTCCGCCGGCACGCTTGTTGATCACGGCCGTTCGGACCGCCTGGCGAAGGTCGTCCTTGCCAAAAGACGGCCCGCCGGAATTGATCAACCCCACGCGGCCCATGTAGCAGTTGGCCACCTGGTAGCGACAGAGGTCAATCGGGTGATCGGTGAGCAGCCGGTCGTAGTCGGGATGCGTGTTCTTGTCGAAGCCCAGGTCAATGAAACCACGCTTCGCCGACGGTAGCTTCTGCTTCACGATGTCCGCCTCAATGGTCACGCCGAGGTGGTTGGCCTGCGCGGTGAGGTCCACGGCGTCGTGGTAGTCCTCGCCGTCCCGCTTGAAGCTCGGATTACGCAGGTAACACCACAGGATGCAAGCCATGCCAAGCTCATGGGCGCGGTGAAACGCCTCGCTAACCTCAATGATCTGGCGGTTCGATTGCTCCGAGCCGAAGTAGATCGTCGCCCCCACGGCGGCTGCCCCCATGTCAAACGCCTGCTCCACCTGAGCGAAAAAGATCTGGTCGTACTTCTTCGGGTAGGTGAGCAACTCGTTGTGGTTCAGTTTGACCACGAATGGAATCTTGTGGGCGTAGCGGCGCACCACAGCACCATGCACTCCCAGAGTGGTCGAGACCGCATTGCAGCCCCCCTCGATGGCCAGGCGCATGATGTTCTCCGGGTCAAAGTAGTCCGGGTTGGGGGCAAAGCGAGCCCCGGCGGAATGCTCGATTCCCTGATCCACAGGCAGGATGTTCACGTAGCCCGTGCCCGCGAGACGTCCGTGGTTGAAGATCCTTTGGAGGTTGACAAGGACAGCGGGTTTGCGATCCGACGGCAAAAAGACACGGTCCACGAAGTCGGGCCCCGGCACGTGAATGCGCTCGCGAGGAATCTTCTCACACACGTGGTTCAGCAACGAGTCCGCTTCGGGCCCCAGGATGTCTACGATCTGCTCGTACGAAAACCGGCGCTCAACAGCCATGATTTACTCCCTTCCTGCGCTGCGCCACCACGACTATCATTGTGACCGCACCCAATGGAGAGGTCAACCGCGCCGGCCGAAGACCTGGCTGAGACGGAACCGTTAGCCTGACCCAGAACACCGCCCAGCGAGGGGCGGTTTCTCACCCCGCGAAGAGCTCGTCGCGACCCATCGGATGCAGCACCCGATTGCTCTCGGCATGCGAGGCCGACGCGGAACGCCGGCAGAATTGCTCGGACGCACCCCCTGCTCCGGTCGCCGGCTGCCAATGAGTGCAACGGTTGCTGGGGCAGCAGTGCCGTTGGGTGAACGGTTGAGCTGCGACGAACGTCGGAGACGACGAGATCACAAAATCATGGGTCGTAATCGTCCCAGTCATCGTAGTCGCAGTCGCCGTATTCCCAGTCGTCCCAGTCACGGTACAAGGAGCGGCGATCCCTTTCGTCTACTTCCCACTCGTATCGGTCGATCTCATCCCCCACATGGTCCTCCCACGCGGCCCAGGGATCATCACTGTCGTCGATGGAATGCTCATCGTAGTCATAGACGGGCCGGTCGCTGCCCTCATCTAGCAACTCCTCGCCATACTGGTCGTCCTCTTCCTCATCCAATTCATCTGGAATAATGTCGGGCTCGGGGTCGTATTGCGGCTCTTCTTCAGCCCACAGCCCCGGGTCGTCGTCTTCCATGAGCCCATCGGGATCCGGGCCATCGTATTCCGGATAGTCGAACCCCTCATAGTCGGGGTCTTCGTCCCAAGGGTCGAGCTCGTCGTAGTACCCATCCTCCTGGTCGCGAACCACGTACTTCGAGCACTCTAGATCTTCCTCCTCAGCCGCAGCGTCGTCTTGCCAGGCCCGATCGGCTACCAGTTGCTCCCACTCCACCCACGGATCGTCGCAATCGTCGAGGAGGTGGTTCTCGGAAGAATACACGGGGCGAGGATCCATGGCGTGTGCCCCCCCTTCGGCGTCCTCGTCGTCGTCCAGACGTCCCCATCCCTCGTCCTCTCGGTAACCCAGTTCGTCGTACTCCTCTTCTTCCCACTCGTCATGTGCCGCCGGGTACTCCTCGTCATAGCCCCAGTCCTCCTCCCAGTCCTCCTCGTAGTACGCTTCCTCCGCACCTGGCTGCTCGGGGCGCGGGCCGAAGATCTCCCCCGCAGCACTGGTTTCCGAGTTGGGAACCAAGTCACGCGAGGGGGCTGATTCGTTCCATTGGCCGGGGTAGCCCGTGGTGTGCGTTTGCCGGTGAGTGCCAGGCTGTTGGGGCCAGGAGCCGGCATGGTCGTTCTGGTCGCGCGGCACGTGCGGTTCGCTGAGCTGTTGCGAGAGGCCCCCGTCATGAAGGGGGCGGATGAAAGACAGACATGGCGCTTTCTGCAGAGGTCGGAGGCAATCACAGGCCGCGGCGCCCGCATACGGGGGGTATGCGGCCGGGAAAAAGCCGTCCGAACCCGTGGTCGAAGAACCGCATTGGCTAAACCCTGGGCGAACGGCATGTCTACGAGTCGCGGACCGGTGCGGCCAAGAAGAAAAGGCAGCGGCGAGTGCAAAGGCCGGTTCCGCGTTTCCTGCCGTTGAAATCTTCCATGGAGCCGTGCTCGGGAATCGTCCACCGGCTGGTATGCGAGGCCGTGGCAACCGGGGCGGGGTGGCGTGCGCGTGGAGTGTC
>JALSID010000142.1 GCA_026981825.1 Planctomycetota bacterium
GGAGTCGCCGTCGCGTACACATCGGCGGACCTCGAGGCCGCGGTGCAACAGGCGCTTCAGTACGACCAGGTGATCCTGATCGAACGGTACATTGCGGGACGGGAGCTGACGGTCGCTTTGCTGGGCGATAGCCCGCTGCCACCGGTTGAGATCGCCTACTGCGGGGATTGCTACGACTATCACGCCAAGTACGAGGCCGCCGATACTCGGTACATCGTTCCGGCGAATCTTTCCGAGGAGTTGGCGATCGAGGTGTCGGCCGCGGCATGTACGGCTGCTGCCGTGCTGGGGTGCCAGGGGTTGAGCCGGGTTGATCTACGGATCGACGAGGGGGGCAGGGCTTGGGTGCTGGAGGTGAATACGGTCCCCGGTCTCACTCCTCGTAGTCTGGCTCCCAAGGCTGCGGCTGCGGTGGGGATCGATTTTGGGACACTCTGTGCGTGGATGCTCGAGGAGGCGATCGAACGGTTCCAGCAGCGGGCGGAGACGTCCGCGCCCCACTTTCGAAGCCTTACGCGGGATCGACTCCGAAGGCGGTCTGCGCGTAGCGGGTGGTGACGATCCCCCTTCAGTTCTGGACCGGGCGAGAGGTGGGGGGAAGTGCCGGCTCAGGAGCCTCGAGCGGGGCGCCATGGCGAGCTGCCCACTTTTCGGCGGACCATTCCGGTCCAGCGGGTGACATCAATCTCATATGGGCCCGACGGGGCTTCCAGGGAGCCGAATTGCTCGACGTAATCGAGCAGCCGCTGAAGCTTGATTTCGGCGGCCAGTTCACCGGAGTAGGACGTACCGGGCGGCCGTCCCCAGGTGATGCGAGAGCCCCCTGCGCTGAGTAGCTCGATCGGTCCCGTGGGGGGGGCGTCCCCGCGATAGAGGGTGGCGTTGATCGCCACGATCCGCAAATGGTTCTGGTAGGGGTGCAGGAACGCGGCCACCCGTGCGGCAGCCTGCACCTGCACGCTTTCCCACCGGATGCCCGGCGCGGGCATTTGCCGCGCACGGCTCACGAGGACACGCGGGTACGGTTGCAGGGTGGTGATTTCTCGCACGGGGAGCACGACGGCGTCGGCATCGATCGGAATGAGTTCTCCCTTGCAGGCGACCACGGCGACAGGTTCCCGGTATTCCAGGGTGACGAAACACGCCGGTTTCCTCCGTAGCCGGACCTCGACCACGCGGCGCACCCAGGGTTCGAGGGAGAAGGCGTGCGCCAGACGTTGCGCAACGTCCGGAGCCAACACGCTTAGCTTTCTGGGAAGGGGGCTGTGTTCGAGAACTCGTTGCTTTAGGGGGATCGCGATCCAGTGAGGCGGTGGGCTGATCTGGATCGCGTCCCAGGTCAGCGTGACGGCTTGGTGAGCCCTGGCGAAGTTTTCCAGCTTGACGGCTACCCAGACAGCAGAGACGCCCAGGGCAGCAAGCAAGAGCGCGACTTTGACGGTATGGCACCAGCGAGCGGGTACAGTTCGCGCCAGGTTCTGGAGCTTTCTTCGAACCATTGGCTCGGTTCCACCTGGTGGGGAGCACATACTTGTCCGGATCGAGCAGAAACACGCCATACTCGGGTTCGGCATTATGGCACTTTGGCTGTGTCTGGTTCGCGCGCTGATGATGCGGATTGTGCGTGAGACGACGGTGGTGACGAGCAGTGTTCGATCGCACATCTGCACCAAGTAAGGGGCAAGTGGCTCACAGGAATGGAGGCAGTTCAGGGGGGCGGCAGCCAGGCTTTGATTTGAGTGCCCATGGCAAGAAGTCCAGGGAGGCCACCGGAGTGGAGGAAGACGATGTTTTCCTGGGGGCTGATGGTTCCGTTCGCGCAGAGGTCCAGTAGTCCGTACATGGCCTTTCCGGTGTAGACGGGGTCGAGAACCAGCCCGCAACAGGAGGCAATGCGGGCGATGAGCTCTACCTCCTCCCGCCTTGTTTTCGCGTACCCCGCGCCCGCGTAGTCGTAAAGCTCGACGTGCGCGTACACGTCTGCGAAGGGCAGTTCCAGGTAGGCACAGGTGTCCTGAAGGCTGCGTTTCAGGAAGCCGCGTTTCCGCTCCAGGGTGGAGCTTATGCTGATGCCGGTGACGCGGACGGGCCAGTTTTCCAGCCAGGCTCCACACGCCAGGCCGATGAGGGTTCCACATGAGCCGGCGGCACAGACGATTCGGTGGATGCGGAGGCCGAGATCATCGACCTGCGTCTTGAGCTCGCGCAGACCTTCTATGTAGCCCCACGCTGCAAGGGGGCACGAGCCACCGATGGGAATGACGTAGGGGGTCAGTCCCTGAGCACGTAGCTCATCTGCGAGAGAAGTCATTCGGGGGTTGAGTTCCTCGTCGCGTTGGACATGCACCACGGTGGCGCCGAACAGTCGGTCCAACAGGGCGTTTCCCATCGCCCAGTCCAGGTCGGTGGCTGGACCGCTCAGGACGAGGTAGCACCTCAGACCGAACCGCGCAGCGACGGCCGCGGTACAGCGCGCGTGGTTGCTCTGGACGGCGCCCGCCGTGACGAGCGCGTCCGCTCCCTTGGCCAGGGCGTCCGCCACCAGGAATTCCAGTTTGCGCACCTTGTTGCCGCTCAGCTCGTTTCCGGTCAGGTCGTCTCGCTTCACCCAGAGTCCGGTGCGGAGTACGGCGTACTCCTCGAGGGGCGTAGGGGTATGTGCGAGGCGTACGCGAGCTGGGGGAACGCGGTAGGTAGGGTTCATGGCTGTAGGTTGTCTCGGTTAGCTGAACCTCTTCGCTCACCCACCGGTGCTCCGGTCCATTATGCTTGTATTGCATACTATTTGACGTGAGCTGCCTGCGCAGTTGACTTGGTGCCAAGGGGGAACTTATGGAGGATTCCGTTCGCTGGCTCAAGCGCATTGTCGACCTGGACCTGTTGCGGCAGGCAGAGTCGGCATGGACGCCTCGGGTTGATGTGTACCGGACGCCCCAGGGATGGGTGATCAAGTTGGACGTGGCCGGTCTGGAGCCCGGCGACATCCGTTGCACCCTTCAAGGCAACACCGTTGTCGTGCGCGGGAGGCGTCGGGACACGCTTATTGAGCACGACTGGCAAGTCTACCGGATGGAGATCGAGTACTGTGAGTTCTCGCGGACAATCCAGTTGCCGGTCGATCTTAGCGGGGCGGAGGTCGAGATCTTCAAGCACCATGGGATGTTGGTGATCGCGATCGCGCCGCCGGAGGAAGGGTAAGCATGAGCGGATCCAGCGAAACTGGTCAGAAAGAGGTGCCGGTGGTCCTTGAGCCCGGCGCACAGATTGTCCTACCCGTTCTCCCGGTTCGGAACACGGTGCTCTTCCCTTATCTGTTCTTGCCTCTAAGCGTGGGGCGGCCCAAGTCCGTTGCAGCGGTCGAGGCAGCGATCGCGTCTGAGGACAAAACGCTTGCCGTTGTCACCCAAAAGCGGCCTGACATCGAGACCCCCACGGCGGACGATCTCTTCCCCATCGGTACCCGTGGCGTGATCAAGAAGCTCTCACGTACGGAAGGGGGGATGGAGATTCTCGTTCAGGGCCTGGATCGGCTGAAACTGGTCGCGGTGGAAGCGACCGAGCCATACATTAAGGCTCGTTTTGAAGTCCTTCCTCTTCCCGCTGGCGGGGGGCCCGAGGTCGAGGCCCTGTACCGAGAGGTACAGGAAGCCGCTCGGCGGATTGTCGAGCTCTCCCAGCCCGAACTCCAGCCCCATCTGATGCAGATTGTGCAGCAGAGCCCGTCACCGGTCTGGCTGGCGTACATGCTGGCGTCCATGTTGAGTCTGGACGACCAAAAGGAGCTGGCCCTTCTGGAGGCCGACAACCTGAAGGAGCTGCTGGAACGGTTGCATCAGTACCTGGTGCAGGAGATTCAGGTCCTCGAGCTACGCAAGAAGGTGAAGGAGCGTGCGTTGTCGGAGCTCACCAAGGAGCAGCGCGAATACATGCTCCGACAGCAACTTCGTGCAATCCGCGAGGAGCTGGGCGAAGAGATGCCCGAGCTCGAGGATCTTCGCCGCAAGCTCGAGGAGACCGACTTGCCCGACCATGTTCGTGCCGAGGCCGAACGCGAGCTCCGTCGACTGGAACACATCCCGTCCATGTCCCCCGAGTACCAGGTCGTGCGCACTTACCTGGAGCTGATCCTGGAGCTTCCCTGGAAAGTAGCCACCCAGGATAACCTTGATCTCGACCACGCCAGGCGGGTGCTGGACGAGGACCACTACGACCTGGAGGACGTCAAACGGAGGATCATCGAACACCTGGCCGTGATGCGGCTGAACCCGGAGGCGCACGGACCGATCCTTTGCTTTGTTGGTCCCCCGGGTGTCGGAAAGACCTCGTTAGGGCGCTCGATTGCCCGCGCCCTGGGCCGGAAATTCGAGCGGATGAGCCTGGGGGGGCTTCACGATGAGGCCGAACTACGCGGGCATCGGCGCACGTACGTGGGGGCAATGCCGGGACGGATCATTCAGGCGATCCGACGAGCGGGGGTGAACAACCCGGTTTTGATGCTGGATGAAGTGGATAAGATCGGCCGGGATTTTCGGGGCGATCCTGCAGCAGCTCTCCTGGAGATCCTCGATCCCGCCCAGAACCACGAGTTCCGCGACAACTACCTCGACTTGCCCTTCGACCTGTCTCGGGTCTTTTTCATCTGTACCGCAAATACCCTGGATACGATCCCCCGGCCTCTGTTGGACCGCATGGAAGTGCTGCGTTTGGCGGGATACACGTCCGAGGAGAAGCTGGCAATTGCCCGCCGCTACCTGCTGCCCCGGCAGCTCAAAGAGGTCGGCCTTGAGGGATCGTTGATCGAGCTCCCGGACGACACGATTCGCTACATCATTTCGCGGTACACGCGCGAGGCCGGCGTTCGAGAACTCGAACGCATGATCGGGCGCGTGGTACGGCGCGTTGCGGTTCAGGTGGCAGAAGGCAAGCGCGACCGCACCGTGGTGACTCCGGAGAATGTCCACGAGTTCCTTGGCCCGGAGCGGTTCCCGGCGGATCTACCGCGGCCGAAGCTACCCCCTGGTGTTGCGGCCGGTCTAGCATGGACCGAATGGGGGGGCGAGGTCCTGTACGTGGAGGCGGTTAAGTTGCCCAGGGGCAAGGGGGTACGGTTGACAGGCTCGCTGGGGAGCGTGATGAAGGAGTCTGCTTACGCCGCGTTTAGCTACGTTTGGTCGCATGCTAAGGAGCTTGGCCTCGACCCGGCCGAATTTCGCGAAAACGGGGTGCACGTCCACGTGCCTTCCGGGGCCGTGCCCAAGGACGGACCGTCGGCGGGGGTGGCGATCGCCGCTGCCATCGCGTCCGTGTTTGCTCAGGTACCCGCCGACGCGAGAACGGCCATGACCGGTGAGATTACTCTGTCCGGACTGGTCCTGCCGGTTGGGGGAATCAAGGAGAAGGTGCTGGCGGCCCATCGCACCGGCATGCACTGCGTCATCCTGCCGGAAGAGAACAGGAAGGATCTCGAGGAGGTTCCCAAGGAGGTGCGGGAATCGTTGGAGTTTGTGTTTGTCCAGGACGTTCGGTCGGTGCTGGAACGTGCGTTGCCGGGCCTGGCCAGCCGCGCCGTAGCTGCAGCCCCATAGAGCTACTGGGCCGGGAAGCGGGCAGGCCGGTGGGGCGACCGGTTCGTCGCCTCTCGGTGCTGGCTGTGCTCGGGGGATATGCTTCTCGTGACCGTGGGGTCGGTTATACCAACTGCGCGAACGGCGCGACCAGCGCCTCGGACAAGCTGTACCGTCGGTGGTCAAGTTCTTCAGCGCTGGGGCCGACGTCTTTGGTTGGTGGACGTATGGAGCCAACCCGGGGCGGGAGCGGCCGCCCTCCAGGACCGGGGCTTCGGTTCGCAGGTTTCGCGCGTGCCCGGCCTAATCAGCCCCTGTAGGGGCAGATCGCATGGTGGGAACGCGAACAGGACTGAGGATAGGAAGCGGACTCGATGTTTCCCATACAGGATACCATCCCGCACAGGCGACCTCCCGTCGGGATGTGGGGCATCATCGCTCTGAACGCGCTCATTTTCTTCTTTGAGTTGGGCTTATCCCCCGCGCAGCTTGAGCTGCTCTTTTACCATGCTGGCGTCGTGCCCGCACGTGTTACCACCACGTTTTACTTTGCACCGGACGTTCGCTTTATGCTGCCCGTGCTCCTGACCTTCGTCACCTGTATGTTCCTGCACGGGGGCTGGATGCACTTCCTGGCGAACATGTGGGCGTTGTGGATCTTCGGCGACAATGTGGAAGATAAGATGGGTACGCTTCGCTTCATCATCTTTTACCTGACGTGTGGAATCGTGGCGACGGCGGTTCACGTCTGGAGCGATCCGCTATCGGAGGTTCCTGTGGTGGGGGCGTCTGGCGCGATCAGTGGCGTCATGGGTGCGTACCTCCTTTTCTTCCCTACCGCGCGTATTCTGACCGTGATTCCGATCTGGATTTTCCCCTACATCGTCGAAATTCCCGCGATCTTCTTCATGATGGTTTGGTTCGCCACCCAAATGGTGGGTGGGTTGGCGTCCCTCGGTACCGGCCAGACCGTGGGGGGGGTCGCCTGGTGGGCTCACATCGGTGGTTTCGCCGCCGGACTGGTATTGGCCCCTTTGACGCAACGGCAGCAGCATCATCGTCCGTTAGCGCGGGACGAGGGGGTATTCGAGATGGCATGGGGACGGCGCTGGTGACCGCCCGATCGGTTCTACGGGAATGCCCTGGCAAAGAACGGGCCAAGGGTCGGCGACCGAAAAGGGCTGGGTGCACGATGCCGGCTACGGTGTGGCCTTAGAGGAAAGAAGGAGTAGAGGCTGCTATGACAGGTGCTGACTTGATCTGGCTGTTTTTCGCGTTGGCGATGTTACAGCCAGTGTTCCGCCAGCGGATGCTGGAAGCCGCTCGACAACGTCTGATCGCGCGGATCGAGAAGGAGCGGCAGTCCCGCGTGATCCTGCTCGTTCACCGGCAGGAGACGATGAGCCTGCTGGGGTTCCCGGTCTTCCGGTTCATCGACGTCCATGATTCCGAAGAAGTCATTCGCGCGATCCATCTCACCGATCCTTCCGTGCCGATCGACCTGATCCTGCACACGCCCGGTGGCCTTGTGCTCGCGTCGCTGCAGATCGCAAGGGCAATCAAGAAGCACAGGGGCAAAGTGACCGTGTTCGTACCCCACTACGCCATGTCGGGGGGCACGTTGATCGCCCTGGCAGCGGACGAGATCGTGATGACTCCTCATGCGGTGCTTGGCCCGGTTGACCCGCAGCTTGGCCAGATGCCGGCTGCGAGCGTTTTGGCGGCCGTGCAGCGCAAGCCGGTCGAGAAGGTGGACGACCAGACGTTGATCCTCGCGGATCAGGCGGAGAAAGCAATCCAGCAGGTGCAGGCGGCTGTCCGGGAGCTATTGGAGGACAAGATGCCGACCGATCGGGCCGAGGAGCTCGCCAAGCTGTTGGCCACAGGCACCTGGACGCACGATTACCCAATCACGGCTGAGGAGGCTTCGCGGCTAGGCCTTCCCGTCCGTCAGGAGATGCCGGAGTCGATCCTTCAGCTCATGGCCCTGTACCCCCAGCCGGTACGGCAACAGCCTTCGGTCGAGTACCTCCCCACGCCACGCCGTGGTGTGCCGGCTTCGCCATCGGGAAACTCACGATAGCCGGTCGTTCGGGCAGGAGCGTTCCGGTTAACGGCTGGTTGGCGGCGAACCCGCGGGGGATGGCGGAAGCGGATGGCGCAGACCTTGGTCGCGAGTTCGGACCGTCGTACAGTTTGTTGTCGGCTACCTCAGGCGGCGATCCGGCCCAGGATTCGCGATGGGTTGTGTGCTTGCTCCGTAGCGCTGGGGTGTGGTGCGGTACGCGGGATTGGCCAGGCCGATTTCGTACATGGCGGCTGGGCAAGTGATCGTGGCTATGGCGCCCGGGCAGGTGGAAGGGCGGTAGCAAGGGGGAGGCGGGGCGTCACTGCTCCTTTGAGCTTCGTAGGGTGCGGCAGATGGAGATTTCACGATCGACGGTTCTCGTCTTCGTCCTGGGTAACCTGGCCCTGTTTGCCCTGCTGCTTGTTGTTGGGCTGTTGCTGGGCCGCTGGGTGGTGCACCGTGTACGACAGCGGGCGGCGGAGCGGCACGAAGCAGAAGTGGCCGTCCTTGCGAGCAACCTGGTTCACGAAGCTAGAAACATGCTCAACGCCATGCGTGGCCACCTGGCTCTGGTCCGGCGGCGGATTGATCGCGATGTCAACAAGGCAAAGAGCCACCTGGATGCAATTGACCGGGAGATTAACGAACTCAATGGGCTCTTCGAGGCCTTTCTCACGTTCGCCCGTCCCCTTGACAACGATCCACAGGTCCTTGATCCGGTGCGCATCGTAGACGAGGTGCTCGACTACGTGGGGCTCGATCTCGCTCAGGCCAACATCACGGTCGTCCGCGATTATGCCCAGTCTGTCCCAGCAGTTCGTGCAGACGCGGGGCGGCTACGGCGTGCGATTCTCAACTTGGTCGTGAATGCTCGGCAGGCGATGGGGGCAGGCGGAACGTTGACAGTGCGCATCCGTGGGCAGGGACGGAAAGTGGTTATTGAGGTGGAAGACACGGGACCAGGCATTGCGCCCGATCAACGGGAGGAGATCTTTAAGCCGTTCTTCACCACAAAGCCTGGTGGCTCGGGCCTGGGGCTGGCGATCGTCCGCCGAACAATTGAAGAGCTGGGTGGGAAGGTCGAGGTGGAGTCTGAGCTGGGTCGTGGAACCGTGTTTCGGATCACGTTGCCAGCGGTCCGGCACGTCCGTAGCAGGGGCCTCCGTGATGGGCCGACTGGTGCGGCGAGGCGGGAAGCGGAGAGGGCCTAGGAGATCATGAACGCCGCCGCGAACGACAGGGCCGGCGAAGGCTGGAAGGTACTCCTTGTCGAGGATGATGTTGCCGGCCGGGAAGTGTTTGGCGAAATCCTCCAGGAGGAGGGGTTCGATATCGTTACGGCCGGGAGTGTCAAGGAGGCGCGCTCCCTGTTGCCGGACCGCATCGGAGTTATCGTCACCGACCTTGTGTTGCCTGACGGCAGTGGACTGGATCTGCTCCGCTACTGTAACGAGCAAGCGCCGCACATCGGGGTCGTCCTAATTACCGCCCATGGCTCTGTGGACACCGCGGTCGCAGCCCTCAAACAGGGGGCTATCGACTACCTCACAAAACCGGTCAACCCGGACGAGCTGATCCACCGGGTGAAGCGTGCGTTTCGCGACCGCGCAACCGCTTTAGAAATTGCTGCGCTCCGCCAGCAGGTGGCCGAAGAGCATCGCTTCGGGATGCTCGTGGGGCGATCGCCGGCAATGCGCCGTGTCTTCGAGCAGATCAAGCTGGTGGCGCCGACCCGCGCCACCGTTTTGATCACCGGCGAGAGCGGCACGGGCAAGGAGCTGGTGGCCAGAGCAATTCATGCCAACAGCGACCGTGCGACGCGACCGTTCATCCCGGTCAACTGTCCGGCGATTCCGGAAACGCTGCTGGAAAGCGAACTGTTCGGCCATGAGAAGGGTGCTTTCACCGGTGCGGTCTCGCGTAAGCAAGGACTGTTCCAGGCGGCTGAGGGGGGCACCTTGTTCGTCGACGAGGTCAGCGAACTGCCCCTCGGCGCCCAGGCGAAATTGCTCCGAGCCATCGAAACCCGCAGGATCATGCCCGTGGGCAGCACTCGCGAGATTCCGGTCGACGTCCGCCTGGTAGCCGCAACCAACCGCAACCTTCAGGAACGGGTCGCTGAAGGGAAGTTCCGCGAAGATCTCTACTACCGGCTGAAAGTCGCCGAGATCTTCTTGCCCCCACTGCGAGAACGGGTCGAAGATATCCCCCTGCTCGCGTACCACTTTCTCCAAGAGATTGCCAAGGATGCGAATCGACCCGTGCGCGACATCAGCCCCGAGGCTATGGAGGTGCTCAAACGCTACCCTTGGCCCGGAAACGTACGCGAGCTCCGTAACACTCTGGAGGGCGTGATCGTCTTCTGCAACAAGGAAGTCATCGACGTTCAAGACCTCCCCCCCCACATTCGATCCAGCCAGCCCTCGAATGCGTCCCTCTTTCAGCCAGGAATGACTATCGAAGAGATGGAGAAGGAAGCGATTCGAAGGACGCTGGAGCACACGGGAGGGAAACGGAGTGAAGCGGCGAAACTGCTGGGAATCAGCGTGCGCACCCTCCAGCGCAAGATCAAGGAATACGACCTGAGGATCTAGCCGCCGGGCAGCTCAACCGGAAGGCCCCAAGATCTTGTGGGGGCCGCGGTGGTTGGCTCCGACGCACAAGTGCCCACGGGCGAGCGTCAGTCCATTTCGAGGTTGCGGGCAGTCTCCTTCAGCATGCGACAGAGGAACTCGTCAACCTCTCCGAAGACGAAGTGTGTCGCGCCACTTACGAAGAGCTCATAGAGGACCGACGTGTAATTGGCGCGGATTACGGCAACCCGTCGCGCCGTGGGTAGCATCTCCGCCAGGCTGAGTAGCACACGGCATTCCTTCACCGGCGGTATTTCCGCCACCTCTACGACAACCATTTCGGCCCTTTCGGCGTTCCGCGGCTCGCGCAGCCAGTCCTCCAGCGCGACGAACTCAATCTGATCCCCATGGCCGTAGTGGTGAACCGTCCGATTGGGCAACGAAGATCCGATGACAAGCACGCGTGCTGATCGCATCATGTCCGGTTCTACCGAGCTCGCAAAAACGCGTCGGGGGTGCGAGAACCGCCTCGCACCCCCGACGCCAAGCCACATCCGCAAGCCGATCAAGCACCGGATTTCACCAACACCTTCCTGCCCCTGCTTTCCTCCGGCAGCTTGGGAATCGTAATCTCCAGGATACCGCGGTGGTAACGCGCCTCCGCCTTGGCCGCATCCACACCTGGCGGAAGCGTAATCGCCCGGTGCACGCTACCGTAGCGACGGTAGTAACTACCCCGGCGGGTCTCCTCTTCGGCGTGCCGTGCCCGCACCGTGAGCAAGTTGCCCGAGACCCGCACATCGAAGTCTTCGGGCTCAAAACCCGGTGCTTCCAGCTCCACCACCACACGGTCCCGCTCGTCTCGGACCTCCATGCCCCAGCGCCAGTCCAAGCCAAACTCGGCCGGCCAACGAAACCGGGCTGCGAACTCATCGAAAAGTCCCTGGATCTCGTCGCGGAGCCGAGCCAGCGGTTCTGCTTCCGACGACGGAACAAGCTCTCGTCCCCTTGTCCTCTCCCTTCGCCATGGCAACAGACCCAACATGATGCACCTCCCCAGGCATTCGCCTGTCGCAATCCGTGCGAGCGGGCCGTCCGCCTGGACGGACGACCCGCATCGGGCCGGATCACTCGGGTTATTCCGCCTTGACCGCGATCTTCTTCGGCCGTGCCTCGGGTGCCTTCGGCAACCGGACCGTCAGCACGCCGTCTTTGTAGGTCGCCTCGATGTGATCAGGGTCAATCGACTCATAGACGGCGAATGTCCGGTAGTAATCCCCGAGGCCATACTCCTGGAGCAAATAGTCGCGGTCCTCTGGGGCGGTGACCTTGCCGTGGATCACCAGCTCGCCGTTATCGAAACGGATGTCGATCGCGTCGGCCTCCACGCCAGGCATGTCCGCGTAAACCAGCAGTTCACTGTCGGTTTCGGCAATGTCAACGGGTGGCATGAACGTACGGCCACCGCGAAGCCGTTCAGGCAAAACCGCGCCCCTCACCGGCACCTTAATCGGGAATTCCCGTGCCATCTTTGACCTCCCCCCACGCCAAGGTGGGCTCCTTCACTGACTCCCTTCCTTTGCCCCGGAGGGCATCCCCCGGGGACGAACTTGCACGTCGAGGACACGCCTTACTCGGCCTTAACGGCGATCTTGCGGGTCCGCGACGCTGCAGTCTTGGGAAGCACGATGCGGAGCACACCGTTGTGGAACGTCGCCTCGACCTTGTCTGCATCAACATCCACCGGCAGCGTGATGACCCGGCTGAAGGTGCCAAAAGCACGCTCACGCCGATGCCAGGTCGCCCCTTCGATCTCCGGCGCCTTCCGCTCGCCGCGGATCGTTAGTTGGTTGTGTCCGGTGACGAAGATCTCCAGATCGTCAAGCGACATACCGGGCAGCTCCGCCTCAACGTACACCGCACCCTCGTCCTCCCAAATGTTCAGGGGCGGATAGAGCGCCGTCAGACGCCAGGGCGACTCAAGCAGGTCGAATCCGAGATCGCGGAACAGCCGGTTCACCTCACGCTGCAACCGGTTCATCTCCTCCCACACATCCGGAACCGTCGTGGCAAAAGGTTCCCAACGCGTCAGGTACATGGCTCACCTCCTTTCGTTGCTCCTTTCGTGGCCGTCAACCACCCAACCCTGAGCACCAGCACGCCACCCATCCGGAGTGCTTGCAACGTTCGTGCCAATGAGCATCCTTGCCACGAGAGAAGGCAACGGAAGCATGTGGCGTAATGCTTTGTGCAGCAAAATCTTGTGGTTGGTCCTGTTCTTCTAAGCGCCGCCGTCGGCTTAGGCCGTCGGCCAAGTGCGGCAAAGTGTCGCGTCGCGACAGTTTGTCGGCCTTGCGACGTCCATTGCCAACCTGCTCCCGGGGAGGGCGGCCGTGCAGCGTGACCTGGCGAGCCCGGGGGGGCTCGTTACGTCGGGACTCGGGGATGGGCTCACCCACGGAGGACGTGTGCTCCCACGCTGTGTCCCCTCGACCTGCGCGGGGGAAGAGTCGCTTGTGCGGCGTTAAGGGCGGTGAGGGGCTAGACGGGGGCTTTTTTAGGGGGACGTCTCGAGTAGCAAGGCGCTAGTGGCGGCTGAAGAGCAGGCCGATGACCCAGAACAGCGCGGTCAGGAACAGGGAGAGCAGCAGTGAGGTGGCCAGGGGAAAGTAAAAGGTGAAGTTGTCGCGTTGCACGAGGATATCACCGGGCAGGCGGCCCAAGCCGAGGCGGGCGCCTAAGAGCAGCAGGACCCCGAGCGCCACCAACAGCAAGCCCACCAGAACCAGGATGCGGCCGATCTCTGCCATGGGACGAACCCGTGCGGCCTTTCCGCTCTTGACTCACCTTTGCGTTTCGATGTTCCGTTTGCCAGCGATCGTGCCGGTCCACAGGTAGTGTATAGCGGGGCGCGTTCGCGCGGTTCTCATGGCGACGGCTGCACCCTCCAAACCGGTTCGGCGGTAGGCACCGGAACTACCGCATCTGGCGTCTCGGGCGATTCTGTTGGACTTACCTTACCGAATTGCCGAATAATGAACTGCCTGGGCTGTTCTGGGTTGCCCCGGCTCAGTCCCCCCCGAGTGAGGATTCTCTGCTTTACCTGCCAGGGATGCAAATCTGAGGCTTCGGGCTGGACCGGCTCCCGTCACCCCACTCTTGGTGCGCAGTGTGTGGGTTGCCGGAGTAGGGGAGACAACGAGCATGAGCGAGCGTGCGGAGAGGATTGTCGGCGTGAGCAAGAGCGCGTTCTTCTCGAAGGCCGAATGGCGCCGCTATCTGTTGGAGCTACACCGCCCGAGCTGGCCGGCGGTATTGCACTGGTTGGCCATGGCCGGCGTGTTCCTGGTCCTAACGGGGTTGGCCGGATGGTTCACCTACCGGGGACAGTACTGGTTGTTGATCCCGGTATGGCTCGCGTTGGCACACGTCATGCATGGCCATCTAATCGCGTTCCATGAATGCGCCCATCGAACGTTGGCCCCCGTTGCGTGGTTGAACGACCTGATCGGGCAACTGATCGGTACTTTAAGCTTCATGTCGATCTCTCTATACCGGGCTGCTCATCATCTGCACCATGCCTACCTCGCGACCGAGAAGGACGATGAGCTCTGGCCGTTCACCATCCCGGGGACACCGCGGTGGTTTCGCTGCGCGATTGCAGCGGTGGAGCTAACCATGGGGCTCTTCTACACGCCGGTGCTTTTCCTGCGTAGCTATCTGCGTCGTGGCTCGTTGATTACGGCTCAGCGTGTCCGCCGCCGAATCGCGGCCGAGTTGGTCTTAGTGGCGCTGTTTTGGACCGTGGCTTTGGTGGCGGTCCACTACCTCGGGGTCTGGACCTACTTCCTGACCTGCTATCTGGTGCCCTCCTGGCTGGCGGGCAATATCCAGTCGCTCCGCAAGTACATCGAGCATGTGGGAATGTTTGCCAATGGACCGACGAGTGCCACTCGGACGGTGTACCACCGTGGTTGGTTCGGCCGGCTCATTGATTTCACCTGGTTCAATATCCCCCTGCACGGGGTGCACCATCGCTTCGCCGCGCTTCCCCAGGACAAGGTGCGGCATATGTTTCCCCTCGTCTACGGGGATGACCAGTCGCGCCGGTACGTCTATCCCTCCTACACTGCCGCTTTTCTCGACTTGCTCCCTCACCTGTTGGATCCGAAAACGGGCGGTCAGTGGACGCGAACTCAGCGCGCAGCAGCGTGAACGCGTTCGGCGGAGCCCAGCCGGGAAGCGCGCCCAGCCACTGGCTGCACTGCAGGGAGCAGCGCCGCCAGGCGCCCGCCAGCGGCACGTGCCTGCGCCGTGACGGTGTTGATCTTCGTCCGAAGAAGGGGGCTAAAGAGGGAGCTTGCTGTATGCCCCCTATTGCCCCGCACCGCCTACGACGCTAGCCAGTTTGCGAGCCGATAGAGCAGGGCTGCTAGCGAGCGCCGCACCGGCGGCGTCGTGGCCACCCCGGTTCCAAGAGCTGCCGCGGCTACCAGATTCGCCTGATCGCCGATATCGGGCTGCTCGACACGGGACGGTGCAGTCTGGCCAGGCAGGTCAGGAGTGTTGAACACCTGTTGCCCGGTGCCTCTGTCTGCTGGGGTTCCCAATTGGGCAAGTCGCTCCTCCCGACTGTCCACCTGCTGTAGTCCCCTGACGATCTCGGCCCAGTCGATCTCGGCGTCCGTTTGGTCCTCGACCGGTGAGGGAGTCCATAACGCCCTGATCGCGTACGCAATCGCCTCGGCTGAGGACAGGTCGACCGGGGTACGAAGCGAACGGTTCGCATGCTGCTCGAGGCGAAGTGCATCCTTGCTCAGCAGATTGTCCATCGCCTCTCCGTCCATGCGGGCGGGGAACAACGCGTTGTTCGCCAGTGGCGGCGTCAGGGGGCCGAAGTGCTGGGATGTGCTCTGCTGTCGCGGAAGCTCCTGGCAGGCCAGTTGGGTGAGCTCCGCAGTTCTTTCGGCGGAGCGCTGCATCGTTTCCAGCACCCGGCTGACGGTGGGGTCGTCGGCGAAGCGGACCGCTGGATCTGCAGAAGCGGCGGCCACGGCCGGCAGTGCCGTGCCGGGCGCAACCATGGATACCTTAAGATCGGGTAGGGGGAGGTTGAGCGAGATCGGAACCTCGGGCATTCTGTTTGCTGCGATGCTGATAGCGTACTGGCCAACCCCCTGCGATACCACCTCGATCCAGATCGTTTGACCGTCGGCCGCCACGGTGTTTCGAACCGTACCATCCAGCGTGACGAGCACATTCCCGTCGCTGTCGCGGACGGTGACCGTGACGGCAACATCTCCGGTGACCCGAAGCTCGTACCGCGACCTGCCGGGCAGAGTGAGAACGAACGTGTCGCTGTCGCCGCTGCTGTGCGCGAACCCTGTTAGCTGGATCCCTGCACTTACCTCGTTCGGGTACAGGTACCCAACGTCCATCGGGAGGGCTGCATCCTCTGCCCCCTCGCCCGCGCCGAGGCCCTGGCTTTCAATGTTGATCTCAACGGGCTGGAGACCGGCCAGTTCGTGCCCTGCAACGTCACGTAGCCGGTCGGAATCGAACTCCAGCGTGTAATTGCCGGTGGGCAAACGGTCGGCTGGTGTATAGGTGGCCGTGTTCGTACTGGCGTCGTACCCGGTCCAGATGAGTTCGTAGGTTTCGCCTCCAGCTCCTCTGAGCAGAACGGCTCCATCGAGCGTGTTGGGATCGACCTGTCCTGAGAACGTCACGGAGACCGTCACCGGTGTGTGGAGATCCCCCCCGGAGGCGAGCACCGATTGCACGCTCACGGGGCCAGCATATGGTGTTGCCCGGACGCGCAAGGCGTAAGCCCCCGTGGACCGCCCGGTTCCACCCGGTGTGGACAGTGGAGTGTAAAGCCCCACCGAGTTGCCCGCAGGAGCCACCCGGTAGGAGCCTATAAGGACGTAGTAGGTTCCGGGGCGGAGTCCGATCGAGCGGTAGACATCCAGTTGCTGAGAGGCGTCCTCGTACGCGGTCGTACCATCCCAGCTCGCCAGGACCTGACCGTCGCTGCCGACAATCGTCAACGCAGGATCCAGGCTACTACCCGCCGATCTGGCGAGCAGGTCGAACTGTACGACAAGTTCATCTGTGCCCGTGACGTCCAGTCGGAACACGTCGATGTCGTTCTGCTGGGCGGCAGCATCGAGCAGCAGGGAGTTGCCGATGTATCCGAGCAGAACAACCGACGAGTCAGGTGCGACGCTCACGACCGGTGCGTCGGCAAGCGTATCCGCCCCCTCGCCAACGATCCACGCCGGCACCAACTGCCCCCCCTCTTCGACGTCCGCTGCTGCCAGGCCAGCACCGCTGTAAGCGAGGCTAGATACCATGCTGGGCAGGGAAAGATCGAGCCCAGCAAACGAAAGGACACACCGTTTTTCGAGCGGTTCCAGTTCCAGCCTGAGACGCTGTCCCCTTGGCGATCGGTGAAGTGTACCCATCGTTGTTCCCCCGAGAAAGCTGACGTGTGGGTTTCTACAGAAAACTAGCTCATCGTTCCACGGCGTCAAACGAGCTAGTCGAAGCTCGACTTCACTTTGTCCGCCAGAGGGGGCATCCGATTGGTCGTGGGGGGGGCAATTCACCGTGGGAGGCACCTCGTGGGGGTGCTGGTTCCTTGCCGCGACACGGGGAGCGCCAGCGTGGGGTGGAAGTCAAGGGCAACGAAGGGGTTCCGGCGCCGCCAGGCCATGTGCGTTCACCACGGATACCGATGCGGCTCGGTGTGGGTGGCTGCCAGCCGCCCTAAGGCGGCGTCGTTGAGCGGCGGAGGGTGGTTCCGAAAAAGTCGAAATCGGTGTGTCCGGTTTCGGAAGCGGATTTCGATCAGTGAAGTGGACGCGAATCCGGGGACAGATGACTCGGTGGAGGTGAAGCGATGCAGGCCCGCAAACGAACTCGGACGAATTCGGCGTCGCGGTTCGCGGTTGAGCGGCTCGAAGAGCGTACTCTGCTGGCTCTGATCCCGAACGCGGCATGGCCTCACCCCGAGCGAATCACGGTGAGCTTTCTGCCGGATGGCACGGAGAGCCGCACGGTGAATGTTCCGCCGTCGAACACGTGGGCAATGGTCAATGCGGCGGGCTACGACGTCGCTCAATGGAAGAAGGAGGCCCTCCGCGGTCTGCAGATGTGGGCCCAGTACGCGAACATCAACTTCGTTCTGGTGAGCGACGACGGCTCCCAGCTCGGTAGGGCGGGCTCGACGCCGGACTACAACGTGCAGGGCGATGTCGACTTTGGCGACATTCGGATTGGGATGTTCGATTTGGGCGAGGGGGTGTACGGGCTGGCAGCTCCTCCTCCGCCGCGGCAGGACACCGAGGCCGGTGACATTGACCTGAACAGCTATTACATCGATCTGTGGTCACCCACGGGCTCTCTCGCCTACATCATGGCTCACGAAGGCGGGCACGCTCTGGGGCTGGATCATAACGCTGGCAGCCCCGTGATGCGTTGGAGTGGATTGCCCTATTCGCTCACCCCTGACCAGGAAGACATCGACGACCTGCGCAGTCTGTATGGAGCACGCGAGCACGACATCTACGACAAGGGTGGCCGGGGCGTCTCGCGGAGCTCCCCGATCAACGTGACGAACAAGCTCGACAGCCAGTTCCGCTACACGTTCAACGGGGTCGATATCACCACCCCGACCGATCGCGACTGGTACAAGATCCGCATTCCGGCTGGCGCCGGCTCGAAGTTGATGGTTCGGATGCATACCACGAAGCTGAGCTTGCTCGCCCCACGGCTGGTCCTGTACGACGGGCAGGGCAACATGATCAAGGCCGTGAACGGTGATTATGGTCAGACGATCACGCTATGGCAGAAGGTTCAGCCGGGTCAGGTCTACTACATCAACGCGACCGGCAAGGGGTTCGATGAGTTCGCCGTTGGCGCGTATGCTCTGATGTTTCGCATTTCGAACGCTCAGCCCCTTCCCGTCTCGGTTCCGGACACGGCTACCCCGGTGGATCCGAACGCGCCGCGTGGCGTCTACGACCCGCTACTTGCTCCCGGCGCCGACCTGGATCTGATCGAGGCGCGGTTCGGGGATGCGGTGGATCTGGACGACAGCACCCAGCACCGTGCCGATTCCGAGGAAGAGACGCTTGTTCTGGAGCGAGAAGAGCTTGGGCAGGACAACGTCGAGCTGCGGGACCAGGTCAGCGCCGCTGATGCGGCAATTGAGCAGGTCGCAGACGTTCCGGTGCTCGATCCGAGCGTGGCAACGCTGCTTGACAGCAGCGTCTTTTCCGGCGACCGCGACGACGGCAAGGATTCGGCCGATTTGGATCCTTTTGCCGAGCAGCTCGATGACCTGTTCGAGCTGGCCATCGTGTGAGCGGGTGTAAGCGAGTGCTGAACTGGCCCAGCGGGGCGCTCTGGCAGCAAGGGAGTGCGGCGGCCCCCTGGCGGTGGAACGCCACCCGCACCGCCAGGTGGAACCGGTCCGCACCGCCGCCTCCCCGCCCGACGCCGGGGCAGCCGCCTGCCACCCTCAGCCCCTGGCGACCGCGGCGGCTGCCAGAAGCGCCGCGGGCCTTTTTTCGCGCGCCCTTGCTGTGCCCCGGTCGGAAGGGGGGCCCCGCACATCGCACCCGATCCGGTGCCTTGCCGGCCGTGCTCCTGCCGGTGTCGAGCGGTGGCTCGCGTCGCCTTCGCGCTGGACGTCTCGCCTTAGACTCGTGCGGCTCGCTCAGATACGATGGCTCGGGGTCGTTGACGATTGCCGAAACCCGGTGTGGGCTTCCAAGTCGCATCAATCGCGGTTAATATGTAGAAGAGGCATCTCAGGGTGGGATTCCGCCCTGGGCTGGCCGAGAATTGGAAAAGATCCCACCAAACGACCGGCCGGATCCACACGGTGAACGAGGTGCACGCCAAAGAGGAGTGGGCATGACTTCTCTGAGCCGGATTGCGGCGCGGACAGCGGTTTGCGCTGCCGTCTTTTCTGCCATCGTGGCCCTTGGCTACGCGGCCGACGATCAGAGGCTCGACTTTATCCGCGACGTGCGTCCCATTCTGGCGACGAACTGTTTCCAGTGCCACGGTCCTGACGCGGCGAGCAGAAAGGGCGGGGTTCGGCTGGACGTGCCGGACGGGGCGTTTGGAAAGGCGGCTTCGGGCAAGGTCGTGATTGTGCCGGGCCAACCTGAGGAAAGCGAACTCTTTCGGAGGATTTCGAGCCCGGATCCCAGCTACCGTATGCCCCCTCCGGAAGCCAAGCGCGTGCTGACGAAGGAACAGGTCGACACGATCCGCCGCTGGATCGAACAGGGTGCCACTTGGGAGGAACACTGGGCCTATCGGACGCCGGTTAAGCCGCCGGTTCCCGACGTCTCGAACCCTCGTTGGTGCCGAACTCCTGTGGACCGGTTCATCCTGGCGCGTTTGGATCGCGAGGGCCTACACCCATCCCCGCCTGCCGATAAGCTCACCTTGCTCCGCCGGGTTACGTTTGATCTCACCGGTCTTCCCCCTTCGCCAGAGGAGGTGCAGATTTTCCTGGCCGATAAGCGGCCCGATGCCTACGAACGGTGGGTGGATCGGCTGTTGAACTCCCCGCGCTATGGCGAACACATGGCCAGGTTCTGGCTGGACGCGGCGCGCTATGGCGACACCCACGGCCTCCACCTGGACAACTACCGCGAGATGTGGCCGTACCGCGACTGGGTGATCAAGGCTTTCAACGAGAATCTGACTTACGACCAGTTCATCATCTGGCAGCTTGCGGGGGATCTCCTGCCCAATCCGACTCTGGATCAGTTGGTGGCGACCGGGTTCAACCGTTGTCACGTGACCACGAACGAAGGTGGTTCGATTGTTGAGGAGGTCTACGTGCGCAATGTGGTGGACCGCGTGGTCACGACGGCGACGGTGTTCATGGGGCTGACCTTCGAGTGTGCTCGTTGTCACGACCACAAGTACGATCCCTTCACCATGAAGGACTTCTACTCGATGTTTGGGTTCTTCAACAGCCTGGACGGCAGTCCGATGGACGGCAATCGCAAGGACCCACCGCCCGTGATTAAGGTGCCGACTCCCCTGCAGAAGCGTGAGTTGGCGCGCCTGGACGAGCAGATTGGCCAACTGGAGGCGAAGCTCGCCGCTCCGTGGCCCGAAGTGGATAAGGCTCAGGCGGAGTGGGAGAAGGCGATCCTGGCCGAGATCGAAGCGGCCGATCGGTCGGAGCTCAAGTTGGGCGACTGGTACTGGGTTGGCCCATTTCCCGATGTACGCCGTTACCTCGTCTCGAGAAAGCATGGGCCCGAAGGGAAGCCCATCGATTTGAACGCTACGTTTAAGACGGCAGATGGTGAATTGAAGTGGCAACATCGTCCGGACTGGGTTGATGGCAAGCCACACACCGACCTACCTGGTGATGAAGCGGCCAATTTCCTGTACCGGACGATCACGAGCAAAGAAGAGAGGACGATCAAAGTCGGCCTGGGGAGCGACGATGGGATCAAGGTCTACCTCAACAGCCAGCTTGTCTTTCAGAAGGACGTCAGGCGGGTCGTGGCTCCCGATCAGGACGTGATCGAGCTGAAGCTACGTAAGGGGGAGAACCACCTGCTGATCAAAATTATGAATTACGGAGGGGCCACGGGGTTCTACTTCGCAGTGAAGGACGCGAACGTTGTGGCGGAGTTGCCCGAGGAGATCGTCCAGATGCTGAGGACGCCGGCGGAGAAGCGGGATGAGCAGGCGCGAGCGAAGCTGCGCGACTACTACCGGAAGAAGGTGGCGGACCATGAGGATGTCGTGCGCCTGAGGAAGCAACTAGCTGCGGTGCGGAAAGCTCGTGCCGACTTGGACCGCCAGATCCCCACGACGCTGATCTTCCGCGAGCGGAAGCAGCCCAAGCCGGCGTACATTCTGTACCGGGGGGAATACGACAAGCCGCGCGAACGGGTTGAGCGTGCGACGCCTGCGATTCTGCCGCCGATGGATCCGGATCTACCCAAGAACCGACTCGGCTTTGCCAAATGGTTGGTGGATCGCGACCACCCGCTGACTGCCCGGGTCGCGGTCAACCGGTTCTGGCAGCAGGTATTTGGCATCGGCATCGTCAAGACTGCCGAGGACTTTGGTGTGCAAGGGGAACCCCCGAGCCATCCGAAGCTGCTCGACTGGTTGGCGGTGGACTTCCAGGACCATGGCTGGGATGTGAAGCGGCTGATGCGGCTCCTGGTTACGTCCGCGACCTATCGGCAGTCGTCCAGGGTGTCGCCGGACCTGTACAAGCGCGATCCCGAGAACCGGTTGCTTGGACGGGGGCCGAGGTACCGGCTGGATGCGGAGATGCTGCGGGATCAGGCGCTGGCCGTCAGCGGGCTCCTCTGCTTGAAGATGGGTGGGCCGAGTGTGAAGCCTCCCCAGCCGGATGGCCTCTGGTTCGCGGTGGGCTATACCGGCTCGAATACGGTGCGTTTCGTAAAGGACGTGGGCCATGACAAGGTCCATCGCCGCACGGTCTATACGTTCATCAAGCGGACGGCGCCGCCCCCACAGTTGAGTATCTTCGATGCCCCCTCTCGGGAAGCGACCTGCATGCGGCGAGAGCGGACGAACACACCGTTGCAGGCCCTGGCGCTGTGGAATGATCCCCAGTATGTGGAGGCGGCCAGGGGGTTGGCGGAGCGTACCCTGCGGGAGGCCGGAGAGTCGATCGAAGAACGTGTGGCGTACATGTACCGCCTCTGCATGCTGCGTGATCCCGACGAATTCCGGCAGCGCGAGCTCGTCTATCTGGCCCGCGACTTGTTGCAGG